>NZ_JAMYRE010000001.1:0-416806 GCF_040321265.1 Mesorhizobium sp. M0491
GCCAATGCTTCCGTGCTTATGTCGAGCAGCAGCTCATCACCGTGCTGAAGCCCGGCGACATCGTGGTCATGGATAACCTGGGAAGCCATAAGTCGGCGGCCATCAGGCAGACGATCAAAGCTGCCGGCGCCAGGCTTTGGTATCTGCCGCCCTACTCGCCGGACCTCAATCCGATCGAGCAGGCCTTCGCCAAGATCAAACACTGGATGCGACAAGCTCAGAAACGCACCGTCGAGGACACGTGGCGCCACATCGGCCACCTCGTCGAAACCATCGAGGCAGCCGAATGCAAGAACTACTTCGAAAACGCAGGCTACGCTTCCGTCAAAATATGAAACGCTCTAGCCGTGCTGCGCGACGCGGTCGACCTCGGTCGCAAACTGGAGCCGAGCCAAGCCGAAGCACCGACGATTCCTCCCCGAAAATAGGAACGGACTTCAGCGAACGGGGTCGAGGCAACGCTGTGCGACAATTCAAAGCAAAGCCACTCCGGGCGGGCCGGAGTGGCTTTGTTGCAAGTGCAGTTCAGCGGTTGGCGATAAAAACCGCTTCCTCATCGTCGCGCTGCCTGCCTCCGAGGGCCGCGGCGGCACTGGCGATAAAGGCGCCGATGGCCAGCGAGAGCGCACCAAGCAGGGC
This sequence comes from Mesorhizobium sp. M0491, assembly GCF_040321265.1. Classification (NCBI taxonomy): domain Bacteria; kingdom Pseudomonadati; phylum Pseudomonadota; class Alphaproteobacteria; order Hyphomicrobiales; family Phyllobacteriaceae; genus Mesorhizobium; species Mesorhizobium sp. M0491. The sequence goes on from NZ_JAMYRE010000001.1 coordinate 640, forward strand.
AAACGTCGCACTGGCCTTCCTGGCGGTGTCGGCGGCCTGCTGCGCCTTGACTTTGGCGTCCTGAGCCTTGGCGAGGACGGCATCCACCCGGGTCCTGGCGTCTGCTTCAGAAAGCCCTGTGCGGACGGCGACCAGCTGCGACAGATACGTTTTGTCGTCTGCGGAAACCTCGCCTGCCGCTGCACCGGCGATCAGGATGCGCGAAGCCTGACCGACCGCAGCCGCATCGCTGTCCGGATTGGCGGCAGCCAGCCTGCCCGGATCAGCCGGACGGAACAGCGAATCCACCAGGTAGGAGGTCGCATTGTCTGCCGATGTGCTGTCGGCATTGGCCGAAGCTCCCGCCGATGCGCCCATGGCCGCGCCAGACGCGATGGTGGACACCGCCTGCACGCCTGAGCCTATCGCAGCGGAAAGCGCGGAGCCAAGCACGCCGACGACGAGCAACGTGGCCAGCGCCCAGGCAAGAAAGCCGTGTGCGGTGTCCCGGAAATAGACTTCATCGGTGTGGATGCCGACCCATTTGGTGCGCAGGCGTCCGGCAAGATAGCCGCCGACGCCGGAGGACAGCCATTGCACGATGACAAGCCAGATCGCGGTGGACGCCGCGAAAGTGGTCACAGATGCGCCCGATCCCGACCATGGCGACACCATGCTCAATCCCAGCCCCGAACCGAGCAGCATGAGGATGAGGGTCAATGTCGAGGCCGCGAAGGCTCCGGCGATGATCGGTCCCCAGCTGACGGCGGTGGAGGAGGACTCGGTTGAGGCGGAAACATCGACCGCCGACAGGGTGGACTGCATGGAAGCCCCCTATCGTACGAACAGCATGATCAGAATGATGATCGGAATCGGAATGCCGAGCAACCAGAGCAAAATGCCACGTCCCATGGAGGCCTCCTGTTAGAATATTGTGAATCGATGTTGTCACAATGTTCCAAGGGAACTTCCGTTCCGGCGCGTTGTAAAATGATTTTCTTGCCGCCAGCGGAACATTGGCGCGCCGCAGCGCGCCAATTCAGATTTGATGTCCAGATCAGATGTCCAGATTGGCGACCGACAGCGCGTTGTCCTGGATGAACTCGCGCCTGGGTTCGACCTCATCGCCCATCAGCCGCGAAAACAGCGAATCCGCATCGGTCGCGTCATTGACCTTGACTTGCAGCAGCGAGCGCACGTTCGGATCGAGCGTGGTTTCCCACAGCTGTTCGGCGTTCATCTCGCCGAGACCCTTGTAGCGTTGCATCGTCAGGCCCTTGCGGCCGGTCGCAAAGACCGCGTTGAGCATCGCCAGCGGCCCCGAGATGGTTTCGGAGACATCTTTGCGGCGCAGCACCGGCGGCGACCCGTAGACCTCGCTGAGGCGCTGTGCGTAGCGGTCGAGCTGGCGTGCGTCGGCCGAATTGATCAGCGCCAGGTCGAGATGCGCGTATTCCTTGACGCTGCGCACCGTGCGCTCGAACACATAGCCGCCGACGCCTTCATTCGAGGTCGACATGCGGCCGGTCCAGCCGCGCTCGGTGTCCTCGGCGATGATGTCGAGGCGTTTTGCAATCCGCTCCGCCATGTCGTTGGCGCGGCCGAGATCGGTGAACACGTCCGGGTTGAGCCCGCCGGCGATCGCCGCCTGCTCGACGACGCCTCTGTTGTAGCGCGTGTGCAGGCCGTTGATCAGCTGGCGCACCGCCAGCGCGTCGTCGATGGCTCCGCGCAGGTCCTGTCCGATGCGAACCTCGCCCGAGCCGAGGGTAAGCGATGCTTCCTCCAGTCCCGAGCCGATCAGGAACTCCTCGAACGCGCTCTCGTCCTTGATGTATTGCGAGCTCTTGCCGCGCGTCACTTTGTAGAGCGGCGGCTGGGCGATGTAGAGATGGCCGCGCTCGATCAGCTCCGGCATCTGCCGGAAAAAGAAGGTCAGCAGCAAGGTTCTGATATGGGCGCCGTCGACATCGGCGTCGGTCATCAGGATGATCTTGTGGTAGCGCAGCTTGTCGGCGTTGAACTCGTCCTTGCCGATCGAGGTCCCGAGCGCCGTGATCAACGTGCCGATCATGTCGGAGCCGAGCATGCGGTCGAAGCGGGCCCGCTCGACATTGAGGATCTTGCCGCGCAGCGGAAGAATGGCCTGATTCTGGCGCGAACGGCCGCCCTTGGCCGAGCCGCCGGCGGAGTCACCCTCGACGATGAAGATTTCGGACTTCGCCGGGTCGCGTTCCTGGCAGTCGGCCAGCTTGCCGGGCAGGGAAGTGACGCCGAGCGAGCTCTTGCGGGTGATATCGCGCGCCTTGCGCGCCGCTTCACGCGCCGCCGCGGCCTGGATCACCTTGTCGACGACCACCTTGCCTTCGCTCGGATGTTCTTCAAGCCAGGTGCCGAGCGCTTCGTTGACCAGGCCTTCGACGACAGGACGGACCTCCGACGAGACCAGCTTGTCCTTGGTCTGCGAGGAGAATTTCGGATCTGGAACCTTGACTGAAAGCACCGCCGTCAGGCCTTCGCGGCAATCGTCGCCGATCAGCGAGACCTTTTCCTTCTTGGTCAGGCCCGACGATTCGCCATAGCCGGTGATCTGGCGCGTCAGCGCGCCGCGAAAGCCGGCCAGATGCGTGCCGCCATCGCGCTGCGGGATGTTGTTGGTGAAGGCCAGCACGTTCTCGTGGTAGCTGTCGTTCCACCACATCGCCACTTCGACGGTGATCCCGTCGCGCTCCGCCTTGATGGCGATCGGCTTGTCGATCAGCGGTTTCTTGACCCGATCGAGATATTTGACGAATTCTTCGAGGCCTCCGTCATAGTGCAGTTCATGGCGCACGACATCGGCGTGACGGGCATCGGTCAAAATGATGCGCACGCCGGAATTGAGGAAGGCAAGCTCGCGCAGCCGGTGTTCCAGCGTGCCGAAGTCGAACTCGACCATGGTGAAGGTCTCGGCCGACGGGAAGAAGGTGATCTGGCTGCCGCTGCGGCCCTCATAGGTGCCCGGCTGCTTGTCCTGCTCATAGCTGCCGGTGGCCTTCAGCGGCGCGTCGGCATTGCCATGCGTGAAACTCATCTCGAAGATCTGGCCGTTGCGGCGGATTTTCAGCTTCAGCCACGCCGACAGCGCGTTGACCACCGAGACGCCGACGCCATGCAGGCCGCCCGAGACCTTGTAGGAATTCTGGTCGAACTTGCCGCCGGCATGCAGCTGCGTCATGATCACTTCGGCCGCCGAAATGCCTTCTCCGGTGTGGATATCGGTTGGAATTCCGCGGCCATTGTCGATCACGGTGACCGAACCATCGGGGTTGAGCGTCACGGTGACGAGATCGGCGTGACCGGCCAGCGCCTCGTCGATGGCGTTGTCGACCACTTCATAGACCATGTGATGCAGGCCCGAACCGTCGTCGGTATCGCCGATATACATTCCGGGGCGTTTGCGGACAGCATCCAACCCCTTCAAAACCTTGATGGAATCGGCGCCGTATTCGGCTTCAGCGCCGTTGTTGTTGTCGATCTGATCGCTCATGAAAACCTGTTGTCTGGATGCCGCTTGCACGGCGCGAAAAACCCGCTTCGAATCGCGCCTCTGATATGCACTAGATATAGGCGCAAAAGGCGGTTTTTCCAAGGTTTGCAGGCATTTCACGGGGAATGAGCCGGCTGTCCATGACAGCCTCCCGTCAGGCCCTATTTCACTTTGGCCAGCCGGTCCCTGAGAAACTTGATCATGAACTTATATCGCGGCGCCAGCCGCCCGCTGCGGTCGAGCTCCAGCGTCATGTCCAGCGCCTGGGAAAGCACGGCCTTGGGGTTCTTGGCGACCTGAGCGTAGTCGATCATGGCCACCACCAGGTCGCGCTGCCAGGTGGCGTTGTTTGGGTCGGACCGGGCGAGCTGCTGGCGGATGTCGAGACTGTCCTGGAAAGCCTGCCGCGCGCCTTTGACGTCGCGATGCTTGGCCTTGAGCATGCCGATCTCGGACAGAGTGATCGACAGGTCGCGTTGCCAGTCGGCATTGGCAGGGTCGAGCTTGGCCAGCCGGTCGGCGATGGCGAAACTGTCTGTATAGGCCTTGAGCGCTCCAGCGCGGTCGCCCTGTATCGCCCGAATGCCCGCTACTTTTTCCAAGCTGACCGAGAGGTCGCGTTGCCAGTCGGCGTTGGCAGGGTCACTGGCCGCCAGCACGCCGGCTATCGAGAGGGCTTGCCTGTAGGCGGCGAGGGCTGCCGGCCAGTCCTCTTGATCGCTCAGCGCATTGCCGATCTTTGCGTTGCCGACCGACAGGTCGCGCTTCAGCTCACTGTTGTCGGGGTCGCGGCCCACCAATTGTTCGACGATCGCATGGCCCGCTTTATAGGACGCGAGTGCGCCCGCCGCATCGCCGCGCTCGCGCTTGAGGTCGCCGATCGTATCATGGCTGACGGAGACATCGCGTTGCCGCTCGGCGTCCCACGGCTTCTTCTCGGCCAGCGCCAATCGGACCTTCAGGCTCTCCTCGTAGGCCATCTGGGCGTTGTCCAGTCGCCCCATGACCCGGGCAAGGCCGCCGATCTCGTCATAGGTGATGGTCAGGTCGCGCTGCAGCTCGGCGCGCTCCGGTTCATTATCGGCAAGTTGCTTCTTGATCGACAGGCTTTCCTGGTAGACTTGTGCGGCGCTGGCCAGATCGCCTTGCGTCACCAGCACGTTGCCGATCTTGTCGTCGACCATGGCGAAGTCCCCGAACCATGGCAGCCGATCGGGTTCGGCAGCGGTCAAATCCCTGAGCATGGTTCTGGCGGTCCGATAGTTTTCCAGCGCTTCCGGCAGGTCCCCTTGCGCCAGCTTGACGTTGCCGAGCTTGATGTGGCTGACGGCAAAATCGCGCTTGACGCTCGGGTCGGTTTCCCGGGCCGAACGCAGCTCGAGATTGGATACCAGCGCTGCAAAGGCGCGGCCTGCCGCATCGGTGTTGCCGACAAGGGTGTAGAGCTTGCCGAGTTCGTCCAGCGTGCGGATCTGGCGGTCGGCCTGGTCCAGGGTCAGATCGGTCTGCCCGGCCTCGCGGTAAAGAGCCAGGACCGATTCATAATCGTTGATGGCCGTGGCGTAGTCGAGGTCGGCGCGCGCCGCACCGCCGGACAGGAAACGCGTCGCCGCCTCGGACAGCGTGCGGCCGACGAAATTGGCCTTCAAGGCGTTGCGCGAAACATTGTCGATGTCGGCGGCCTTTGCGAGGATGGCGCGAGCCCCATCGAAGGCGCCGAGCGAAAGCTGCTCCTCGGCCTGCCGGCGCAGCTCCGTCACCTGCGGATCATCGGAGGCCAGCGTCCTCATTTCGCCGCGCACCTTGACGAAGGCGTCCGCCGCCTCGCGCAACCGGGCATTCAGGCTGTCCGCCGAAAGGTGGCTGGCGTCGGAGCTGATCAGCACGCCGTAGAGAGGCGCCAGCGGCATGTCGGCATCGCTGGCAACCTGCTCGACCTCACCGCGCATTTCCGGCGTCACGTCGGCCATGGCAAGCAACAGGCGCTCGCGCTCCGGCAATTGTTCCATGGCGGCCGCGGCAAAGAACAGCTTCGGCAGGCCGCTCTCGACGTAAGGCAGCTGTTTGCCCCGCGACAAATCGTAGACCTCCTGCTGCACCAGCGTCAGCACCGAGCGGATTTCGAGCCCGCTGGTGCCGAGATATTTGGTCAGCGCCGTGGTGAATGGCGAGTTCTGGCCGGTTCCGTCGGCCGCCGTCTCGCCGGGTGCTGCCGAGAAAGCGAACAGGATGTTTTCGGCGCGGCCAGTCCGACCAAGCCCCGGCCGGACATTTTCCACGACATCCTTGACCAGCGACGTCGCACCGCGCCCGTCACCCACCGTGCCCGAAAACGGATCGCTCCGGCAGGCGTCGAGCATGATCAGGCCGACCTTGGCGGTGGCGGCCACGGTCTTGCGCACCTCCTCCAGAGGCAAGCTGGTCTTCTCCAGCGCATCGAGCGAAGAGGGGTCGGCATCGACCGGCAGCAGCCGGTTATCGCCCGAGATTTCCACGCCGTGGCCGGAGAAGTAGACCAGCGCCACGTCGGCGCCTTTGGCATCCTGGCGAAAATCGTCGAGCGCGCGGCGCATGCGCCGCAGGTCGCGGTTGGTTTCGAGGACGACCTCGAAGCCGAGCTTCTTCAGCACCGCTCCCATCGCCTCGCCGTCATGAACCGGGTTGGCAAGCGGCCGGATCAGGCGGTAGTCGTCGTCGGCGATGATCAAGGCCACGCGCCGCTCAGCCGCCGCGGTGGCGGTGGTCATGAGCATCAGCAGCAAGGCAAAAAGCAAACGCAAGTCGAACCGCCCCCCGGCTTGTCCCTTTGCGCGAACATTCCACCTCTTTATGCCATGAGCAAGCCGGGCTTTTTGCGGAAGACCAGCGTTTTCAGGCAGCCCGCATAGGCTTCAAAGCCTCGCTCCAGCGCAACAGCTCGTCGAGCATGGTTTTGGCTCCGCCCTGCACCTGTTCGCCGGCGTTGAAAGCGCCGTTCTCGTCGAGCAGTTTCTGATACATCGGCAGGGCGACGCCTTCCGAGATCGGCATGACACCCACCGAGGTCAGCAGCGGCTTCAGCGCTTGCGCCGCGCGCAGGCCGCCGGAGACGCCGCCATAGCTGAAAATGGCGGCAGGCTTGTACTTCCATTCACGCGAGAGATAATCGATCGCGTTGACGATCGCCGGCGCCACGAAATAATTGTATTCCGGCGCCACGAAGACGAAGGCATCGGCGGCATCGATCGCTTTTGACCAGGCCTTGGTATGGTCGTTCTGGTAATTGCCGAGTCTTGGATGGTGCGGTTCGTCCAGCACCGGAAGCTTGAACGTGTCGATGTCGGTCAGTACCGGCTCGAATTTTCCATGCTCGCGCGCGAACGTCTCCAGCCACTTGGCAAAAACCGGCCCTGCGCGGCCTGGCCGCGTGCTGCCGATGATGATGTTCAACTGGTGCTTCAAGCTGGGCTCCTGCGATAGCGGTATCCATTGGTGACTGCCACCTAGGGCATGCCGCTCGGGGCAACAAGAAGGCACCTCACGGTAACCGGTCACGTTCCGGAGAGCAGGGCCTTGCCGTACGGTCACATGGACGCCTGCTTTGCGGCCCACTACATTGGGTCATCAGCGGAGCACAGCATGGACATCCAGCCCGCCCCCTTCATTCCCCCGGCGCCGAAGCCGCGCACGACGCCGCCCTCGACGCTGGAGATGATCCGCATCGTCTACCGCAACCCGCTCGAATTGTGGGGTGAACACACCTACAACGAGCCTTGGATTTCGGCCAATGGCGTTGGCGGACATCTGATCGTCGCCAACGATCCCGGCCTGATCCGCCATGTGCTGGTCGACAACGCCAGGAACTACAAGATGGCGACGGTGCGCCAGAAGATCCTGCGGCCGATCCTGCGCGACGGCCTGCTGACCGCCGAGGGCGAGGTCTGGAAGCGGTCGCGCAAGGCGATGGCGCCGGTGTTCACGCCGCGCCACATCTTCGGCTTCGCCCAGCCGATGCTGAGACGCACGCTGGACTTCGTCACCCGCTATGAAGACGGCGGCACGTCCGACATCGCTCATGACATGACGCTGCTCACCTACGACATCCTGGCCGAGACGCTATTTTCCGGCGAGATATCGGGCGAGCCGGGCAGTTTCGCCAACGAGATCGACCGCCTGTTCGAGACCATGGGCCGCGTCGATCCGCTCGATCTGTTGCGCGCGCCCGACTGGCTGCCGAGGCTGACCCGCATCCGCGGCCGCAAGACCATGGCCTATTTCCGCAAGATCGTCACCGACACGGTCACGATGCGCGAAGCGAAATTCAAGCGCGACCCTGATGCCGTGCCGCAGGATTTCCTGACACTGCTGCTCAAGGCCGAGGGACCCGACGGACTGACACGGGCCGAGGTCGAGGACAACATCATCACCTTCATCGGCGCCGGCCATGAGACGACCGCGCGGGCTTTGGGCTGGACGCTGTATTGCCTGGCGGAATCACCGTGGGAGCGCAACCGGGTCGAGCAGGAGATTGACCAGGTGCTGGCGCGCGAGCCCGATCCGACGAAATGGCTCGATGCCATGCCGTTCACCCGCGCCGCCTTCGACGAGGCGCTCCGGCTCTATCCGCCGGCGCCGTCGATCAACCGCGAGCCGATCGAACCGGAAATGTGGAAGGATCTTCATATCCCCAAGCATGCCGCCGTGCTGGTGATGCCATGGGTCGTGCATCGCCACAGGAAGCTTTGGGACCGGCCGGATGCCTTCCTGCCGGAGCGCTTCCACCCGGGAAATCGCGAAAAGATCGACCGCTTCCAGTATCTGCCGTTTGGCGCCGGTCCTCGCGTCTGCATCGGCGCCAGCTTCGCCATGCAGGAGGCGATCATCGCGCTGGCGATCATGCTGTCGCGCTTCCGCTTCGACACCACCGCCGAAACCAAGCCTTGGCCGGTGCAGAAACTCACCACGCAGCCACAAGGCGGTCTGCCGATGCGGGTGACGCCAAGATAGGCGTGACCCCTTCAGGTAGCTGTAACGACTATGCTGCAGGCTTGCGCTGCTGGAACTGGCCGGCGGCGCGGTAGCGCCAGAGATAGCTGGGCAGGATCGTCGCGATCGATTGCGGCTGGATGCCGAGCCCCGCAAGCGTCCGGTTGGCCTTGGCGGCCGCGTCCGAAACGATGTTGTGTTCGCGCAGCTGCATCACCTGGTCCTTGGTCAGCAGCGGATTGGGCAAGAGGCCGAGGATCGAGGCCTGGATGTTGGCCACCCACCACGGCACCGGCACCAGCAGGCGCTTGCGCTCGATCACCTCGAGCAGCTCTTCCATGCATTCCTTGAAGGTGAGCACCTTCGGCCCGCCGAGTTCATAGATATGGCCGCCATCCACCTTGCCGTCGACCGAGCGCGCCACCGCTTCGGCAACGTCGCCGACATAGACCGGCTGGAACTTGGTCTGGCCGCCGCCGATCAGCGGCAGCACCGGCGAATAGCGCGCCATGTTGGCGAAGCGATTGAAGAAGCCGTCTTCGGGTCCGAAATTGATCGACGGCCGGAAGATCACGGCGTCCTTGATCGTCTCCAGCACAGCCTTTTCGCCAAGCGCCTTGGTGCGCGCGTAGTCCGATTCGGAGTCCAGATCGGCGCCAAGCGCAGAAATGTGGGTCAGGCCGGCGCCGACCGAGCGCGCGGCCTCGGCCACTGCGCGGGCGCCGAATTCGTGCACGGCGGAGAATTTCTGCCGGCCGCTCTCATGCAGGATGGCGACCAGATTGACGACATGGTCGGCGCCTTGCACGGCGCGGTCTACCGACCAACGCACGCGCACATTGACCTGGACCGGCTGGATCTGGCCGACATTGCCAAGCGGCTGCAAATGGCCGGCAAGATCGGGCCGCCGGCAGGCGACCCGGATGCGATAGCCGCGCTTGGCCAGCGCACGCACGACATGGCGCCCGACAAAGCCTGACCCGCCAAAGACGACGACGAGCTTTGGGGTCTGCAGGATTTCGGTCATGGCTGGCTCCGGCGCTCGCAAGCTTGGCTGAAGCCGTTTCATAATCCGTTTCGTGCCAAAGGCAAAGGGCGACGCGTCGTCGCTATCAGCCTGTCAGAACGCTTTGCCGATACGGGCGTCGACCGAATGGCGGTTGCCGCCGCGAATGACGAAGAAGAGCAGGATCGCCGCCCACAGCAGCGACTTCTCCGCGCCCGAATAACCCTGGTCCATCGTAACCCAGTGGAACCAGACCGTGACCAGCAGCACGAACAGGCCGGCAAAGGCGGCCGGCCGCGTCAAAAACCCGATGGCGATGAAGATGCCGCCGAAGAATTCAGTGCAGGCCAAAAGCAAGGACCACAACGCACCCGGATAAAAGCCGAGACCCTCGACCATCTCGGCGGCGCCGAAAGGATTGGTGATCTTCTGCGAACCGTGGATGGCTAGAAACCCACCGGCGACGACGCGAAGAACCGTTTCGGCACCATCGTGCAGAGCGGCGTAAACCCTGCCAAGGGCCGGAATGATAAGGGCGTTGCGGGGATTGTCCGTGCTTGCCGACATTGTAGCTCCTCTGTTTTGCTTGATCAGCGCAAACGGCCGATCAGGTCGGACGAAGTCAAATAAACAAAAGTTGACCAAACTACGAATGTTTTAACATTGCGCGGCCAAACGCAGAAAACCCCGCAGAAGCGGGGTTTTCCGGGCGACGTCCATGTGAAGTCAGGTGCCGACGGAGCGGCCTGACCTGAGACGGTATCAGGAGGGCGTGAAGCAAGTACGCCCACCCCAGCCCTGAACATCCGACATGGTGCCACCAACCTTCTTGCAGGCGGCGACGAAATCGGCGCTGCAATTGGCGAATTTTGCATGGCCGTTCTTGCAGTAGTGATCTTCGGTGGCCCCGCCGCTCGGGGCAGTGATGACACCCGGGCTGGACGGCTTGGCCGGCGCGGCCTTCAAGGTGGCTGCCTGTGTGGCACCCATGAACGAGCCGAGCAGAAGGACGGCGGTCAGCATGGTGATCTTGGTGTTGGTCATGACAATTTCCTTTGATTTGGGTTGAGTTTCCGAGGCGCGAAGGACCGGCCATCGCGTGATGCAGGCTTTCGATTTCGGTTTGCTGCTTCCCCCGGTGTGGATCGGGCAAGCTCGCCTTGCCCTGGACAAAGCTGTGTCGCAGCAAGGCGCGGAAAGGTTCAGCGGCGCGCAAAGAAAATCGCACCGCACCGCGCCTGGGGCGGGCTGATTTCAGATAACCAATTGATATTTAATTATTATTCAGGAAGAGTAGCGTGCGGCGAATTCGGAAATGCGCTGCACCACCGCCTTGGATGCGGTGATGCCCCGCGCTTGCGCCTTCTCTGCCGCCTCTGCACGGGCGCGGCCCGGCACGTGCACGCCGAAGCGCCGCCGCAGCCGGTCGAGTTGGTCCTTCATTCGCTGCTCGAAATCCGGATCGAGCAGCTTGGGCTCGACGGCAAGCACGAACAGGCCGGTGCCGGGACTGTCCGGCCCGCCGCTGAACCATGGCGCGTCGAGCGACCAGTTGGCGCCTGACAGGCCGGCTGCCAGCACTTCGACCATCAACGCGATGTTGGCACCGCGCTGGCCGCCGAAGGCAAGCATGGCGCCCTTCATGGCGGCGGCCGGATCGGTGGTCGGGTTGCCGCTGGCGTCCAGCGCCCAGCCTTCCGGGATGGTCTTGCCCTCTTCGGCCGCTTTGCGGATGTTGACGAAGGCGGTGGCGCTTGACGACTGGTCGATGACCAGCGGCGCGCCGTCGGCGGCGGGTGCGGCAAACGACATCGGGTTGGTGCAATAGACCGGCTTGACCGAGCCCGAGCCGGCAAGCACGGCCGGGCCGTTGGTGGCGGCGAACGACACCAGTCCAAGTGCTGCCAGCCTTCCGGTGAAATAGCCGAGCGCGCCGCATGTATAGGCGTTCTTCTGCGAGAAGATGGCGACACCGAACAGCTTTGCCGCCTTGGCGAGGTCGTCGATGGTGCGGTCGAAGCCGGTATGCGCCAGCCCGCCGCGTGCATCGGAGAGATAGACCGCAAGCGCCGGCCGGGTGATCACCGGATCGGCATTGCCGTCGATGCGTCCGGCTTCCAGCGCCTCAAGATAGTCGATGAAATGCGACAGACCGACCGAGGAAAGCCCTTCGGCCTCGGCTGATATGATCGAAGCAGCGAGCGATTGTGCCGCTTCCTCATTGGCGCCGGCGCCAAGTGCCGCCATCCGGCACAGTCCTTTTGCCTGGTCGAGACTGAGTTGCATCATGGCCGTCCTAGGGGAGTAAGGGAATAGGGGAGTACGGGAGTAGGGGACAGTGAGCAGTGAATAGCGAATGGGGATGGAAATGTGAATGTGGATAGTAGCCGGATACTCCCCTACTCCCCTACTCCCCTACTCCCCTACTCCCCTACTCCCCTCTAACCAATCTTGTTGGGGATCCGCGCTTCTATCCTGCTGAACGCAAAGACCAGAATACCGGTGATCATCATGTAGATCAGCGCCAGCAGCAGCAGGGGTTCATAGGTGAGATAGGTGTCCTGCCGCACCTTGGACGAAACGGCGAAGATGTCGATGACGCTGATCGTCGCCACCAGCGGCGTCGATTTCAACTGCAGCACGGTCTCCCCGGTCAGCGTCGGCAACGCCCGATAGATGGCTTGCGGCAGCCAGATGCGCCGGAACGCCTTCCAGCGGCTCATGCCGAACGCGCGGGCGGCTTCGAGTTGCCCCTTCGGCACGCCCGCAAAGGCGCCGCGCATCACCTCGCCCTCATAGCCGGCGAACGACAGGGTCAACGCCAGCACGCCATAGGGCCAGGCTTGCCGCAGATATGGCCACATCCAGGATTCGCGGATCCAGGGATATTGCGGGAACAGCGAGCCCAGGCCGTAGTAAAGCAGCCATAGCTGGATCAGCAGCGGCGTGCCCCGGATCACCGTGCAGAACACCTTGGCGGGCGCGGCGAACCAGAATGAGCCGGCGGCTTGCGCCAGCCCTAGCGGCACGGCCAGCAGGAAGCCCAGGACGCAGGTGACGGCCAGGATCCACAGCGACCGCCAGATGCCGATCAAGCCCATTTCATAATATTGCGGCAGCCAGTCCCAGCGCATGAAAAAGGCGGCCGACAGAACCAGGCCGAGTGCGATCAGGATCAGCACGATGCGGTGCGGCTGCAGCCACAGCGACGTTCGCGCGACGACATTGATGATGGCGGCCTCGTTGGCCATCAGCGCGCCTCCTTGAGCGAAGGCATGCCGCGCCGCGACCATGCCTCGACCCGGCCGATGATGAGATTGGAGACCAGCGACAGCAGCAGATAGAGCACGCCCGCCGCGAAAAAGAAGGTGAAATAGGCTTTGGTGACGCCCGCCGCCTGCCGCGTCGCCAGCGCCAGTTCGTAGAAACCGACGACCGCCAGCAGCGCGGTGTCCTTGGTGGCGATCAGCCAGAGATTGGCGAGGCCCGGTATGGCGAAGGGCAGCATTGACGGCAAGGTGATGCGCCGCAACATCAGGCCCGGAGACATTCCATAGGCGCGGGCGGCCTCGATCTGGCCCTGCGGAATGGCCAGGATCGCGCCGCGTATCACCTCTGTCGAATAGGCGCCCTGGACAAAGCCGAGCACGGCGATGCCGGCGGCAAGGCCACTCACGTCGACGCGCTGATAGCCCATGGCCGTCAGCGCCTGATTGATCAGGTCGGTTCCGGCGTAATAGAGCAGCAGGATCAGCACCAGTTCGGGCACCGCGCGCACGATGGTGGTGTAGACCGCCAGGAGATCGCGCACCACCGGCCCGCCATAAAGTTTGCCATAGGCGCCGCCGGTGCCGATCAGAAGGCCGAGGCACGTGGCGCCCAGCGCGATCTCGATCGAATGGAGCAGCCCAACCAAAAGAGCCCCGCCCCAGCCTGGCGGGTAGGGCGAGAGAAGCTCGGTGATGCCGGCCGCGGAGGCCGAAAGAAGTGCGTCGATCAGCGTCGCCCCCGAAGTGCTGGCCAACCGCCGACGGCTGCGTCGGCGGCAAACATGCCTGGGAAAGATCGAGCAGGGGGCATGGCGCTGGCGCCATGCCCCACCGCTCATACGAGGATCGTCAGTTCGACTGTGCGCCGCCACCGCCGTAAATGTCGAAATCGAAGTATTTCTTCGAGATCTCGTCATATTTGCCGTTGGCGCGGATCGCCTTGATGCCGGCGTTGATTTTGCCCTTCAGTTCGGTGTCTTCCTTGCGCACGCCGGCGCCGACGCCCGGTCCGAGCACTTCGTCGTCAGGAGCGACCATCCCCTTCAAGTCGCAGCAGGCCTTGCCCTGGTCGGATTTCAGGAACTCGCCAAGCGCGATGGAATCGGCCTGAACCGCATCGAGGCGGCCGGCGGCCAGATCGTTGTTGGCCTCGTCCTGGGTCTGGTATTCCTTGATCTCCGAGGCTGTGCTGCCAAAGTGCTTCTTGGCGTAGACAGCGTGCACCGTCGAAACCTGCACGCCGACGATCTTGCCCTTGAGGTCGTCCGGGGCGGAGCCGAATTTCTGGTCCTTGGGGCCGATGATCGCGGTCGGCGTGTTATAGTACTTGTCCGAGAAATCGATCGTCTTCGCGCGTTCGGCGGTGATCGACATCGAGGAGACGATGAGGTCGATCTTCTTGGTCGTCAGTGCCGGGATGATGCCGTCCCAGGCGACCGGGGTAATGACGCAATCGAGCTTCTCCTCGGCGCAGACGGCATCGATGAAGTCGATCTCCCAACCGACCCACTTGCCCGAAGCATCGGGCGAGGTGAAGGGCGGATAAGGCTCGGCGGCGACGCCGATCTTGACCGGATCGGCCTTGGCCACGCCCATGGCGGCGACGCCGAGCAGCAGCGCTGCGGCGAATGTTTTCAGAACAGTCTTCATGTCACGACTCCCAGTTTGTTGTTGGTTCCCGGTTTTCTTCCGTCCCGGCCTGTCCTAGCCGATGTTGCGGATGAACTGCTTCAGCCTTTCGGATTTGGGCGCGCCGAAGATCTGCTCCGGCGGGCCTTCTTCCTCGACCAATCCATTGTAGAGATAGACGACATGCGTCGCGACCTCGCGGGCGAACTTCATCTCGTGGGTGACCAGCACCATGGTGCGGCCTTCGCGCGCCAGGTCGCCGATCACCTTCAGCACCTCACCGACCAGCTCGGGATCGAGTGCGGAGGTGGGCTCGTCGAACAGCATGACGCGCGGATTGATGGCCAGCGCTCGGGCGATCGCCGCGCGCTGCTGCTGGCCGCCCGACAGATAGGCCGGATAGACGTCGCGCTTTTCGGCCAGACCGACACGGGCGAGCAGTTTCTCGGCCTCGCCGATCGCCACATCGCGCTTGATGCCAAGCACATGTACGGGAACCTCGATGACGTTTTCGATCAGCGTCATGTGGCTCCACAGGTTGAAGTTCTGGAACACCATGCCGAGCTTGGAGCGGATGCGCTCGATCTGCTTGCGGTCGGCCGGGACCGTGTGGCCATGGCTGTCGGCCTTGAGCTTGATCTCCTCGCCATTGACGCGGATGATGCCGCTGGTGGGGTTTTCCAGGCAGTTGATGCAGCGCAGCAGGGTCGATTTGCCTGAGCCCGAGCCGCCGATGATGGCGATGACCTCGCCGTCGCGCGCCGACAGCGAGACGCCCTTCAGCACATGCAGCTCACCGAATCTCTTGTGCAGGTTCTCGACATGGATGGCTTCGGCGGCGCCGTCCTGCGCCGTATGTTTCAATGCGGGTGCGGCGCTTTGCGCTGTCATCCCGGATGCGGCGCTTATGGCCGTCATTCCTTCCACGCTCCGCGGAGCGTTCGAGCTCGTCGCTGCTGGTATCTTTTACCCATTACCCGTCACTGGACAGAGTTCCCATGCTCAGGATGGACCGTTCCGCTTGCCTCCGTCAACCATGGTTTTTGGACTATTGATCACAGCTTGCTGTAGTGGTTAGTGGCGCCAACCGACGTTCAGGGAGAATTTAGTGGGCAAATCATACGGGTCGCAGTCCATGGCCGGACCCCTGAAACGCGTGTTGATGCGGTCCGCCACGAGCGCCATGCGTCATGCCAGGGCACAGGAATGGCACTATGGTCCGGGGTTCGATCCGCAGAAGGCGGCGGCCCAGCATGAGCAGTTGACCAGCATGGTCGCGGCTTCCGGCGCCGAGATCGAATGGCTGACGGACGCCGATGACGGGCTGGCCGATTCCGTCTTCACCCATGATCCGTCGCTGATGACCGATCATGGCGCGATTATCCTTTCGATGGGCAAGGCGCTGCGCCGTGCCGAGCCCGGTCTGCACGAGGCAGCTTACAAGCGCATGGGGATACCCATTCTCGGTCGGATCGATGATCCGGGGCAGGTGGAAGGCGGCGACTGCGTCTGGGTCGATGCAACCACGCTGGCCGTCGGTCGTGGCGTACGCACCAACCAGGACGGCATCCAGCAGCTTTCGAACCTGCTCTCGCCCAAGGGCATTTCGGTCTTCGGTTTCGACCTGCCGCTCTGGCACGGCGAGGAAGCCTGCCTGCATCTGATGTCGGTGATCAGCCCGCTCGCCGACGATTTGGCGCTGGTCTACCCGCCCTTGCTGCCGGCCCCCTTCTACCAGATGCTGCGGGGTCGCGGCATCAAGCTGGTCGAGGGCGATGCCGACGAGTTCTTCGCTTCCAGCGGGCTCAGTCTCAATGTGCTGCCGACCGCGCCGCGCCAGATCATTGCCGTTGCCGGCTTTCCCAGGACGGCGGCCGCCATGGAAGCGGCCGGCTGCACGGTCGCCACCTTCGATGCGGATGCGCTCTGCATCGCCTGCGAGGGCGGTCCGACCTGCCTGACGCGCCCGGTGCTGCGCCAATGATCGCCACTGGGACCACCACTGGGACGACCGTCGGCGAGGCGTTGATTTCGCTGCTTGAAGCGCATGGCGTCGACACGGTGTTCGGCATTCCGGGCGTCCACACGGTCGAACTCTATCGCGGGCTGGCGCGCTCGAAGATCCGCCACGTCACGCCGCGCCACGAACAAGGCGCCGGCTTCATGGCCGATGGCTACGCACGCGCCAGCGGCAGGCCGGGCGTCGCCTTCGTCATCACCGGACCGGGGCTGACCAACACCATCACCGCCATGGGGCAGGCACGCGCTGATTCGGTGCCGATGCTGGTCATATCCGGCGTCAACGCCATGCCGACGCTGGGCAAGGGCCTCGGCCATCTGCATGAACTGCCGGATCAGCGCGGCATGATGGAGAAGGTGGCGCTGTTTTCGAAGCGCGTCACCGAGGCCAGCGAATTGCCCGCTGCTCTGGCGCAGGCCTTCGCCCTGTTTTCATTGGCCCGGCCCGGCCCGGTGCATATCGAGATCCCGACCGACGTCATGGTCAAGCCGGCGGATGGCATCGCTGCCATGCTGAGCAATGTGACGCCACCCGCGCCGGAAGGTGCCGCAATTGCCAGCGCGGCCAAACTCATCGCTGCCGCGCGCCGCCCGCTGATCCTGGTCGGCGGCGGCGCCAAACGCGCCGGGGCGCCATTGCGGCGTCTGGCCGAGCGGCTGGGAGCGCCGGTCGTCCAGACCACCAATGCGCGCGGCCTGCTGCATGGTCATCCGCTTTGCGTGCCGGCCAGTCCCAGCCTGAAGACAGTACGGGCGCTGATGGCCGAAGCCGATCTGGTCATTGCCGCCGGCACCGAATTCGGCCCGACCGACTATGACGGCTACAGCGATGGCGGCTTCGTCCTGCCCGCCAATCTGATCCGCATCGATATCGGCGCGGACCAGATTGCCCGCCGCCCGGCAACCGTTTCGATCCAGGCCGATTGCGCCGAGGCGCTCGAAGCGCTGCTTCTGGAAACGGGCCATGTCCGGGCAAGCGAGGGCGGTCCGTCGCGCGCAGCTGCTACACGAAAAGCAGCCTTTGCCGAGCTCAATCCGACCCTGCAGGCGCAAGTGCGTGCCGTCGAGATGATCCGCGACACCTTGCCGGGCGCGCTCATCGTCGGCGATTCGACGCAGCCGATCTATGCGGCCAACCTCTATTACGACCACGACCGCCCAGGCGGCTGGTTCAATGCCGCCACCGGCTTCGGCGCGCTCGGCTATGGCCCGCCGGCGGCGATTGGCGCGGCCCTTGCGATACCCGATGCGCCGGTTGTCTGCCTGACCGGCGACGGCGGCTTCCAGTTCACGCTGCCGGAGTTGGGCGCCGCGCTCGATGCGCGGGCGCCGGTCATCTTCATCGTCTGGAATAACAGAGGCTACCGCGAGATCGAAACCTCCATGCTCGATGTCGGTGTCGAGCCCGTCGGCGTATCGCCGGCGCCGCCCGATTTCTGCAAGCTGGCCGAGGCCTATGGCATCGGCGCCGAACGGCTTGCCGATATCGACGCTCTCGCGGACGCGTTGAAGCGCGCCCGGGCCACCGGACTGCCGCGCGTCATCGAAATCACGGTTGACTGAAGGACGGTGCTACGTATTTCCCGTCTCGACGGCCCTGAACCACGGCCGGCCGGTGGGCGGACGCATGCAAAGACGCGACAACTGCCATGTCGAGATGTCAATTGAGTGATGGCGCAAAAGGCGCGACGCTTCGCGTCGGCGGCACAGAAACGACCTAACGACAAAAAAATGACAGGAGCGTCCAAGATGACGGAAACACTTGAAGGCAAGCATATCGTCGTGACCGGTGGAACCGGTGCGCTCGGCGGTGCGGTTGTCGGCAAACTGCTGAGTGACGGCGCGATCTGCCATGTGCCCAACGCCCATGCTGCCGCCCCCACGCATTTCCCCTTTACCACGCATGACCGTGTCCAGCTGGTGCACAACGTCGATCTCTCGGACCCTGCCAAGGTCGAAGCGTTCTACAGCCAGGTTCCAGGCCTTTGGGGCTCGATCCATCTGGCCGGCGGCTTCACCTCGGCACCTGTTGAAAAGATCGAGTCGGCGTCCTTTGCCGAGATGATGGACACCAATGCGCGCACAGCCTTCCTGTGCTGCCGCGCCGCGGTACGCTCTATGCTCGCATCGGATACCGCGGGCCGTATCGTCAACGTCACCGCGCGCGCCGGGCTCGATCCGCGACGCGGCGCCGGCATGGTCGCTTACGCCGCCAGCAAGGCGGCGGTGGCAGCCATGACGGTGGCGATGGCCGAAGAGCTGAAGCACAAGGGCATCCTGGTCAATGCCGTGGCGCCGTCGACACTCGATACGCCGGCAAACCGCGCCGACATGCCGGATGCCGATGTCACCAGATGGGTCAGCCTCGAAGCCGCCGCCGAGGCCATCGCCTATCTGGCATCGCCGGCCAATCTGGCGATGAGTGGTACGCTGGTGCCGCTTTACGGCAGGGCGTAACCTTCCACCCTTTACCGCGGTCAAAGAAAAACCCCGCCGGATTGTTCCGGCGGGGTTTTGTTTTCGAGCCTGTGCGAAAACTTCGCTTCGAAGGGCTTCGCGGTGCGAAGGGCTTAGCTGCCCTGCTTCTTCAGCGCGGCACCCAGGATGTCGCCCAGCGAAGCGCCGGAGTCGGTCGAGCCGTACTGAGCGACCGCTTCCTTCTCTTCGGCGATTTCCAGCGCCTTGATCGAGACCTGCAGCTTGCGGGTCTTCTTGTCGAAGGCGATGACGCGCGCGTCGACCTTCTGGCCGACGGTGAAGCGCTCGGGGCGCTGCTCGTCGCGGTCACGGCTCAGATCGGAGCGCTTGATGAAGGTTTCGATGCCGCTGTCGACCAGCCGCACTTCCAGACCGCCATCCTTGACGCCGATGACTTCACAGGTGACGACCGCGTTCTTGCGCAGTTCGCCTGAAGTCGCCGCTTCGCCGACCGTATCCTTGGCCAGCTGCTTGATGCCGAGCGAGATGCGCTCCTTGTCGATGTCGACATCGAGCACCTGCGCCTTGACCATGTCGCCGCGATTGTACTCTTCGATGACCTGCTCGCCCGGACGGGTCCAGTCGAGGTCGGAAAGGTGCACCATGCCGTCCACGTCGCCTTCGAGGCCGATGAACAGGCCGAACTCGGTCTTGTTCTTGACCTCGCCCTCGACCTGGCTGCCGACCGGATGGCTCGAGGCGAAAGCCTGCCACGGATTCTCGAGCGTCTGCTTGAGGCCGAGCGAGATGCGGCGCTTGGCCGGATCGACCTCGAGCACCACCACGTCGACTTCCTGGGTCGTCGACAGGATCTTGCCGGGATGCACGTTCTTCTTCGTCCACGACATTTCCGAAACGTGGATGAGACCCTCGATGCCCGGCTCCAGTTCGACGAACGCGCCGTAGTCGGTGATGTTGGTGACGGTACCCTTGATCTTCTTGCCGATCGGGAACTTGGTGCCGATCTCGGACCACGGATCGCTCTCGAGCTGCTTCATGCCGAGCGAGATGCGGTGGGTTTCCTGGTTGATGCGGATGATCTGCACCTTGACCGTCTGACCGATGTTGAGGATTTCGGTCGGATGGTTGACGCGGCGCCATGCCATGTCGGTGACATGCAGCAGGCCGTCGATGCCGCCGAGGTCGACGAACGCACCATAATCGGTGATGTTCTTGACGACGCCTTCGACAACCTGGCCTTCTTCGAGGTTCTGCACGATTTCCGAACGCTGTTCGGCGCGGCTCTCCTCAAGCACGGTACGGCGCGACACCACGATGTTGCCGCGGCGGCGATCCATCTTGAGGATCTCGAACGGCTGCGGGTTGTGCATCAGCGGGGAGACGTCGCGGATCGGGCGGATATCGACCTGGCTGCGCGGCAGGAAGGCCACGGCGCCGTCGAGGTCGACGGTGAAGCCGCCCTTGACCTGGTTGAAGATGACGCCTTCGACGCGCTCACCCTTGGTGAACTTCTCTTCCAGGCGGACCCAGCTCTCTTCGCGGCGGGCCTTTTCACGTGAAAGCATCGCTTCGCCAAGCGCGTTTTCGATGCGCTCGACATAGACTTCGACGGTGTCACCAACCTTGAGGGTGGTGTCCTTGCCCTTGACGCCGAATTCCTTCAGCGGCACGCGGCCTTCGACCTTGAGGCCGACGTCGATGATAGCCATGTCTTTTTCAATGGCGGTGATGATGCCCTTGACGACCTGACCTTCGCCGGAATGGCCGGCGGTAAAAGATTCTTCGAGCAGGCTCGCGAAATCGTCGCGAGTGGGATTTGCAGCTGACATTGTTTCTCCTGGAGTGCCCCGCATCTAAAAGCGGGACGGGCGCCGTGGGTTAGCGTTGCGTTTGGCCTACCGGCGTTCCGGGCTACAAAAACCCTGGGCCGCTCTTTAAACGGCAATTCCGGCGCATGAAGAATGCTGGCAGGCTGGTTCGTGCCCGATATGGGTATTTTCTTCGCCTCCGACAACGGAAATACGAGGGAAAACCCGGATTAGGCGTTGTCTCTTTTGGCCAGCACGTCGTCTATGATCGCCATGGCTGCAAGAAACGCGGCTTCTATAGCCATTTCGCTGGTATCAAGCAAGTGCGCGTCGGCCGCCGGCTTCAACGGTGAGTCCGCTCGACTCATGTCGCGTTCGTCGCGGCGCACGATATCGGCGAGGATTTCGGTGAAATCGGCGGTCCCGCCGATGCTCTCGATCTCCGACAGCCGGCGCTGTGCCCGCACCTCGGCGCTCGCTGTCACATAGAGTTTGATGTCGGCGTCGGGGCAGACAACGGTGCCGATGTCGCGCCCGTCGAGCACCGCGCCCGGCGGCGTCTTGGCGAAGTCGCGCTGCTTTTCGACGAGGATGCGCCGCACCGTCGGATACACCGCGACCTTGGAGGCAGCCTCGCCGACGGCATGCGTTGACAAGACCGCCCGGTCGAGCTTCGCCAGATCGACCTGGCGGGCCGCGGTTTCGGCGGCCGAGACATTGTCGAGCGGCAGCGCGTGCTGGATGAGCGCATAGGCGACGGCGCGATAGGTGAGACCGGTGTCGAGCAGGTTCAGCCGGTAGTGGTCGGCGAGCCGCCGGGCCAGCGTGCCTTTTCCGGCGCCTGCGGGGCCGTCGATGGCGATGGTGAAGGTGTGAGTCATTGGCGGGCCGCCGCGATTGACAGGTGCGATGAAGAAGACGGGCGCCGAGATTCTTCACACCCCCCTCTGTCCTGCCGGACATCTCCCCCGCAAGGGGGGAGATCAGCCATCACCGCTGACTTAGCCAATCGCCAATATTGCAGGATTGAATGGAGCGCCAAAGCCGCCAATCTCCCCCCTTGCGGGGGAGATGTCCGGCAGGACAGAGGGGGGTGCTGTCCCGCCAGCGTTGCAGTCTGGTCCCAAGCCATCGACTAGCCGATCTCCGCGCCCAGCCCCGTCATCAGCCCCATGAACTCCGGAAAGCTCGTCGCAATCATCGCGGCGTCATCGATCGTCACCGGCTTTTCCGTCGCCAGCCCCATGACCAAGAAACTCATGGCGATGCGGTGGTCGAGATGGGTCTGCACGGTCGTGTCCTGGCCGTTCGGATGGCCACCCAGCCCCTTGCCGCCCGGTTTTCCGCGCACGGCGAGCGAGGCCTCGCCCTCGGTGCAATCGACGCCGTTGAGCTTCAGCCCGTTGGCGACGGCCGACAGCCGGTCGGATTCCTTGACGCGCAGCTCCTCCAGCCCCTGCATCAGCGTCTCGCCCTCGGCGAAGCTCGCCGCGACCGCCAGCACCGGATACTCGTCGATCATCGACGGCGCCCGCTCGGGCGGCACGGTGACGCCCTTCAACTCGGAGTAGCGCACGCGCAAATCGGCGACGTCCTCGCCACCGGCGTTGCGCGGGTTCAAAATGTCGATCTTGCCGCCCATTTCCTGGAGCGTCAAAAGCAGGCCGGTGCGGGTCGGGTTCATCAGCACGTTCTCGATTGTGATGTCGGAACCCGGCACGATCAGCGCGGCCACCAGCGGGAAGCCGGCCGAGGACGGGTCGCCCGGCACGGCGATGGTCTGGCCGGTCAGTCTGCCCTGTCCTTCGATGAAGATGTGGCGCACGCCGCGCTCGTCGGTTTCGACCGACAGGTTCGCGCCGAATCCTCTGAGCATCTTTTCGGTGTGGTCGCGCGTCATGACGGGCTCGATGACGGTGGTGATGCCCGGCGTGTTCAGCCCGGCAAGCAGCACCGCCGACTTGACCTGCGCCGAGGCCATCGGCACACGATAGGTGATCGGCGCGGCATGCTTTGGCCCATGCAGCGTGATCGGCATGCGGTCACCCGGTGTCGCCTTCAGCACCTGCACGCCCATCTGGCGCAAGGGTTCCAGCACGCGGCCCATCGGCCGGCCCGACAGCGAGGCGTCGCCGATGAAGGTCGTCTCCATGTCATAAGTGCCGACAAGGCCCATGGTGAGCCGCGAGCCGGTGCCGGCATTGCCGAAATCGAGCGGGCCTTCCGGCTGCAGCAGTGCGCCATTGCCTGTGCCGCGGATCACCCACTCGTCGCCGTTCTTCTCGATATGTGCGCCCATAGCCTTCATGGCAGCACCTGTGCGCATCACGTCCTCGCCTTCGAGCAGGCCGGTGATGCGGGTCTCGCCCGAGGCGAGGCCGCCGAACATGAAGGAGCGGTGCGAGATCGACTTGTCGCCCGGCACGCGCGCGATACCAGAAAGGGCTGGGGATTGGCGGGCGGTGGCCGGCTTGGGCGCGGCGGCGTGAGACATGGAATTTCCCTGGACGGAATGCCGGCGGGCCGGCGCTTTTCATTTGTTGCGGCGGTCTCGTATCACGGCGGGCCGAAATGGTCATCCCCCATGGTCGTCACTGACGCGACGCCTTTCAACGTATGGTTTTGTGACGCCGGCTTTTCGCTTTGACAGCGCTGCAAACTGTGGTTAAGGGGACCACTCTTTTATTGACGAGGCTTGCCGTGGCAAAAACCGAACTTGGCACAAAACGTATCGACCCGGAGACGGGCCGAAAATTCTACGACCTGAACAAGGACCCGATCGTCTCGCCCTACACCGGCAAGACCTATCCGCGTTCCTATTTCGAGGAAGGCAAGATTGCCGCTCTCGAGGAGGAAGAGGAAGTGGCCGAGAAGGAAGTGGACGCCGAGGAAGAAGAGGGCGTTGAGGTCGTCTCGCTTGAAGAGGCCGACGAGGACGCCAAGGGCGACGACCTGCCGGATCTCGGCGACGACGAGGATGACGTCGACCTCGGCGACGACGAGGATGACACCTTCCTCGCCGACGAAGAGGAAGAAGATGACGACGTTGCCGACATGATCGGCGTCGGCGACGACGACGACGAGGTCTGATCGGCCTTGAAAGCGGGCGTTTGCAGGCTTTCGTAGCCTGCGAAGAAAAAGCGGCTCTTGAAGGCTTGATATTGACGAAAGGCGGGGTTAGAAGCCGCCTGCACTAACGGCGCGGTCTCCAACCCGCGCCGGATCTCTTCGCCGGAAACGGCGCCGGTTGACTGCCGGAAGTGGGGCCATAGCTCAGTTGGGAGAGCGCTTGAATGGCATTCAAGAGGTCGTCGGTTCGATCCCGAT
The DNA here is from genome assembly GCF_040321265.1 of Mesorhizobium sp. M0491. Taxonomy (NCBI): domain Bacteria; kingdom Pseudomonadati; phylum Pseudomonadota; class Alphaproteobacteria; order Hyphomicrobiales; family Phyllobacteriaceae; genus Mesorhizobium; species Mesorhizobium sp. M0491. Next base: position 24,610 of record NZ_JAMYRE010000001.1, read on the forward strand.
TGGCTCCACCAAACAGTCCCTCTGCAATTCGCAGCCGATGAATGTGCCGTACTGCGGTCATCTGCGTTTGATGGTCAGTTCAGGCAACGCCGCTGAAAGCGCCCCCATCAAACGGAACGAACCAGCCATTTCTCGAGAGCAACTGTTCGCCGGACAAAGTCTTCACTGTTCATGGAGCGCTTAGAGACTGAAAGCCAGCCCGATCACCACTCGGCGAAGGAGCCGTCCTTGTGGCGCCAGATCGGGTTGCGCCAGCGGTGGCCTTCCCTAGCGCGCTCCTTGACATAGTCCTCGTCGATCTCGACACCCAGGCCCGGGCCGTCGGGGATGGCGACATAGCCATCCTCGTAGCGGAAGACATCCTTGTTGGCGGCATAGTCGAGCAGGTCGTTGGAGGCGTTGTAGTGGATGCCGAGGCTCTGCTCCTGGATGAAGCAGTTGTAGCTGACCGCGTCGAGCTGCAGGCATGCGGCAAGCGCGATCGGCCCGAGCGGGCAGTGCGGCGCCACCGCGACGTCATAGGCTTCCGCCATCGCCGCGATCTTGCGGCATTCGGTGATGCCGCCGGCATGCGACAAATCGGGCTGGATGATGTCGACGACACCTTCCTCGAACACGGATTTGAAGTCCCAGCGGCTGTAGAGCCGCTCGCCGAGCGCAATCGGCGTCGAGCCAAGCGCGGCGATCTCCTTCAGCGCCTCGCGGTTTTCGCTGAGCACCGGCTCCTCGATGAACATCAGCCTGTAGGGCTCGAGCTCCTTGACCAGGGCGCGCGCCATCGGCCGGTGCACGCGGCCATGGAAATCGACGGCGATGCCGATGTTGGGCCCGACCGCCTCGCGCACCATGGCGACGCGTTCGATAGCCGCGTCGATCTTGTCATGGCTGTCGACGATCTGCAGTTCTTCCGTGCCGTTCATCTTGAGCGCCAGGAAGCCGCGCGCCACCATTTCCTTGGCACCGGCCGCGACCTCCGCCGGCCGGTCGCCGCCGATCCAGGAATAGACCTTGATCGTGTCGCGCAGCTTGCCGCCGAGCAGTTCATGCACCGGCACGCCGAGCGCCTTGCCCTTGATGTCCCACAGTGCCTGGTCGATGCCCGCAATGGCGCTCATCAGGATCGGCCCGCCACGATAGAAGCCGCCGCGGTGCATTACCGTCCAGTGGTCTTCAATCAGGCGGGGATCCTTGCCGATCAGGTAATCACCAAGCTCCTTGACCGCTGCCTCGACGGTCAGCGCCCGGCCTTCGACGACCGGCTCACCCCAGCCGGTGACGCCGGCATCGGTTTCGATCTTCAGGAACAGCCAGCGCGGCGGAACGATGTAGGTGGTGAGCGAGATGATTTTCATGCGCCGTCTCAGTTGCTCTTGAGTTTCTTGGCGCTGACGAGGTCGCGCGCCGCAAGGTCGAGGATTCGATTTGCCGCCCCGCGCGCCGCCTCCGCGTCGCGCATGCGCAGCGCCTCGACCACCTCGCGGTGCGCCGCCACGGCCTCCATGCGCCGGTCGAGCGAAATCACCGCCGTCGCCTCCAGCGAGAATTTCAGCCCGGTGTCGATCAGATTGCCGATCTGGCGAAAGATCGGGTTGTGGCTCGCTGTATAGACGATCTGGTGGAAGGCGATGTCGCTGCGCGAGAAGGCGGCGAGATCCTCGCCGGCGCCGGCCATGCCGCGCCATGCCGCTTCGAGATCGGCTATTTCCTGCAGCGTTGCGCGCGTGGCCGCCAGTTCGGCGACCAGCGGCTCGATGGCGCGGCGCGTTTCGAGGATGGCGTCGAACAGCTTGTCGTCCAGTGCATGCGGCGCGTGCCAGGCCAGCACCTGTGGGTCGATGATGTTCCAGTCGTCCTCGTTGCAGACGATCGTGCCGACGCGCGGCCGCGACAGCACCAGCCCCTTTGCCGCCAACACTTTCAGGGCCTCGCGGATGACAGTGCGGCTGACACCATATTCGACGCCGAGTTCGTTTTCGGTCGGCAAGGAGGATCCGGCCGGGTAGCGCCCGGAAAAGATGTCTGAGGCCATTGCCTTGGTCACATCGGGCATGACGCGCGGGCGGCGAGTGGCTGTGTCGCCTTGCGGTTTCTTCAAAGTCCCGGTCACCTCAGCCCTCCTCCAAGGCGGCGAACCGCTGGTTTCGCACAACCGATCCGCCATTAACGGATGCGGACTGATTGCGCCAGCGATTGCTGGTCAGAGCATGTACATTAATTATCATACCAGATCAATTGACGAGTATGATAAAAACGATTAGACACTCCGGCATCCGGGCTGAGCGCCCGGTCTATCGCTGGGAGGTAATCATGCGACTTTTGAAGACCGCGCTCGTCGCGGGCGCGCTTGCCGTGCTGTCCGTCACGACCATCGCTGCATATGCTCAGGACACCAAGATCGGTTTCATCGTCAAGCAGCCCGAGGAGCCGTGGTTCCAGGACGAATGGAAGTTCGCTGACCAGGCCGCCAAGGAGAAGGGCTTTACCCTGGTCAAGATCGGCGCCGAGGACGGTGAGAAGCTGATGTCGGCGATCGACAATCTCGGCGCCCAGGGCGCCCAGGGCTTCATCGTCTGCACACCGGACGTGAAGCTTGGCCCCGGCATCGTCGCCAAGGCCGCCGCCAACAATCTCAAGCTGATGACTGTCGACGACCGTCTGGTCGGCGCCGACGGCAAGGCGCTGGAAGACGTCCCGCATATGGGCATTTCGGCCACCAAGATCGGCGAAGCCGTCGGCCAGGCGATCGTCGACGAAATGAAGGCGCGCGGCTGGAAAGCCGACGAGGTTGGCGCCATCCGCGTCTCCTACGACCAGCTGCCGACGGCGGTCGATCGCGTCGAAGGTGCCATCTCGGTGCTGAAGGCAAACGGCTTCAAGGCCGAGAACATTTTTGACGCCCCGCAGGCCAAGACCGACACGGAAGCTGCCCTCAATGCGGCGACGGTCGTGCTCAACGCCCATGCCGACATCAAGAAGTGGGTTTCCTTCGGCCTCAACGACGAAGCGGTGCTCGGCGCCGTGCGTGCAGCCGAAAGCGTTGGCATTCCGGCGGACGGCATGATCGGTGTTGGCATTGGCGGCGCGGATTCGGCGATCAACGAGTTTAAGAAGCCGACGGCCACCGGCTTCGTCGGCACCGTGATCATCTCGCCGAAGCGTCATGGCTACGAGACGGCGCTCGACATGTATGACTGGGTTGCCAACAACAAGGAGCCGGAGAAGCTGATCCTGACCTCGGGTGCACTCGCCAAGCGCGACGACTACCAGAAGGTCCGCCAGGGTCTCGGCATCGAATAATCCTCCCTGTACAAACAGGCGGCGGCTCATCCCGCCGCCTGTTTGCCATTCCATAAGAGGATCGCTGCCCGTGTCCTTTCTCGACTTCTCGCACATCACCAAGACCTATCCGGGCGTCAAGGCGCTGTCGGACGTCTCGTTCGGTGTCGACAAAGGCGCCGTGCATGGTTTGATGGGCGAGAACGGCGCCGGCAAATCCACCCTGATCAAGATACTGTCCGGTGACCAGCATGCCGATCAGGGCGAGATCCGCATTGACGGTAGGGTTCAGGCCTATACCTCGACCCGGGATGCCTTCGACAATGGCGTCATTGTCATTCATCAGGAACTGCAACTCGTTCCTGAACTCACCGTTGCCGAAAACCTCAGCCTCGGTCGTTTCCCCGCCAACGCCGGCATCATCGCCGGCCGCCGGATGCTGGACGACGTCGGCGCCAAGCTGAAATCGGCCGGTATCGACATCGACATGCGCCGCAAGGTCAAGACGCTGTCGATCGGCGAACGCCAGATGGTCGAGATCGCCAAGGCGGTCATGCTCGACGCACGCGTTATCGCGCTGGACGAACCGACCTCGTCGCTTTCCTCGCGCGAAAGCGAAATCCTGTTTGCCCTGATCGACCGCCTGCGCGGCGAAGGCAAGGTCATCATCTATGTCTCGCACAGGCTCGACGAAGTGTTCCGGCTCTGCGACAGCCTGACCGTGCTGCGCGACGGCAAGCTCGCGGCGCACCATGCGTCGCTGAAAGGCGTCACCCGCGACCAGGTCGTCGCCGAGATGGTCGGCCGCGAGATTTCGGATATCTGGGGTTTTCGCGCACGAAAAACGGGCGATGTCCGCCTGAAGGTCGACGCTCTCAGCGGCCCCAAACTGAAGACGCCGGCCAGTTTCGAGGCGAGGGCAGGCGAGATCGTCGGCTTCTTCGGCCTGATCGGCGCCGGGCGCTCGGAACTGATGCGGCTGGTCTGTGGCGCCGATCCGCGCTCGGGCGGCAGCATCACCGTCGACGGCAAGCTGGTCCGTGCCGCCGATCCGCGTGGCACGATCCGGGCCGGCATCGTGCTGTGCTCGGAGGATCGCAAGCATGACGGCATCATCCAGGGCCGCTCGGTCGAGGAGAACATCAACATCTCGTCGCGGCGCCATCACACGCGCTTCGGCGTGCTCAACCGCGCCAGCGAGATCGCCACCGCCGAAACCTTCATCAAGAAGCTCAAGGTGCGCACGCCGTCGCGCAAGCAGGACATCATCAATCTCTCCGGCGGCAACCAGCAGAAGGTCATCCTTGGCCGCTGGCTGTCCGAACAAGGGGTGCGGGTTCTCATTGTCGACGAACCGACGCGCGGTATCGACGTAGGGGCCAAATCGGAAATCTACGAATTGCTCTACCAGCTTGCGCAGGACGGCATGGCGATCGTCGTGGTCTCGTCCGAACTGCCGGAAGTGATGGGCATCTGCGACCGTATTCTGGTGATGTGCGGTGGCCGCGTCAGCGCTGAACTCACCCGCGACCAGTTCGCCGAAAGGGCGATCCTGGCCGCCGCTCTCCCCGATCAGAAAACTCCCGACGCGATCGCATCCTGAGGACTTTGGCATGACCGACCAGTTGAAAAAAATCCTGCTCGGCGAACAGGGCCTCGTCGTCATCTTCGTCGTCGCCTTCGCGCTGGTGTCGGCTCTGGTGCCGAACTTCCTTACGGACCGCAACATGCTCGGCCTGCTGCAGTCGGTGGTCACCGTCGGCATCGTCGCCTGCACCATGATGTTCTGCCTCGCCGCGCGCGACTTCGACCTGTCGGTCGGTTCGATCGTCGCCTTTGCCGGCATGGTCGCTGTGATGGCGTCGAATTACACCGGCTCGATCCTGCTTGGCCTGCTGGCGGCAATCGCCTGCGGCGCTTTCGTCGGCTTCATCAACGGCGTCGTCATCGCCAAATTCCGCATCAACGCGCTGATCACGACGCTGGCCACCATGCAGATCGTGCGCGGCTTTGCGCTGATCGCGTCCGACGGCCGTGCCGTCGGCATCAACAGCTCGGATTTCTATCAGCTGGCGCTCTCGAAACTGCTCGGCATACCGACGCCGGTCTGGGTGCTCGCTATCCTGTTTTGCATCTTCGGCTTCGTCCTCAACCGCACCGTCTTCGGCAAGAACACGCTGGCCATCGGCGGCAATCCGGAGGCCTCGCGTCTTGCCGGCGTCAATGTCGACCGGACGCGCATCTGGATTTTTGCGCTGCAGGGCGTCGTCTGCGGCATCGCCGGCATCCTGCTGGCGTCGCGCATCACCTCCGGCCAGCCCAACGCGGCGGTCGGGCTCGAACTCTCGGTCATCTCGGCCTGCGTGCTCGGCGGTGTTTCGCTTGCCGGCGGCCGCGCCACCATGTCGGGCGTCATCGTCGGCGTGCTGATCATGGGCATCGCCGAAAACGCCATGAACCTGCTCAACATCCCGGCCTTCTACCAGTACATCGTACGTGGCGTGATCCTGCTGCTGGCCGTGCTGCTCGACAATCTGCGCTCGTCGGCACTGGGCCGGCGCTAAGCTGGAGGGACAAAAATGGCTGAGCGCCTTTCCGGCAAACGCATCTTCCTGACCGGCGCCGCGCAAGGCATCGGGCTGGCCATCGCCGAGGCCTGCCTTGCCGAAGGTGCAAGACTGTTCCTCGTCGACCGCGACGGCGCACTGCTGGACAAGGCCGTCGCCGGCCTTGCCGCGCCGCACGGCCATGTCGGGCATGCGGCAGCCGACATCAGCGACGGAGCCGCGATTGCCACTGCCGTCGGCCAAGCGACCGACGAAATCGGCCACATCAACGCGCTGATCAACAATGCCGGGGTCAATGTGTTCTCGACGCCGCTCAAGGCGACCGAGGAAGAGTGGAACCGCAATTTCGACCTCAACGTCAAGGGCGCCTGGAATTGCAGCAAGGCTGTGCTGCCGGGCATGATTACAAGCGGCGGCGGCGCCATCCTCAACATCGCCTCGACGCACAGCTTCACCATCATTCCGCACACCTTCCCCTATCCCGTCGCCAAGCACGCTCTGCTCGGCCTGACCAAATCGCTGGCGCTCGAATATGCGGCGCAAGGCGTGCGCGTGAACGCGCTGGCGCCGGGCTATGTCGAGACGCAGAAGGCGATCGACTACTGGAACAGCTTTGCCGATCCGGCCGCAGCACGCGCCAACACCATGGCGCTGCATCCCGGCGGCCGCATCGCCACGGCGCACGAGATCGCGCTTGCCGCGGTGTTCATGATTTCCGACGAGTGCCCGTTCATGAACGCGGCGACGCTCGTCGTCGATGGCGGGCTGAGCCAGCTGCAGCATCCCGCCTGAACGCCGGAAAGACCATGACCAAGAGACGATCGCAGCATTGGTTCGGCGGGCTGGGCAAGGATGCCTTCATCCACCGCAGCTGGATGAAGAACAACGGCCTGCCCGACGATGCTTTCGACGGCCGCCCGGTGATCGGCATCTGCAACACCTTCTCCGAATTCACGCCTTGCCACGTGCATTTCCGTGGCCTGATCGAGCACATCAAGGCCGGCGTCCTGGAAGCTGGCGGCCTGCCGCTCGAATTCCCGGTCTTCTCTTGCGGCGAGTCCAATCTGCGGCCGACGGCGATGCTGTTTCGCAACCTCGCCTCAATGGATGTCGAGGAGGCGATCCGCGGCAACCCGATGGACGGCGTCGTGCTGATGGCAGGCTGCGACAAGACCACGCCGTCGCTGGTCATGGGCGCGGCCTCTTGCAATCTGCCGTCGATCGTCATTTCCGGCGGACCGATGCTCAATGGCCGCTTTCAGGGACGGGAGATCGGTTCCGGCACCGATGTGTGGAGATTCTCCGAGGATGTCCGCGCCGGCGTGATGAGCGAGCAGGATTTCGCCAATGCCGAGAGCGCCATGTCGCGCTCCCCCGGCCACTGCATGACCATGGGCACGGCCTCGACCATGGCCTCGATGGTCGAGGCGCTCGGCCTGGCGCTGCCCGGCAACGCCGCCTATCCGGCGGTCGACGCGCGCCGCAGCCGCATCGCCCGCATGACCGGGCGGCGCATCGTCGAGATGGTCGATGAGAATCTGCGCCCGTCGGCCATCCTCACGAAGGCGGCCTTCGCCAACGCAATCCGTGTCAATAGTGCCATCGGCGGCTCGACCAATGCGGTCGTGCATCTGCTGGCGATTGCCGGCCGTGTCGGCACCGAGCTGACGCTGGACGATTGGGATCGATATGGCCGCGATGTGCCGACCATCCTCGACCTGATGCCGTCCGGCCGCTTCCTGATGGAGGATTTCTGCTACGCCGGCGGCATTCCGGCCGTCATGAAAGAGATCGCCAGTCGGCTTGATCTCGACGCGCTGACGGTCACCGGCAAGACCGTGCGCGACAACATTGCCGATGCCCAAAACTACAATCCCGAGGTTATCCGCCCGCGCGACAAGGCGCTTACCGCCCAGGGCGGCATCGCGGTGCTGCGCGGCAATCTGGCGCCGGACGGCGCCATCATCAAACCTTCAGCCGCGTTGCCAGGATTGATGAAGCATCGCGGCCGCGCCGTCGTGTTCGAGGACATCGACGACTACAAGGCGCGCGTCGACGATCCCGCGCTCGATATCGACGAGAGCTCGGTCATGGTGCTGAAGAATTGCGGCCCCAAGGGCTATCCGGGGATGGCCGAGGTCGGCAACATGGCTCTGCCTCGGAAGCTGCTGAAGCAAGGCGTCCGCGACATGATACGCATCTCCGACGCCCGCATGTCCGGTACCGCCTTCGGCACCGTCGTTCTGCACGCTGCACCGGAAGCCGCCGTCGGCGGTCCGCTGGCGCTGGTCAGGAGCGGCGACTTCATCGAACTCGATGTCGAAGCAAGAAAGCTGCATCTCGACGTGTCGGAACAGGAACTGGCGCGGCGGCGGACATCCTGGGCTCCGCCGGAGCCGGCGATGCGCGGCGGCTATCAGGGACTTTATGTCGACCATGTTCTGCAGGCGGATCGCGGCGCCGATCTCGACTTTCTCGTCGGATGCCGTGGCCATGCTATCCCTCGCGAAAGCCATTGAGGCTGACCTGCATGCCCAATTTCCAGCCTGACGATTTCCACGGCATTCACGCCATTCTCTACGCGCTGTTCGACAGCGACGAAAAACTCGACCGCGCAGCGATGCGCAGGCAGGTCGAGATTTGCCTGGCGAGCGGCGTGCACGGCATGGCGGCGCTCGGCCTGGCGACGGAAGTCGCCAAGCTGACCGACGCCGAGCGCCGGACGATCATGGACTGGACAGCCGAAGACACCGCCGGAAAAGTGCCGCTCGCCTTCACCATCTTCGGTTCTTCTGTGGCTGAGCAGGTGGCGCAGGTTCGGCACGCCGAAAGCGTCGGAGCGGATTGGGTGATCCTGCAGCCGCCGCCCGTCGGATCCTATGGTACGCCGGAATACATCAGCTTCTTCGGCCGCGTTGCCGAGGCGACCGATCTGCCGGTGGCGATCCAGAACGCGCCGGCGTTTTTCGGGCGCGGCCTTTCATCAGACGAAATCCGCGACCTCGTCACGCTGTATCCCAACGTAAGGCTGATCAAGGGCGAGGGTCCGGTTACCGACATCGCCGGGCTGATCGAGCGTACCGATGGCCGGATACCGGTTTTCAACGGGCGTGGCGGCCTGGAACTGATCGACAATTTCCGCATCGGTTGCCGCGGCATGATCCTGGCGCCGGATTGCGCCGACTATGCCGTGCGCGCCTATCATGCGTTCCGCGCCGGAGGCGAAGCCACGGCCGAGGCTGAATATGCAAGAATGTTGCCGGCAGCGGTCTTCGTCATGCAAGGCATCGAAAACTTGATCTGCTATGGCAAGCGGCTGTTCGGCGCCCGCGCAGGCATCCCGATACACGACCGGGCTCCGGCGATGCGGCCCAGCGAGCCTGGCCTCGCGATGGTGGAGCGCTTTGCGGTTGATCTCGGTCGGTTGCCTGGCTGAACGGCAACTGCCTTTCAATAGGTCGTCCGCCCACCCGACAGGTCGAACGTGGAGGCGGTTGTAAAACTGTTCTCCTTGGAGACGAGCCAGGCGACCATGGCGGCGGCCTCGTCGACCTCCAGCAGGCGGCCGCGCGGAATGCGCGAGCGCATATATTCGATATGCTCCGGCGTCAGCTGTTCGAGAATGCGCGTCTGCGCCGTGGCTGGCGAGATGCAGTTCACCGCGATGTCGTACTGCGCCAGTTCCTTGCCGAGCGACTTGGTCAGGCCAATGACCGCCGCCTTCGAGGCCGAATAGGCTGATGCGTTGGGGTTGCCCTCCTTGCCGGCGACCGAGGCGATGTTGACGATGCGCCCGTAATTGCGCTCCTTCATTCCCGGAACCACCGCCCGGTTGACGTAGAACGTGCCGTTCACATTGACGTCGATGACCTTCTTCCACGTCTCGATGTCGTAGACGTCGAGCGGGGCGGCCGGGCCCGCGATCCCGGCGGAATTGACCAGAATGGAAATCTTGCCGGCGCGCTCTTCGGTCCTGGCGCGCGCGGCATCCACCGACGCCCAGTCGGCGACATCCACCAATTCTGTCGAAGCGGCGCTGCCGAGTTCTTCTCGTGCGGTCTCGAGACGTGCCTCATCGAGGTCCCACAAGCTGACCGTCGCGCCGGAGGCAACGAAGCGTCTGGCCATCGCGAAGCCGAGGCCCTGGGCGCCGCCGGTGACGACAGCGTGCTGGCCGTCAAGATCGATGCTGTTCATGTCGAGCGGTTCTTTCCGTTTGAGATTTTTCGTGGGCGCCCGCCGGCCTGTGCAGGCGGGCGATATCGCTACATGGTCGCGCCAAGGCTCCACGGCACGAACTCGTTGTCGCCATAGCCGAGCGCTTCCGACCTGGTGCGCCCGCCGGATGCCACGCGCAGGATCTCGGCGAAGATTTCCCGGCCCTTCTCGGCCAGCGAGACGCCGTCCAGTACATCCCCGCAATTGATGTCCATGTCCTCGCGCATCTGCTCGAAGATAAAGGTGTTGGAGGCAAGCTTGATCGAGGGCGTCGGCTTGCATCCGAAGGCCGAACCGCGGCCGGTGGTGAAGCACAATATGTTGGCGCCGCCGGCGACCTGCCCGGTGGCCGAGACCGGGTCGTAGCCGGGCGTGTCCATGAAGACGAGGCCGCGCTCGTTGATCGGCTCGGCATATTCCAGCACCGCGCGCAGATTGGTGGTGCCGCCCTTGGCGGAGGCGCCGAGCGATTTCTCCAGGATGGTCGTCAGCCCGCCCAGCTTGTTGCCGGGCGAGGGGTTGTTGTTCATCTCCATGTCGTGCCTGGCGGTATAATCCTCCCACCAGCGGATGCGTTCGATCAGCTTTTCACCCACTGCGCGGCTCTCGGCGCGCAAGGTGAGGAGATGTTCGGCGCCATAGATCTCCGGCGTCTCCGAAAGCACGGCCGTGCCGCCTTGCGCGACAAGCAGGTCCACCGCCGCGCCAAGTGCCGGATTGGCGCTGATGCCGGAATAGCCGTCCGAGCCGCCGCATTGCAGCGCAAGCACCAGTTCGGAGGCCGGCTGCGGCGTCCTTTCGGCGGCGTTCACCGTAGGCAGCATGTCGACGATCGCCTTGACGCCGGCTTCGACCGTCTTTCGCGTGCCGCCGGTTTCCTGGATGGTCATTGTGCGGAAGGTCGTGCTCTCCTCGATGTTGTAGGATTGCATCCAGCGTGGGATCTGGAACGCTTCGCAGCCGAGCCCGACCATCAGCACGCCGCCGACATTGGGGTTCGTGGCAAAGCCCCATTGCGTGCGCTTCAGCAGGTCGTAAGCGGGGCCTTTGGTGTCGATGCCGCAGCCGGTGCCGTGGACGAGCGCAATGACGCCATCGACATTGGGATAGTCGCGCAGGATGCCGGACCGGTTGACTTCGTCGGCGATGAACCGGGCGACGCTGGCAGAGCAGTTCACCGAGGTCAGGACGGCAATGAAGTTGCGCGTGCCCACCTTGCCGCTCGGCCGGCGGTAACCCATGAAAGTAGCGCGCTCGGCCTCGGCAACGACCTCGGTTTGCCTGGTATTGGTGCCGAAGACGTAGTCGCGTTCGAAATTGCGCAGATACACATTGTGCTCGTGAACCCAGTCGCCGGCGACGATGGATCCCCGCGCAAAACCAATGGTCTGGCCGTATTTCACGATCGGCTCGTCCGAGCCGATGTCGCGGAAGGCCATTTTGTGCCCGCGCGGTATGCGTGCCCTGGCCGCCACGTCCCCGGCTTTGTCGCCGATTTTCAACGGATCGACCGCCAGAAGAATGTTGTCGATATCCGACAGCTTGATGAACCGTGCCATGACCCAAACTCTGAAAAAGCTCCCCCCGACAAGGAGCGCCGAGAGGCAAAAGTGATTTGGAATACTAATATAACAGAATGTCAGTGGTCAAGGTGCGGTTGCGAAAGGCCTGGACTGCAGGGCGTTGCGGCGGATCGGTTAGGTGAGTGGCGTGCAATGAGTGCGCCTTGCGGCGCAGTTTGAGGGCGGCAAACGGCTGGATGAAAGAACGGACCGCCGCACGGCCGGGACACGGTCAGTCGAGATGGAAGACCTCTTCCATGGCCGCCCGCCATTCGCCCGTCGGCGCGCGTCGGCAGCGGCGTCTGCATGGGGTCGCACAACTCCCACCGTTCTCCGGTTCGCGCAGGAAGATCGAATAGTTGCGGATGTCGGCGCGACTGATGACGTCCAGCACCTCGGGCCAGACGGCGGCGTGGACGCGCTTGTAGTCCGCGATCGCCTCGGCTTTCACGCCGATACAAAGCCCCATTCTTTGCATGCCGGTTGCTCGCGAGGCTTCAGTCGAGAAGGTCGGCGGCGACTTCGAGCGTGTTGCGGAACGACGTCTCGAGATGATGTTCCATGGCCCTTGCCGCCCCCTCGGCGTCGTGGCGCTTCAGCGCGTCGAAAATGGCCTCGTGCTGCTCGATCGTCTGTTCGCCATAACCCGGTCTTGGGATGGCGAGATAGCGTCCGCGGTCCATCTGTGCCTTCGAGATGTCGACGGCTCTCCAGATCATCGGCAGGCCGCAGATCTCGGCTATGGTGCGGTGGAAGACATCGTCGAGCTGTATCGCGGTGGCATATCTGCCGCGCGATATGGCAAGCCGGTGCGCCGCCATGTTGTCTTCCAGCAATTCGCTGGCTGCCGCTGTGAACTTGGCGGCCGCGCGTCGGGCGCTTTCCATCTCCAGGGCCCGCCGGATGACATAGGCTTCTTCCAGGTCGGCCCGGCTGATCGGAGCGACATAGGTGCCGGTCTGTGCCAGGATTTTGACCAGGCCCTCGTCGCTGATGCGCTTGACCGCTTCGCGAACGGGGGTGCGAGACACCCCCAGGGCCTCCGCGATGGCGACCTCGTTGATCACCTCCCCCGGCTTCAGCTGCCCGACGACGATCAGGTTGCGGATCTTGTGGTAGATCTGATCGCGGAGCGGAAGAGCCCGATTGAGCGTCGAAGGATCCAGGTCCATTGCAAATCCGTGTCTTCGTTCACCAGAAATGGCCAGATAATACTAGAATGTCAATTGGCACGCATCCAATGGAAGCGTCGGGTGTCGGTGGACACGATGCCCATAAACGACCGCCGGAATCCAGCTTGCCAGAACTGTTATATTAGTGCAATAGTCATCGTCCGCGGTGAGAAATTCAATCCGCAACCGAGAGCCTGGACTGAGTCGCGTGTTCAAAAGCCCGGACGTTCAAGCCAGTTCGAAGAGGGGTCGAGCTGCGTTGAAGAAACTATTATACTAACATATCGATGGCCGATACCGAGGACGATCGGCCAGCCGCCAGGAGGAACCTAGCCAGATATGACTGTCGCCGCCGATTGCGCCTTGGACATGCGAGGCATCAGCAAGACGTTCCCGGGCGTGAAGGCTCTGTCCAACGTCAATTTCGCCGTGAAATTCGGTACCGTTCATGCGGTCGTGGGTGAGAACGGCGCCGGCAAATCGACGCTCATGAAAGTGCTCAACGGGTCCTACGCACCCACCAGCGGCACAATCAGGGTCGGCGGCGCCGAAGTGCGCATGCGCCGGCCCGCGGACGCCCAGGCGCTGGGCATCCGCATGGTGCATCAGGAAATCAATCTGGTCCCCGACCTGAGCGTCGCCGAAAACGTCTATCTCGGCCGCATGCCGGGCAAGTGGACCTTTCTGCGCAAGGGCGAGATGATCCGGGCTGCAGCCGCCGTTCTCGATGAGCTCGGAGCGGCCATCAACCCACGTGAACGGCTCGGCAACCTGTCGATCAGCCAGCAGCAGCTCGTCGAGATCGCCAAAGCCTACGCGGCGCAGCCCAGGATCATCGTCCTGGACGAACCGACATCCAGCCTCAGCGAGCATGAGACGGCGGCGTTGTTCCGGATCCTGCGCAAGATGCGCGATGACGGCATCGCCATCATCTACATCAGCCACCGACTGAAGGAGGTGCTCGAAATCGCCGACGAGGTGACTGTGCTGCGCGACGGCTCAATGATCGAGACGCGTCCGATCGAAGGCATAAATGCCGCTCACATGATCAGGCTGATGGTCGGTCGCGAAGTCAGCAATGTCTTCCCGAAAAGCCCGGCCGAGATCGGCAAGTCGGTGCTGCGCGTCGAACGCATCAGCGACGGCACGCGCTTCCGCAATGTCAGCTTCGATGTACGCGCCGGCGAGATACTGGGCTTGACGGGGCTGGTGGGCGCTGGCCGCACCGAGGTCGCCCGCGCAATCTTCGGCCTGTCGCGGCTTGTCGAGGGCTCGGTCAGCGTCAACGGACGCGAGGTCTCGATCAACTCGCCATCCCAGGCGGTCAGGGCAGGCATTGCCTATGTTCCGGAAGATCGCAAGGGCGACGGCGTCGTGCCTGGAATGTCGATCCGGGAAAACATCAGCCTGCCCATACTGCGCCGCCTGAGCCGTTTCGGTCGCATCAGCCGCAGCGCCGATCACTCGCTTGCCGCGGACTCGGTCAAGCAGTTTTCGATTTCACCGCCCGACGGCGAACGGCGCATCAGCCTTCTGTCGGGCGGTAACCAGCAGAAGGCGGTCATCGCCAAATGGCTTGCCGCCAAACCTTCGGCCTTGATCCTCGACGAGCCGACGCGGGGCGTCGACGTCGGCGCCAAGGCCGAGATCCACCACATCATCGGCCAACTCGTCGCCGGCGGCATGGCGGTCGTGATGATCTCGTCGGAGCTGCCCGAAATCCTCGGCGTCTGCGATCGCGTGGTGGTGATGCGCGATGGCTATGCCTCCGAGCCTCTCCTGCGCAGCGAATTGAGCGAGGAGCGCATCATGGCGCTAGCCACGGGGGAGGAGACGGCGTGACCGAAGCTGCCATGGAGATCGGCGGCGTGAACCGCAACGACCGCTTTACGCGTGGCAGCAGGCTTGTCGATGTCCTGTCGAAGGCGGGGCTGGCCTTCGCTATCCTCGCCGTGATGCTCTACGGCTCCTTCGTCAGCCCCGCCTTCTTCACATCAGGCAATTTGCTCAACGTCCTGACCTCGATGTCCATCGTCGGCATCGTCGTCGTCGGCATGACCTTCGTGCTCGTGGTCGGCGGCCTGGCCGACCTGTCGGTGCCGGCCACCATCGCCTGCGGCGCCATCCTGTCGCTCGGGCTGCAGCCGATGATCGGGCCGCTGCCGGCCTTCGTGCTGGCGGTTGGTCTCGCGGGCCTCATAGGCCTGCTCAACGGGGTCCTGGTCGGATATGTCGGCATCAATCCAATCATTGCCACGCTCGGCATTGGCACGATCGGACTGGGCATCGTCCAGGCGGCTGTCGGCGGGGTCATCGTCTATGGCAGCAATCCCGCCTCCGCCGAATTCGCCAAGGGCCGGCTGTTCGGCATTCCGGTCGTGGTGCTGATCTTCCTGGTCATTGCTCTTGTCGGCCATTTCGTCCTGTCCCGCTCCTTCTGGGGCAGATGGACGCTCGCCACCGGCGGCAATTACAGCGCCGCCGAGGCAAGTGCGGTTCCGGTGCAGGCCGTGAAGGCTGGCGCCTTCGTGATCACAGCACTCGCTTCCGGCATCAGTGGCGGCCTGCTCGGGCTGACGCTGCAGAGCGCGCGGCCGCTCATCGGCGGCGGCTACGAATTCAGTGCCATCACGGCGGTGGTGGTCGGCGGCGTGTCGATCGTCGGCGGCTTCGGATCGGTGCCACGGGCCATCGCCGGCCTCATCTTCGTGCAACTGCTGACCAACGTCATGGTGCTCGACGGTGTGCGCACGCCGATCCAGGGTTTCGTGCTCGGCATCCTGATCGTCGGCGCCGTCGGCATGGATGCGGCGCTGCGCAAGCGGGGCGTGTCGTGATGCGTTTTCTTTCGCTTGTCTCGCAGTATCGCGTCATCGTCATTCTCGGTCTGACGCTGGTCATTTCCGCGCTGGTGGTCCCCGGCTACCTCTCGGCATCGACCCTCGGCCTCGGCCTCGACCGGGCGGCGACAATCGGCCTGATCGCGATCGGCCTGACGGTGCTTTTGATATCGGGCCAGATCGACCTCTCCGGTGGCGCGGTGTTTGCCCTGGCCGGCATCGTATCGGTCATCCTGCAGCGAGAGATCGGCATCCTCCCTGCCGCGATCGTCGGCATCCTGGTCGGTACCCTGGCAGGCGCCGTCAACGGCATGCTGGTCGTCGGCCTGAAGGTGAATTCGCTCGTGCTGACGCTCGCGACGATGCTGATCTTCCGCTCGCTCGCGCACTGGATCACCAACAGCCAGCCGGTGACCGGAACCGACATCATGCTCTCCCTGGCGCTGGCCAAGATCTATCTCGATGTCTTCACCCTCCGCAGCGCGCTGTTCATCGCCCTGATCGTGCTGCTGCATTTCTGGCTGACGCGCACCATACCTGGGCGTAACGTTTTTGCGGTGGGATCCAACCCGGCGGCTGCCAAGGAAAGCGGTATCGCCTCGGACCGTATCGTCTTTCTCGGCTTTGTCTTTGCCGGCACGCTTGCCGGCCTAGCGGGGGTTCTCCAGAGCCTCGTCACCAACACCGGCTCGCCCGTCTTCGGCTCGGAACTGACGGTCGCCGTCATTGCCGCGGTCGTTGTCGGCGGAACTCGTCTCGAAGGCGGCAGGGGATCCGCGCTCGGCACGCTCGGCGGCGTGCTGACAATCGGCTCGCTGACCATCGCGATGGAGTTCCAGTCCGTTCCCGCATACGTCCAGCAGGTCGTGTCCGGGCTTATCCTGATCCTGCTCGTCGTGCTCGATCGGGCCGTTACCACCAAGGGGAGGGCTCCGGGCACGCGCCCGGCGCTCGTTCGCGACAATCCAATCACTCAAGGAGGAACCACATGATTGGGAGGAAACACATGATTGGCAAGAAAAGCATGCTTCACGTCGCCGCCATGGCGGCTGTGCTGGCATCGACGGGCTGGGCCAGCGCCAAGACGGTCTGCTACGTGACGGCAGCGGATTCGCATGCCTACGCGACGCCGGCCAACAAGGCGCTTCAGGCGCGCGCCGCGGAACTCGGCATCGAGATCCTGAGCCTCAGCCAGGATTTCGACGTCCAGAAAGGCACCGAGCAGCTCAACACCTGCGTTGCGCGTAAGGTCGACGGCATCATCCTGTGGCCGCTCGACCCGCAGGCATACATACCGGGGCTGGCGCGCGCGCAGCAGGCGAACATTCCGGCGATCCTCATCAATTCGCCGATGAGCGACGATGCCAAGCCGTTCATCAAGTCGTTCACCGGGCCTGATGTCTACGAGGAAGGCAAGCTGGCGGCGGACTCGCTGAGCAAGGCGCTGGGCGGCAAGGGCTCCGTCGTCATCATCGCCGGCCAGGCTGGCAACGGCACCACGATCGGACGTGTCAGCGGCTTCACCGACCGTCTCAAGGAAACCAATGCCGACATCAAGGTGCTCGACACGGTCAACGCCGACTTCGACCAGCAAAAGGCGCTGGTGGTCAGCCGCGATCTGATCACACGCTTCGGCGACCAGATCAGCGGTGTCTACGCCAATGACGACACGATGGCCCGCGGCTTCATCGACGCATGGAAGGAGGCGAACCCCTCCAAGGCCGCACCGCCGATCGTCGGCATCAATGGCCAGAAGGATGCGTTCGAATCGATCCGCACCAATGAGATGTACTCGACCATCGTCCAGTCGCCCGTCGAGGATGGCCGCCTGGCGATCAACACGATGGCCGAGATCATCGACGGCAAGGAGGTCAAGGACCGGCTACCCATCCCGCTGACCGTCGTCACCAAGGACAATGTCAACGCGGTCGAACCCGCGTTCTGATTCAGGAAGGCCGGCCCGGTGCACTCGGGTCGGCCTCACCGCCGACGCGTTGGAGAGAGAAATTCTAATAGCGGCGACAGAATTGGAATAAACTAACTCTACAGAGTTTGTGGAATAAGCAATCTGCACTGGCGATCTGGTTTCCACCCGGACAGGACCACGCCATGCCCACTCTCTTACGCTCGCCCTCGACCAAAGCAGACATATCCAGTCGCCAGGCAGCGGGAGAAAGGCCATGAGCCGGATCGTGCCAGACCGCATCAAGGTGCTCTGGTTTCTGCCGACGCATGGCGACAGCCGCTATCTCGGCACAGCCGAGGGCGGCAGATCGGTCGATCTGCCGTATCTGACGCAAGTGGCGAAGGCGGCCGACACGCTCGGCTACTATGGCGTGCTGTTGCCGACCGGCCGCTCTTGCGAGGATTCCTGGGTGATCGCATCGGCCCTCGTACCGATGACCGAACGCTTGCGTTTCCTTGTCGCCGTGCGGCCCGGTTTGCAGTCGCCGACGCTGGCCGCGCGCATGACTGCGACGCTGGATCGCATCTCCAATGGCCGCCTGCTGATCAACGTCGTCACCGGCGGCGATCCGCTGGAGAACAAGGGCGACGGCATTTTCCTGTCGCATGCCGAACGTTACGAGGTGACGCAGGAATTCCTTCGGATTTACAAGCGGGTGCTGAGCGGCGAGACGGTCGAGCATCAGGGCAAGCATTTCCGCATCGAGGATGGAAGGCTGCTGTTTCCGCCGGTGCAGACGCCCTACCCCCCCCTCTATTTCGGCGGCTCGTCCGACGCTGGGTCCGTGGTGGCGGCGCAGGAGATCGACAAATATTTGACCTGGGGAGAGCCGCCAGCCGATGTAGAGCGCAAGCTGGACGGCATGCGTGAACTGGCGCAGAAGGCTGGCCGCAAGCTCTCCTTCGGCATTAGGCTGCATGTCATCGCCCGCGAAACCACCGAGGAGGCCTGGGCCGCTGCCGACAGGCTGATCAGCCGGCTCGACGACGCGACGATCGCCTCGGCGCAGAAGGTCTTTGCCCGCATGGATTCGGTCGGCCAGGCGCGGATGAGCGCATTGCATGGCGGCAATCGCGCCAAGCTCGAGATCGCCCCCAACCTCTGGGCCGGCGTCGGCCTGGTGCGCGGCGGCGCAGGTACCGCACTTGTCGGCGATCCCGACACGATCGCCGAGCGCATCGACGAGTACCGGCGCCTCGGCATCGATACCTTCATCCTTTCCGGCTATCCACATCTCGAAGAAGCCTATCGCTTCGGCGAGCTGGTGCTGCCGAAACTGCCGACCGACCATCCGGTCAAGGCAGCCGGCTCGTCCGTAAACACCGGTCCGTTCGGCGAAACCATCGCCGGCGACCACCGGCCGAAGTCGCTCGCCAGCGCCTCGTGAACTTGCTTCCTGCGTCCTCGCGGTTGCGCGTCGCCATTATTGGTGGCGGCTTTTCCGGTGCGGCGGTGGCGTGGCACCTGGCGCAAATGCCTCGACCGGAGCGCATTTCCATTTCCGTGATCGAGCCACGACCGGTTCTTGGCGGTGGCCTTGCCTATTCCAGCGAGGAACCGTCTCATCGGGTCAATGTTCCCGCGGTCAGGATGAGCATGGCTCCCGACGACCCGCAGCATTTTGCACGCTGGTTGACTGGCAGCGGAGAACTCGAACACGACCCGGATGCCATCTGGAAGAACGGCGACGCTTTTCCGCGCCGGCGCGTGTTCGGTCGCTATGTTGCCGAGCATCTGGCGCCGCATCTCAATTCCGGCCTTGTCCATCATGTTGAAGGTTCCGCCACACGCGTGACACGCGATGCCAGTGGCGCGGGCTGGACCGTGCACACCTCTGCCGGACCGGTCGCCTCCGACATCGTCGTTCTAGCAGCAACGCATCCCCAGCCTGCAATTCCAGCCGCGTTGATCCACCTGACGGAAGCGCCGGGTTTCATCGCCGACCCATACGCTGCCGCGGCGCTTGCCGGGATCGGGCCGGACGCCTCGGTGCTGATCGTCGGCTCCGGGCTGACCTCGGCCGACATGGCCGCCGAACTTGACCGTCGTGGCCATCGTGGCCGCATCCTCACGCTGTCGCGCCGCGGCTTACGCTCGCGCGGACACCCCGATGTCAGGGGCGAGCCTTTTGGCGATTTTGCATCCGCGCCGGCGACGACGGCGCTCGGCCTGCTCAGGACCATTCGCGCGACGCTGGCAGCGGCAAGAGCGGCCAATGTCAACTGGCAGTCGGTCTTCGACCAGTTGCGCCTGCAGGGGCCGGTGCTGTGGGCCGCACTTGCCCCGCCGGAGCGGGCAAGGCTGGTCCGCCAGCTGCGCGTGTTCTGGGACGTGCATCGTTTCAGGATCGCCCCGCAGGTCGCCGCCGTGCTCGACCGGCGCCATGCCGCCGGTACAGTCGACACCATTGCCGCCAGGCTTGTCGCGTCGAACGATGAGGACGGCAGCCTGGCTGTCAGCTTTCAACGGCGCGGGCAGACCCGGATCGAGGCGGCGCGCTTCGCTGCCGTCATCAACACCACCGGTCCGGCTCATGGGCAGGCGCTGCAGCTGAACCCGGCGCTGAGCTCGCTGGCGGAAACCGGCTTGATCAGGACGGACCAATATGGGCTTGGCATCGAGACAGGTCTCGACAGCCGCGCGATCGGCCGGGACGGTGAGGCGGTCGCGACACTCCTGGTCGCCGGCCCGCTGGCACGAGGGACTTTCGGCGAGCTCATGGGTCTGCCGGAAGTCGCTCGCCATGCCCAGGCGGTCGCGGTTGAAATTGCCAAGCTGCTGGTAACGCTGCCGTCAGCGCAGGCCATCGGCGCCAATGCCGCGCAGGGTCCGGTCATGAGCTGACACCGGCAAACCGGGTTGGCCGAGCAAAATTGGTATTTCCGTCCCAAGAGGGGCTCAAAAACGGAAAATCCTTCTTTGTATATAGATTCTATAAACATAATAAATACCGACGAAACCGGCTGCGGTCGGATCGATCAACGAGATGGCCTGAATGGGAGACAGTTCATGGCACACGCAGAGACCGACTCGATCAAGTTTGCTTACTGGGTGCCGAATGTTTCGGGCGGCCTTGTGATCTCCAACATCGAGCAGCGCACCAACCATTCGGCCGAGTACAATCGCAAGCTGGCGCAGATCGCCGAGAAGTCCGGCTTTGATTACGCACTCAGCCAGATCCGCTTCACCGCCGGCTACGGCGCCGACGAGCAGCATGAATCGGTGGCGTTCAGCCATGATCTGCTGGCGGCGACCACAACGCTCAAGGTCATCGCGGCGATCCTGCCCGGACCGTGGAACCCGGCGCTGGCGGCCAAGCAGATCGCCACCATCAGCTATCTCACCAATGGCCGCGTCGCGATCAACCTCGTCTCCGGCTGGTTCCGTGGCGAGTTCCATGCCATCGGCGAGCATTGGCTCGACCATGACGAGCGCTATCGCCGCTCGGAGGAATTCATTCGTGCGCTGCGCGGAATATGGACCGAGGACAGCTTCACCTTCCGTGGCGATTTCTACCGCTTCAACGAATATTCGCTGAAGCCGAAACCGCCGCAGCCGCTGCCCGAAATCTTCCAGGGCGGCTCGTCGCGCGCCGCGCGCGACATGGCATCGCGGGTCTCGGACTGGTACTTCACCAATGGCAACACGCCGGCCGAGATCGCCAAGCAGGTCGACGACCTCAGGACCAAGGCGAAGGCCAATAACCATTCCGTCAAGGTTGGCGTCAACGCCTTCGCGGTCGTCCGCGAGACAGAGGATGAGGCCAGGGCGGTGCTCGCCGAAATCATTGCCAAGGCCAACCCCGAGGCGGTCAACGCCTTTGGCCATGAGGTGAAAAATGCCGGCAAGGCTTCGCCGGAAGGCGAGGGCAATTGGGCGAAATCCTCCTTCGACGATCTGGTCCAGTACAATGACGGCTTCCGCTCGAACCTGATCGGCACCCCCAGGCAGGTCGCTCAACGCATCGTCGACCTGAAGCGCGCCGGCGCCGATCTCATCCTGCTCGGCTTCCTGCACTTCCAGGAAGAGGTCGAGTATTTCGGCAAGCATGTCATCCCGCTGGTCCGCGAACTGGAAAACGCCGAGGCGGCGGCGTCGCTGGCGGCGGAGTAGCCATCCCGCAGCCTGGCCCGCCACGGTCCGGCCAGTACACGCATGAAGGTTGCCGGCGCGCTCGATCCGTCGAGCGGCAATGAGGTTTTGCGCGCCTAATCAAGGACGATTGGAATGCCGTTGCCCAGTTATACGCTCGGAGTGATGGACGCTTCGGTCTATGCGCCGGAAGTCTTTGCGCGCGGCCTGCCGTCAAGCCCGCGTCTGCAGCAGCAGTCCGAAGACGACGGCGAGCCGATCGGCTCCGTTGCTGGTGTCGCCGCTCCGCTGCTTTCGCTCCAGGGCATCGGCCTGTCGTTCGGCGGCGTCGTGGCACTGGCCGATATCGACCTGTCGGTTCACCCAGGCGAAATTCGCGCCATCATCGGCCCGAACGGCGCCGGCAAAAGCTCGCTGATCAACGTCATCAGCGGCGTCTATCGGCCGGATCGCGGCCACGTCCGGCTCGACGGCACCTTCTATGCCCAGGTGCCGACGCAGCAGTTGGCTCACCTCGGTGTCGCCAGAACCTTCCAGAACCTTGCACTGTTCAAGGGTCTCAGCGTCCTCGACAATGTCGCTTCCGGCCTCGCCTACAAGGTTCGCTCCAACTTTGCCGGCCAGGTGCTCGGCATCGGCCGCTCGCGCGGCGAGCAGCGCGAAACACGCAGCCGCGCGGAACAGATCCTCGAATTTCTCGACCTCACCGCCATTCGCGACCGTCTTGTCGGCACCTTGCCTTACGGACTGCAGAAGCGTGTCGAACTGGCCCGCGCACTGGTCGCCCAGCCGCGCCTGCTTTTGCTCGACGAGCCGATGGCCGGCATGACCGCGAGCGAAAAGAGCGAGATGGCGGCTTTCGTCCGTGCCGCGCGCGATCGTTTCGCCACCACCGTGGTGTTGATCGAGCACGATGTCGGCGTCGTCATGGGCCTGTCCGACCGCATTGCCGTTCTCGACTACGGCCGCAAGATCGCCGACGCCACGCCAGACGAGGTCAGGAACGACCAGCGCGTCATCGATGCCTACCTCGGCGTCGCCTCGGACAATGAGGACGGGGCAGGCATATGATCGCCGATTTCGACTACCAGTTCTTCATCGAAGTGCTCGTCGGCGGCCTGCTCTCCGGCGTCATGTACTCGCTGGTCGCGATCGGCTTCGTGCTGATCTACAAGACCTCGGGCGTGCTCAATTTCGCGCAAGGCGCGATGCTGTTGTTCGCGGCACTCACCTTCGTCAGCCTTATCGAGCGCGGCATCCCGTTCGCGCTGGCGCTGGTGATCACTTTCGCCATCATGGTCGCCATGGGTGTCGCCATCGAGCGCACGGTGCTGCGGCCGCTGACCAACAAGCCGCCGATCACACTGTTCATGGCGACGCTCGGCCTGTCCTACATCATCGAGGGCGCCGCCCAGCTGATCTGGGGCACGCAGGTCCACGGCCTCGATCTCGGCATCGAGGACGTGCCGCTGGAAATCGGCGGCGTGCTGATCAGCCAGTTCGACATTTTTGCCGCAGTGGTTGCCGCCGGCATGGTCCTCTTGCTGTCGCTGTTTTTCCGCTACACCCGCATCGGCCTCTCCTTTCGCGCCGTCGCCGACGATCAGTTCGCGGCCCTCGCGGTCGGTCTCAGGCTGCCGCTGATCTGGGCCACCGTCTGGGCTGCTGCCGGTCTTGTCGCACTGGTGGCGGGACTGCTCTGGGGTGCGCGCCTCGGTGTGCAGTTCTCGCTGTCGCTGGTGGTGCTCAAGGCGCTGCCGGTGCTGGTGCTCGGCGGCTTCGATTCCATCCTCGGTGCCATCGTCGGCGGGTTGCTGATCGGCGCCAGCGAGAAGCTCGCCGAGGTCTATATCGGCGACTATTTCGGCGGCGGCATAGAGAGCTGGTTCGCCTATGTCGTCGCGCTGGTCTTCCTGCTGATCCGTCCTTCCGGCCTGTTCGGCCAGAAGCTCGTCGAGAGGATCTGAGCCATGACCGCCATAACAAGCGATTTCTCGTCCGCGCCGGTGCTGCCGAAATGGGTCGTGCCCGTGTTGCTGCTCGCCTTCGCCTATGGCGTCGTGCCGCTGATCGGCTCGAGCTATCTGTTCGAGGCCATCCTGCTGCCGTTCCTGGCGCTCAGCCTCGCCGGCGTGGGCTTGAACATCCTGACCGGCTATGCCGGCCAGGTTTCGCTGGGTAGTGCTGCCTTCATGGCGGCGGGCGCCTTCGCCGCCTATAATTTCAACCTGCGCGTCGAAGGCCTGCCGCTGATCGGCAGCATTTTCCTGGCCGGCATCGTCGCCGCCGCGATCGGCATCGTCTTCGGCCTGCCTAGCCTGCGGCTCAAAGGCTTCTACCTCGCGGTTTCGACGCTCGCCGCGCAGTTCTTCGTGCAATGGGCGCTGACCAAGTTCAGCTGGTTCTCCAACAACTCGGCTTCCGGCGTCATCGACGCGCCGAGATTGTCGATTTCAGGCTTCGCGCTCGACGGCGCCATCGGCCGCTATCTCTTCGCGCTAACCATCGTCACCGTGCTGACCTTCCTCGCCCATCGGCTGGTCTCGTCGCAGACCGGGCGCAACTTCATCGCCATCCGCGACAATGAAACCGCTGCCCGCATCATCGGCATCCCGGTGCTGAAGACCAAGCTGCTGGCCTTCGCCATCTCGTCCTTCATCATCGGCGTCGCCGGCGTCATCTGGGCCTTCGCGTATCTGCGGACCGTCGAGCCGGATGGCTTCGACCTCGACCGGTCGTTCCAGATACTGTTCATCATCATCATCGGTGGCCTGGCTTCGATCCGCGGCGCATTTTTCGGCGCCGCCCTCATCGTGGTCTTCCCGCTCGCTCTTTCGCGCCTCGGCGGCTTCCTGCTTGGCGATCTTTTCGATTCGGGCGTGCTCGACATGAGCCAGCGCATCGTGCTGGGCGCGCTCATCATCCTGTTTCTGATCCTTGAACCCGACGGGCTGGTGGCGCTGTGGGACAGGGTCCGAAGACGGCTCCTGTCCGCCTGGCAGTCGACTTGAGCTGACGCATCCGAAAATGAACCAGAGGCCGAACCCAAGACGGCCCATACCGGGAGTACCTCAACCATGAATTTCCTGAACACAATCAAGGCGGCGGCGCTGTCCGCGGCGATGATCGTGTCGGTGGCCTTGCCCGCCGCGCACGCCGACGAACAGTATTTCCCGCTGCAGAGCTATCGTGTCGGGCCGTATGCGGCCGGCGGCACCGGCTTCTTCGGCGGCTTCATCGATTATCTCAACCTCATCAACATCCGCGACGGCGGCGTCAACGGCGTCAAGCTGACCTGGGACGAATGCGAGACCCAGTACGAGGTCGAGCGCGGCGTCGAATGCTACGAGCGGCAGAAGAGCCATGCCGGTGCCGCCGCCTGGAACCCGCTCTCGGTCGGCATCGCCTACGCCATGATCGACCGCATCACCGCCGACAAGGTGCCGCTGATCACCGTCAACCACGGCCGCACCGATTCCACAGATGGACGCGTTTTCCCCTACGTCTTCCCGCTGCTGCTCAATCCTTACAGCGAGACATCAGGCATCGTGAACTACATCGCCTCCAAGGAAGGCGGCATCGACAGACTGAAGGGCAAGAAGATCGTCGTGCTCTATCACGGCTCGCCTTACGGCAAGGAAACCATCCCGATCTATGAATTGCTGGCGCAGAAATACGGCTTCACCGTGCAGCAGATCGAGGTGCCGCATCCCGGTAACGAGCAGCAGTCGCAGTGGCTGACGATCCGCCGCGCCAAGCCGGACTTCGTCGTCCTGCGCGGGTGGGGCGTGATGAACCCGGTGGCGTTGAAAACGGCGGTCAAGGTCGGCTTTCCCGTCGATCACATCGTCGGCAATGTCTGGTCGAACTCGGAAGAGGATGTCATCCCGGCCGGCGACGCCGCCAAGGGTTACACCGCCATCACCACCCAGGCTTCCGGCAACTCCTACCCGGTGGTTCAGGAGATCGTGAAGACGGTCTACGGCGCCGGCAAGGGTAACCTCGAAGACAAGGCGCGTATCGGCTCGGTCTACCACAATCTCGGCATCGTCAACGGCATCCTCAATGTCGAGGCGATCCGCGTCGCGCAGGAGAAGTTCGGCCACCGCACGCTGACCGGCGACGAGGTCCGCTGGGGCTTCGAGCACCTCAAGCTTGATCCGGCCAAAGTCGAGGCGCTTGGCGCCAAGGACCTGTTCCACTCGATCAATGTCAGCTGGGACAATCACGAAGGCGAGGGCTACGTGACCTTCCAGCAGTGGGACGGCAAGAAGTGGAACGTCGTCTCCGACTGGATCGCGCCGGACTGGGCGCTGCTGCGGCCAATCATCGAGAAGTCCGCCGAGGCCTACGCCGCCGAGAAGGGCATCAAGCTGCGCACCGCGGATGATGCCAACGCAGTGACCACCAACTGATCAGGGCAGAGCCGGGCGCAGCGGATAGGGTTCCGCAGCGCCCGGCCTGTTCGGTTCATCGAACCACAAAATGAGAGCCCCATGCCGGACGATGACGTCATTCTTGCCGTGGATACGGTTCATGCCACCTACAACCACGCCATCACGGCGCTGCACGGCGTCAGCTTCGAACTTCGGCGCGGCCAGATCCTGGCATTGCTTGGCGCCAATGGCGCCGGCAAGACCACGACGCTCAAGGCCGTCTCCAATTTGCTGCCGGCCGAGCGTGGCCAGGTCAATGCAGGCACCATCCGCTATGAAGGCTCGGATGTCTCGCGCCGCAAGCCGGGCGATCTCGTGCGCGCCGGCCTGGTCCAGGTGCTGGAAGGCCGGCATTGCTTCAAGAGCCTCACCGTCGAGGAAAATCTGGTTGCCGGCGGCATTGGCCGCAGTGGCCGCCGCGCCGAGATCAACGAAGATCTCGAGCGGATCTACGGCTATTTCCCGAGGCTCAGGGAAAAGCGCCGGACATCGTCCGGCCTGACTTCTGGCGGCGAACAGCAGATGACCGCCATCGGCCGGGCGCTGATGTCGCGGCCGCGCCTGCTGGTCCTCGACGAACCGTCGATGGGTCTCGCGCCGCTCATCGTCCAGGACATCTTCCAGACGCTCAGAAAGCTGAACCGCGAGACCGGCCTGTCGATCCTGGTCGCCGAGCAGAATTCGGCGGTGGCGCTCCGTTATGCCGACCACGCCACTGTGCTCGAAAACGGCGTCTCCGTTCTCACTGGTGCGGCCGCCGAGCTTCGCCAGCGCGAGGACATCAGGGCCTTCTACCTCGGTCAATCGACCGCCGGGCAACAGCCTTCGCCCGCCGTCAAACCAGCCCATCTCCAT
Source organism: Mesorhizobium sp. M0491 (assembly GCF_040321265.1). Classification (NCBI taxonomy): domain Bacteria; kingdom Pseudomonadati; phylum Pseudomonadota; class Alphaproteobacteria; order Hyphomicrobiales; family Phyllobacteriaceae; genus Mesorhizobium; species Mesorhizobium sp. M0491. Next base: position 51,594 of record NZ_JAMYRE010000001.1, read on the forward strand.
GCCGTTGCCTGAAATGAAATCCCAAGGAGCAGTGAAATGACCGTTTCGACCGTCAAGACCGACCAGGCTTCCGCCGCCGTGCCGGCAGTCGCAAGACCGACCGCGCCGGCGCACATCATCAAGGACGCCGCCGAGGCGATTGCTATCGCCCACGCGCTCGCCGCCGAATTCGTCAAGGACTCCTCAAGGCGCGACCGCGAGCGGATCTGGCCGGTTGCCGAACTCGATGCCTTTTCGCAAAGCGGCCTGTGGTCGATCAACGTGCCCAAGGCATTCGGCGGGCCGGAATTGTCCTATGCGACGCTGGCGAAGGTGATCGAGATCATCTCGGCGGCCGATTCCTCGATCGGCCAGATTGCCCAGAACCATCTCGGCGTGGTCGCCGCCATCCGCACCGTGTCCGACGCGGACCAGCAGAAGCTGCTGTTTGCCGAAGCGTTGAAAGGCACGCGGTTCGGCAACGCCTTTTCCGAGTTCGGCTCCAAACGCGCCGCCGATTTCGAAACCCGCTTCACCGATGCCGGCGACCATGTCGTCGTCAATGGCCGCAAATTCTATTCGTCCGGCGCGCTGCTCGCTCATCTCGTGCCGATCGTCGCGCTCGATGACCAAGGCCGTGCCTGGTATGCGATCGCCGACCGCGGCGCGCCCGGCTTGACCGTCATCGACGATTGGTCGAGCTTCGGCCAGCGCACGACGCTGTCCGGCACCGTCATCATCGACAACGTCAAGGTGCCGAAGACGCATCTGGTGCCAGGCTACAAGGGTTTTGACAGGCCAACCGCCGACGGCGCCATCTTCCAGATCATCCAGGTGGCGGTCGACACCGGCATCGCCCAGGCAGCGATCGACGAGACGGTCAATTTCGTCAGGACCAAGAGCCGAGCCTGGATCGACAGTGGCGTCGACAATGCCTGGGACGATCCCTACACCATCCAGGCCATCGGCGACCTGACGCTGCGCCTGCACGCGGCGCAGGCGCTGCTGGAAAAGGCCGGCCTGGCAATCGACCGGGCGGTGATCGAGCCGACCGCCGAGACGGTGGCGCACGCCCAGATCGTCACCGCCGAGGCAAAAATCCTGTCGACCGAGATCGCCATTGCCGCCACCAACAGGCTGTTCGAACTTGCGGGAACCCGCTCGACGCTGGCCGAACACAATCTCGACCGGCATTGGCGCAACGCGCGCACGCACACGCTGCACGATCCGGTGCGCTGGAAATATTCGATCCTCGGCAAATATTTCCTCAACGGCGAAAACCCGCCGCTGCACGCCTGGAGCTGATTTCTCACCGGCGGGCGAGAGGCTCGCCACAGCAAAATTTTTCGGCCACTATACCCCAAGAGGTTCACTGCCATGTCAAATCCAACAGTCGTCGGCTTTTCCGGCAACATCACCCGGCCGTCAAAGACGCGCGCCTTCGTCGATCTGGTCACCAGGGACATCGCCGCCAGCCACAGCCTGTCGGCGAGCACCTATGATATCGAGGACCTCGGTCCGTCGCTGGGAACGGCGAAATGGGCCCGCGATCTCGACGGCCAGGCGCGCGTGATCCTGGAGGAAATCCTCGCCGCCGACGTGCTCGTCGTCGGCTCGCCGACCTACAAGGGCAGCTATACCGGCCTGTTCAAGCACTTCTTCGACCTGATCGATCCGGCAGCGCTGCGGGGGAAGCCCATCGTGTTGACGGCGACCGGCGGTGGCGAGCGCCACGCCTTGATTGTCGAACATCAGCTGCGGCCGCTGTTCGGCTTCTTCGAGGCCTTTGCGCTGCCCACCGCCGTCTACGCCACCGACAAGGATTTCACCGACGGCGTGCTACACTCCGAGGCGATCCTTAAGCGTGCCGCGCAGGCGGTCGACGAGGTCGGCTTCGTGCTGGCCAACCGCTCGGCAGGCAGGATCGCCGCCGAATAGACGCCGTCGGCGGATTACGCCGCAATCGAAATTCGCGTAATGATTGATCTCGCTTACGCAATTTACGACTGCCCGCTAAAAACGTTCCTGTCTGATTCGTCTAGGACAGGAACGTCATGAGCAAAGCCCTCACATCCTTCGCATTGGTCGCCGTGCTGACCGCCTTGCTCATGGCGTTGAGCCTGGCTGTCGCCAGGCACGGCTATCCCTATGGTGCCATCGGCGTCAGGCGTCTTGACGGCATCGCCGACGCCGGCGTGTTCATCCCGATTGCCGCTGTCTATTTCTTCAGCGCAATGCTGATGATGATCCTGCCGATCAGGGCGGCCGGCGTCGTCCTGACCCATGCCGCCGACGCCCTCTTCTGGACCGTGATTGCACTGGTTGCGACCATCGTCGGCTGTCTTGTCGCCAGATGGGCGTTCGGGCAGGGCAGCGCCGTGTGGGCATTGCTGAACTGGCGGTTCCTGTTTGCGGCGGCGATCGTCGGTTGTCACTTCGTCATGAACGAGCTGCGTCGCAACGTGCTGTTGCGCAGCCTGTTCTTCGTCGTCTTTGCCGCCGCGACGCTGGCCTGCCTGTTCTGGTCGTTCACGCTCTGATCGCACTGCCGCCGGCTAAGCGGCTGATCCGGCGGCGATGTTGCCGACGGCAATTTCCATCCATGTCCAGAGATAGGCGGCAAGACCGCGATCGACATGGATGCGCAGCTTGCCGTCATGGCGATAGACGACGGCGCTGATGCCGGCGAAGGAAAGCGCTGCACTGGCACTTGGCTGGCTGGGATCGAGCGTCGTTCCACGCGCGATGAAAGCATCGAGCGCCGTGCCCTCGGCCTCGAATATTTGCAACCCGGCGCTGATCGCCGTCGCCGCGAACCCGTCTGCATGCCAGCCCGTGGGGATGGGGAGCGGGCTCTTCGACACGACGAGCAACCGGTCGCGCGCCAGCCGCGCCGCATAGCGGTCGCCCTGTGCGGTACCAAAAGCACCCACGCCAGTTCCGTCGACACCGGAAGCCCTTGCCCACGCGTCGAGGTCGCCACTGACCAGAAGCTGGTTGAGGCCGCAGATCGCGCGCACCACGAGGCCGGTCGCCGTGATCACCGCCGACTGCCAGTCCGGTGCAACAGACCATTTTTCCGCGAGATCACGCATGCAGCCGGTCTCCTGCCGGGTCGAAGGTGCAAGGTGCGGTAATCATCGCCTTGCTGATCTTGCCGAGATGCTGGATGTCGATCGCCTCGCCGTGCCGGGCCGCGCCACGCTCGATCAGGCCAAGCGCAACCGGGCGGCCGAGCGTCGGGCTCTGGTAGCTCGAGGTGACAAAGCCCTGGCTGCGCAATCCGCCGTCGATCCGTTTGATGCCATGCGCGCCGGTCGGCAGCGGCGCTTCGCCTTGCGGCACCGCCAGCCCGACAAGCTGCAAGCGGTTGTCACGCGAGGCCTCTTCGGTGAACAGCGAGCGGCGGCCGACGAACTCGCTCTGGCGTTTGACGCGAGGGCCTTCAACGCCGAGATCATGCGGCAACGTGGTGCCGTCAGTGTCCTTGCCAATGACGATAAAGCCTTTCTCTGCCCGCAGGATCATCAGCGCCTCGAGTCCGATGACGACGGCCTCGAGCGCCTGGCCGGCTTGGCGCAGATGCGCCCATAGCGGCTCGGCGCGATCCGCCCGGATCGAGATCTCGTAGCTCCGATCCCCGGTGAAGCTGACTCGGGCGATGCGGACTTCGTCGCCGGCATAGGTGCCATGACCGATTGCCATATGCGGCAGGTCGGCATCGTCGAGCGAGAGGCCGAGGCCAAGCGTTTCGAGCAGTTTTCGGGAGTTTGGCCCCGAGACGGTCAGCGTCGCCATGTCTGATGTGGCGTTGTGGATGTAGACGGCGTCGCGCCCAAAACGGTCCTGACGCCATTCCTCCAGCCGGGCGTGAACGGCAGCGACATGCGAGGACGAGCACGAGACGACGAAGCGATGCTCGTCCAGCCGCACCAGAACGCCGTCGTCGAAGACCACGCCGTTCTCCGACAGCATGAAGCCGTAGCGGCAGCGGCCGGGCTTCAGCGTCGACATGGTGTTGTAGTACAGAAAATCCACGAATGCGGCCGCCTGCGGCCCGATCACCTCGATCTTGCCGAGCGTCGAACCATCGAACAGCGCCACGGATTGACGGGCGCGCCGTGCCTCGTCCGCGATCGAACGTTCCGCGTCAGCGCCGCCGCCATAGTGGGCCGGGCGCAGCCAGCCGCCATATTCCTGAAAGACGGCGCCATTGGCTCGGTGGACATTTTCGAGCGGCAGCCGGCGCACCGGCGCCATCAATTCGCCGACGCGCGCGCCGGCAAAGCTTGCCAGCGGCACCGGGGTGAATGGCGGACGATAGGTGGTGGTGCCGACCTCCGGCACGGTGCGGCCGGTGATGCCGGCCATCAGCGCCAGGCCGGGCAGGTTGGAGGTCTTGCCCTGGTCGGTCGCCATGCCGAGCGTGGTGTAGCGCTTCAGATGTTCGACCGAGACGAAGTTTTCGCGCGCTGCCAACTCGACGTCCTTCACCGTCACGTCGTTTTGATAGTCGATCCAGATGCGTCCCTTCGAGCCCGGCATTGGCCATGCCGCGACTATGCCGTCCGTTGCCTCCGGCCCGGTGCTCCGCGGTAGGGGAGCCTTCGTCTGGCCGAGCGATGCAACGGCGGTGCTGGCGCCAGCAAACACCTCCGACAAGGAAACCGCGCCGGCAGCCGCACCTGCCACCGCGATGTTATCGACCGGATCGCCCGGCAGAAAGGCCGCGCGCGCCTCGCTCCAGGCGAGCTTGCCCTTGGCTTGGCCGAAGAGATGGAGGGTCGGCGTCCAGCCGCCCGAGATCAGGATGCAATCGGCATCGAACCTCGTGCCGTCGTCGAGCGTTACGCCGTCGACGCGCAGCCTGCCGCTGGCGGATATGAGAGAACGCCCTTTGGCCAGCCGGACATTGGCCGGCGCGGCAGGCGTGCCGTCGCGCCGGATGTCGACAAGCCTGACTTCGGCGCCGGCCTCGGCAAGCGCCCCCGCCACCTCATAGGCGCTGTCATTGTTGGTGGCGACGACGATGCGGCGGCCGACCAGCACAGCGTGGCGCCGGAGATAGGCGAGCGCCGCATCCGCCGATAGGATGCCCGGCAAGTCGTTGTTGGCGAAGGGCAGCGGCCGCTCGATGGCGCCGGCCGCCAGCACGATCTGGCGCGGCCTGACCCGCCACAGCGTATCCGGCCGGCCGTCGAGATGACGCTGGTTCAGCCCGACCAGATTGTGGTCGTAAATGCCGAAGGCGGTGGTCGAAGGCAGGATGAGGTGACCGCCAGCGGCAAGCTCGGCAATCGTCTCCTTGACCCATACGGCCGCCGGCTTGCCGTCGATCTCCGCGGCATGATGGCCGAGCGATCCGCCGGGGCTATGCTGGTCGTCGACCAGTGTGACGGTCAGGCCAGCACCAGACGCCAGCCTTGCCGCCGCCAGCCCTGCCGGTCCCGCGCCTACAACCAGCACATGGCAATGATGGTTGATCTGGTCCGCCGTGCCCGGCGAGATCCAGTAGGCGTCGACTGTGCCCAATCCCGCCATGGCGCGGATGCGCGGCTCGAACCTGTGCCAGTCCGGCCACATGAAAGTCTTGTAGTAGAACGCCGCCGGTATGAAGCGTGCGAAACGGTCGAGAAAGGCGTTGCGGTCGGCCAGCGCGCTGGGCGTGGCGTTGACGCTTTTCGCCACCAGCCCGTCGCGCGCCGGCTCGGTCGTGGCGCGCGTGTTGGGCTTCGCTGGCACGCTGCCGCCGAGATCGACCAGCGCGTTCGGCTCCTCGACGCCGGCACCCCAGATGCCGCGCGGCCGGTGATATTTGAAGCTGCGGCCGACGACCGCGACGTCGCCGGCCAGCAGCGCCGAGGCGATGGTGTCGCCGGCAAAGCCATGCACGGTGGCGCCGTCGAAGCTGAAGCGGATCGGGCGCGAGCGGTCGATAGCGCTGCCGCCGGTGGCAAGACGCGAGGCGGTCACGCGGCATGCTCCCCGTCGAGAGCGGCCGAAGACAGCACCTTGTGGGTGATGGTGTCCCGCTCCATGACGAAGAACTCGCCGCAAATCATGTGAACCCAGATCTCGCGCGCCGTGCCTTTCGGATTGCCGCGCAGATAGAGGTACTCAGCCCAGCGATAGATCGGCACGTCGGCACCGTCAGGCCTGATGTTGCCGGCATCGCCGCCATAGTGGAATTCGGTCTCGTCACGCGGGCCGCAAAATGGGCAAGGGAACAACTGCATGATTGCCTCTAATGCGCGATGCCGGAGCCGGCCGCTTCGTCGATCAGCCGCCCGCTGGCGAAGCGATCGAGGTCGAAGGGGCGGCTGATGTCGTTGTGCTTGCCGGTCGCCAGCAGGTTCGCAAGCAGCGTGCCGCCGGCGGGAATGGCCTTGAAGCCGCCCGTGCCCCAGCCGCAATTGAGAAACAGGCCGGGCAGCGGCGATTCGCCGATGATCGGCGAGGAGTCCGGCACGACATCCACGATCCCGGCCCATTGCCGCATCAGCTTGAGCTGGCCGAAGATCGGAAACATTTCCAAAAGGCCGGCAATCACCCCCTCCAGCGTCGGCAGATTGCCGCGCTGCGCATAGGAAGGGATGCGGTCAAGGCCGCCGCCGATGACGATCTCGCCCTTGTCCGACTGGCTGACATAGACGCCGCAGCCGGGCGACAGCACCACCGTGTCGAGGATCGGCTTGACCGGCTCGGACACGCAGGCTTGCAGCGCATAGGAATTGATCGGCAGCCGGAAGCCGGCCTTTGCCGCCAGCACCGAAGAATGCCCGGCTACCGCCATGCCGATGCGCTCGGCACGGATCGCGCCACGCGAAGTCTGGACGCCGCGACAGCGGCCGCCTTCGATGATGAAATCAGTGATCTCGCAGTTCTGGATGATATCGACGCCGAGCCGGCTCGCCGCCCGCGCGTAGCCCCAGGCGACGGCGTCATGGCGCGCCGTGCCGGCCCTGCCTTGCCAGATGCCGCCGAACACCGGGAAGCGCGCGTCCGGCGAAAAATTGTAGATCGGCGCCACCCGGCGCACATCCTCGGGAGAAAACAATTCGGCATCGATGCCGTTGATCTGCATAGCGTTGACGGTGCGCGCGCCGATCTCCATCTCGGCGGTCGAGTGGCACAGATTGACCATGCCGCGCTGCGACAGCATGACATTGTAGTTCAGGTCCTTGCCCAGCCCTTCGTAAAGGCGGTGCGCCAGCCCGTAGAGCTCAACGCTTTCCGGGTAATAGTAGTTGGAGCGCACCACGGTGGTGTTGCGGCCGGTGTTGCCGCCGCCGATCCAGCCCTTTTCCAGCACAGCGACCCTGGTGATGTTGTGGTTCTTTGCCAGGTAATAGGCCGTCGCCAGCCCATGGCCGCCGCCGCCGATGACGATCGCGTCGTAGGCTGGCTTCGGCTCGGGCGAGCGCCAGGCCGGCTTCCAGCCGGTCTGGCCGGCCAGGCCCTCCTTGAACAGCGACAATGCGGAATAGCGTCTGGTCATGGCGTGCCGGACAGATCTGATTTTCTGAAGGGAACGTGGATCATTGCATGGTCTTTTGCACGGATGCCGCCGGTTCGATCGGTCATGCCCGCATCGCCTTGCCCAGTGGATCGTATGGCGACGAAGCGATGACGCGCGCACCTCTTTCGACGCCGACGATGTGGGTTGTCAACTGCGTATCGATCTCGGCCGCCTCGCGCTCGACCAGCGCCATGGCGAGGCTCTTGCCGACCGTATGGCCATAGCCGCCGGAGGTGACGAAGCCGGCAAGCCTGCCTCTGTTCCAGACCGGCTCGTAGCCACTGGCATCGGCATCCGCCGCGTCGATTTCGAGCGTCACCAGCGTGCGCCTCGATGAAGCCTTCTGCTCTTTCAGGGCCGCCTCCCGCCCGATGAAATCGCCCTTGTCGAAGGCGATCCAGCGGTCCATCCCGGTCTCATCAGGCGTATAGTCCTGCGTGAACTCGCGCGACCAGATGCCAAAGCTCTTTTCGAGGCGCAGCGAATTGACCGCGCCGAAGCCGTATTCGGTGACGCCCAGATCGCTGCCTGCGGCAAGCAGCGCACGGCGCAGGCCCGCGTGCTCATTGGCCTGGCAATGGATCTCGTAGCCGAGCTCGCCGATGACCGACAGCCGACCGACCTTGGCCCGCACCAGGCCGACATCCAATGTCTTGCAGGCGAGGAAGCCGAAAGCCTCGTGCGAGACATCCTGGTGTGTCAGCCGCTCGAGCAGCATTCGCGCATTGGGTCCGGCGAGCGAGAAACCAACAATGGCGTCCGAAATGTCGCGGACGGTGACGCCTTCGCTCATATGCTGCTCGAACCAGCGCATATGCCACTGGCGCAGATAGTAGGATCCCATGATCCACCAGGAGCCATCTCCCCAGTTGAAGACGGTGAGGTCGCCCTTGAGTTTGCCGTTTTCGCCCAGCATCGGCGCGAGCTTGGCGCGTCCCGGCTTGGGCAGCGCACAGGCAAGCAGCCGGTCCAGCCAAGCCTCGGCCCGCGGACCGGTGATCTCGTAGCGCGAGAAAGCTGATATATCGAGCAGGCCGACACCTTCGCGCACTTTGCGGCATTCCTGTGCGACAATGTCGAAGGCGTTGGAGCGCTTCAGCGTCGGTGTCTCGACGAAACCTTGCGGCGCGAAATAGAGCGGCACTTCCATGCCCCATGAATTGCCCCAGCGCGCGCCGGCGGCATCCATCGCGTCATGCGCGCCGGCTGTCTTCAAGGGCCGTCCCGCCGGCAGCTGCTCGTTGGGATAGCTCATGACGAAGCGGCGCGAATAGAACTGCCCGGTGGTCTGCCTGATGTATTCGCGGTTGGAGGCGAAGTCGCCATAGCGGGCGATGTCCATGCCGTAGACGTCGGCTTCCGGCTCGCCATGGATCATCCATTCGGCCAGCGACTTGCCGACGCCGCCGCCTTGCAGGAAACCGGCCATGACGCCGCACGCCACCCAGTAATTGGGCACGCCGCGCACCGGGCCGACCAGCGGATTGCCGTCCGGTGAGAAGGTGAAGGCGCCGTTTACCCAGCGCTTGATGCCGGCTGTCTCTAGGCAGGGGTAACGGCTGAAGCCGAGCGCCAGCTCGTCGGCGATGCGGTCGGTATCTTCCTGGATCAGTTCGATGCCGTAGTCCCAGGGCGCCCCGTCCATGTTCCAGTGCTTGTGGTTGACCTCATAGATACCAAGCAGAAGGCCTTTCTGCTCCTGGCGCATGTAGGTGAAGCCTTCGAGATCGACGATCAGCGGCAATTCCATGTCCAGCGCCTGGATTTCGGGCAATGCCTCGGTGACGAGATAATGGTGTTCCATCGGCGATACCGGCAGGTCGATGCCGGCCATCCTGCCGACCTGCTTGGCCCACAGTCCGCCGGCATTGACGACGTGCTCGGCAATCACCGTGCCCTTCTCGGTGACCACGTCCCAGCCGCCATCGGCGCGGCGGTTCAGTTCCAGCACCCGGTTGTGCTCGATGATGTCGGCGCCGCGCAGCCTGGCTGCCTTGGCATAGGCGTGCACGACGCCTGAGGGATCGATATGGCCCTCGCGCGCGGCATAGAGGCCTCCCAGCATGCCGTCGGTGTTGAGGATCGGGCAGCGCTGCTTGATCTCATCGACACCGACCAGGTGGACATCGTCGATGCCCATGGTCTGGAAGATGCGGTAGGAGGCCTTGAGCCATTTCCAGCGCTCGGGCGCCGAGGCGACCGAGATGCCGCCGGTCATGTGCATGCCGATGCTCTGGCCCGATTCCTTCTCGACCTCGGAGAGCAGGTCGATCGTATAGGCCTGCAGGGCGGCGATGTTGGGATCGGCGTTCAGCGCATGGAACCCGCCGGCCGCATGCCAGCTCGATCCCGCTGTCAGTACCTCGCGTTCGATAAGCGCGACGTCGCTCCAGCCGAACTTCGCCAGGTGATAGAGCACCGAGGCTCCAACCACGCCGCCGCCGATGACGATCGCCCTGTATTGGGATTTCATCCTGTCGCACTCCACCCAGTCAGTGTGGCGTACCCTATCGGTATTGTACATATGTGTCTAGAGCTTGGCGGAGGACGGAATGAACGGTCCATGACGCCGCTTTGCGCCGATGCGGCAGAGGGGCGTCTCCGCTGCTGTCGGCAGCAAACGTGCTTGCTATTTGGGCCGATGCGCCCGCGAAGTCGCCAGCTGCGGGGGCCGAACGGGCCGTACTATCGGTTGCGCAAAAGCGTTTTCTCGACATAGCGCGAGAAGTCTTCGACATCCTCCGCTGGAGGCTCCTGGCCGGTGAAGCTGCGCAGATAACCGGCGACGTGAGGCAGGCGGCTGCTCATCGGCTCGTTGAGCTCAAGCGAGTAATAGCCGATCTGCATGAAATACAGCACGCGGGCTCGCACGAACGCGTCTTCTTCCTCATAGCCGTGGCGCATGAACATGTGGCGGATGGCGTTGACGCGCTCCTCGTCGGCCTCGTCGAGCGCGCGCCTGATGGCGGGCGAGCGGCGGGCCCAGGCCCTGATCGCGAAATCCAGCTGCGGATCGAACAGTTTTTCGTCCACCCAGCATTCGAAAATGCTCATCACCCCGCGGATGACGGTCGCGGAAGGCCGCCTGGCCCGTTCGACGATGAACCTGGTGTTGGTCTGCCGCCAGTAATCTAGCAATTGATCGAGCAGATCCTGTCGGCTCTTGAAATACCAGTAGAAGCTGGAACGCGACACATCGAGCTTCTGTCCAAGCGTCAGCACGCGGACGCGTTCGACACCGTCAGAGATCAACGTTTCAAGCGCAAGCTTCAGCCAGTCTTCGCGAGTGGCCTTGATATTGCCGGTGGCGCCGGCGCGCTGAATCGTCGTTTCGAGAGCTGCCATCGACACGACGCATGACACGCTGCCTCAGGCAAATCAAGGCTATGGACATTTGTGTACAGACCAAATCGGGCCCAAGCCGAACGATGCATCGTGGCTGTTGGCTGCATCGAGGCTCGATGGGGCATTGTCGTCGCCCGCCATCCGCGCGGCGCAAGCGGGGATTTTTGTCGCGGCTGCTGGTTCACTGTTTGCTTTCCCGCGAGGCAATTGTCTGGCAAATACCAGTTCAGACAGATGCCCGCGCGGCCAACAAGCAGGAACATACGATATGACGCTGTTTCGAAAGAACCTCATCGATGGCGAGTGGGTCGGCGACGCCGGTTCGCGCAACATCAACCCCTCGGATACCGGTGACATCGTCGGCGATTATGCCTCGGCGGGTGTCGAACAGGCCAAGCAGGCGATCGCCGCGGCCAAGGCAGCGTTCCCGGCTTGGTCCCGCTCCGGTCCGCTGGCGCGTCACGCGGTGCTGAAAAAGGCCTCCGACGAGATTTTGGCGCGCAAGGACGAGATTGGCCGCAACCTCGCGCGTGAGGAAGGCAAGACGCTGGCCGAAGGCATAGGCGAGACCATTCGCGCCGCCCAGATTTTCGATTTCTTTGCCGGCGAAACGTTGCGTTTGACCGGAGAGGTCGTGCCGAGCGTGCGGCCGGGCGTCGGCGTCGAGATGACGCGCGAGGCGGTCGGCGTGGTCGGCATCATCACGCCGTGGAATTTTCCGATCGCCATTCCGGCCTGGAAGATCGCTCCGGCGCTGACACACGGCAACACCGTCGTCTTCAAGCCGGCGGAGCTGGTTCCCGAGAGCGCCTGGACCATTGTCGACATCCTGCATCGCGCCGGCCTGCCAAAGGGCGTGCTCAATCTCGTCATGGGCAAGGGTTCGGTGGTCGGTCAGGCGATGCTCGACAGTCCCGACGTCAACGCCATCAGCTTCACCGGCTCGGTCGGTACCGGCAAGCGCGTTGCCGCGGCAAGCATCGAACACATGCGCAAGTTCCAGCTTGAAATGGGCGGCAAGAACCCACTGGTCGTGCTCGACGATGCCGATCTTGCGATCGCCGTCGATTGCGCGCTCAATGGCGCCTTCTTCTCGACCGGCCAGCGCTGCACCGCGTCGTCCAGGCTGATCGTGACCGAGGCCATCCATGACCGTTTCGTCGATGCCCTCAAGGATCGCATGAGCAAACTGGTCATCGGCGATGCGCTCGACGCGCAGACCCAGATCGGTCCTGTCGTCGACGCGACGCAGCTGAAGCAGGACGAGGACTATATCGCCATCGGCGTCAGGGAAGGTGCCACGCTCGCCTTCGGCGGCGAGCGGCTCGACCGCAAGACGCCAGGCTTCTATCTGCAGCCGGCATTGCTGACCGAGGCCACCAATGCCATGCGCAGTTCGCGCGAGGAGATTTTCGGACCTGTCGCCAGCGTCATTCGCGTCAAGGACTATGACGAGGCGCTTTCCGTCGCCAACGACACGCCCTTCGGCTTGACCTCCGGCATCTGCACCTCGAGCCTCAAGCATGCCACGCACTTCAAGCGCAATTCGGAGGCCGGAATGGTGATGGTCAACCTGCCGACGGCGGGTGTCGATTTCCATGTTCCCTTCGGCGGCCGCAAGGGTTCGAGCTATGGGCCGCGCGAGCAGGGCCACTATGCGGCGGAGTTCTACACCACGGTGAAGACGGCCTATACGTTCGCAGGCTGATCGGCCGTCGACCGATCAGCCTGACTGATCGGTCACTGCCGATCATGCCGGCAACACCGCCATGCACATCTGGATTGGACGGCGCGAAAGGATGACAGTGCAAGATCTGATCTGGCTTAACCCGCCGCCGCACCATTCTATCGACGGCGACAGCGTTCGTGTGCGCACCGGTAAGGAGACCGATTTCTGGCGCGAGACCTTCTACGGTTTCTGGCGCGACAACGGCCACTTCCTGCACCGGCCGGTCGAAGGCGATTTCAGCGCCGAAGTCACGGTCAAAGGCGACTACGAAGTCCTCTATGATCAGGCCGGGCTGATGGTCCGGCTCAGCGAAACGCACTGGATCAAGGCCGGTATCGAGTACACCGACGGCCTTGCCTATTTCTCCGTTGTCGTCACCAACGACACGTCAGACTGGTCGCTGGTCGCCATTCATGCCGATCCGAACGGCGTCAGGATCCGGTTCACCCGTCACGCCGAGGCGATCCGCGTCCAGTACCTCGATGCTTCCGACGGCCACTGGAAGCCTGTGCGGCTTGCCTATTTCCCGACCTCGAAGACGGTCGATATCGGCATGATGTGCTGTTCGCCGCAACGCGAGGGCTTTGAGGTAACGTTCTCCGATTTCTCCCTCGGTCCGCCGATATCGCGGGAATTGCACGATTGAGATGTGCGGTCTTGCGCTGAACCGCAAGCACTTCGACCTTTGCCGCGATCAAGTCTGTAGACCGCCGCGTGCCTCTGTCCGTGCCGGGAGTTGGTCGCGGCACTGCAGCCGGCGAGATCGTCAGCCAGTTGCGACGCCGCCAGACGGCTCGAAATTTTTAGCCCGGGTTCGGCTCAAGGCGAATATGCCAGGCAGTACGTTGCAACGCTATTGGCATCCGCGCTAGGAGTTGCCGATGGGCAGGTTTCGAAGGGCTGTCAAAAGAGTCGTCTATTCCAGGGCGCTAAGGTTTCTTGACGTTCCGCCCGTGCTGTGGTCGCAGGGCATCGGGCATTTCTGCGATTTCGCCGGGCCGCGCTGGTATCGCAACGCGCCAACTGCATCGACGCAGAGCGAGGCATTTTTCCGCCAACATTACAGCGGCGCGCATGGCATCGTCTGGCTGCGCCTGAGCACCTTGTCCAGGGATGCGCAAACCTGCGACCTCGACACGTTCGTCAGGATCGTGCTGCCGACGATCACGGCACCGTTCACGCTGCTGACGACCGACGGAGATGCTTCGGTGCCGTCGGATCTGGCGAAGGACACCGTCGACCAACTTCTCGCCAACCCTTTCCTGGTCTCTTGGTACAGCCAGAATTGTGACGGCACTCACCCCAGAGTGAAGCCTTTCCCGATCGGGCTCGATCTTCACACGCCTCGGTCCCTTGCCACGCCGGCAGGGCTTGTGAAGCAACTGGAAATCATACGCGCCCGGCAGGATCATGTGGACCGCCGCCTGCCCAGGCTGTTCTCTGATTTCAGCATCAGCAATGGCTCGAGGCAGCGCCGGGAACTGCTTGATGCCCTGGGCGGATGTCCGCATGTCGATTTCCTGACGAAACGGGTCTCCCAGCGCTCGATCTGGCAACTATACTCGCAATACCCGCTCGTGCTGTCCACCGAAGGCAATGGCCTGGACTGCCATAGGACATGGGAGCTGTTTTATCTCGGCTGCATCGTCGTCACCAGGACCTCGCCGCTACCGCTCTACCAGGGCCTGCCTGTCATTATCGTCGACGACTGGCATGAGGTGAGGGACCCCGATGCGCCGAGACGCTGGATAGAGCAGGTCGCGCATCTGACCGACCGGGGCCATGTTTGGGGACGCTTGCATCCGCAAACCTATCTCGGCCCCATTCGGCAAGAGCTTCAGCACGCATCCTGATAGGGCAGACCACGAAATTCCGGCTGGACGTGGTGCGAAGCGGGGCTCCTGCAAGCGATGTGGAACGATGTGGCTCCTCCATATCTGGTGGAGGGACGGATCATGTGCCAGCCTCGTCCAGCCCCAGCCCGCCGCGGACAGCATTGCGGATGGCTTCTGGGCCGAACCTTGCCCAAACCGCTTGATGCGCGCGGATGCGCTGCCGTGCCCTGCGGTCGGCATCCAGGCAGAGTCCGACAGCCATTCCGGCAAGCCCTTCATCGGTATCCGACAGCAGCAGCTCCTCCCCGTCGACCAGATCCAGGCCCTCGGCCGCCAGAGGCGTGGCGATCACCGGCACGCCCCACGCCATCGCCTCCAAAATCTTGATGCGGGTGCCGCCGCCTGCCGCAAGCGGGATGATGGTGAGATGCGCTCTCGAAAGAAGCGGCGCCATGTCTTCGGGGTCTTCGACAAGCTCCACGCCCCGCAATCCTGCCAGCGCTTGCACGGCCGTTGTCGGGTTGCGCCCAGCGAGAATCAATGTCGCGGTCGGCAAGGCCAGTCGGATGCGCGTAAGTATGGAGCCGGCTAATCTCTGGACGGCGTCGACGTTTGGCGGATAGCCGAGATGGCCGACGAACAGGATCACCGGAAAGCTTTCGCCGGATCCGGGCTCGGCGGGCAGCGTTTCGGGGCTGTGCCCGGCGTGCGGAATTCCGTTTGGAACGACATCGATCGGCAACTTATGCCGGGAAAGCGCCATCAACCGCTCTCGATCCTGGCTCGAGCAGACCCAGACCCGGTCGACAAGGGCAATCGCTTTTCTCTCGAGACGCCTGATGCCCGCGCTGATCGTCGCCACCGCAGGCCGCTTCACATCGACGTGCCGCAACTGCCCCGCCAAGTCGGACTCGACGTTGTGCATGTCGAGGATGAGATGTTTCGTCAATGCCCGCAAAGGCCGCAGCAGCTTGAACAGGCCGATGCCCTCGATCAGCACCGTATCGGGGCGGAAGTCCCGAACCAGTGCCTCCAGCCGCGTCAAGGCGACGCGCGAGATGCGACGCTCCGCCCTTATGCGCCACCACCCGATCGAAGCGGAGCGGGCCTCTCCCTTGATCGACAAGGCTTCGGTGCGGATCGACGGATCGGTTGTTTCCGTCGCCTGCGGCAGCACAGACACCAGGCAGACCGGGCCGAATTGCGCAGCAGACTCAGCATTGCGGTAGTTCCGCAAATCCGCGCCGGAGATCGGCGGAAAGGCCGGATCGTGGGACACAACCAGCACACGTCGCCCGGCTTTCGCCGCGGAGGCAGCGTCGAGCGGTTGTGCGTCCGCGGGTTTCAAAGCGGACGCTCTGGGCTTTGCGCCGGAGGCTTCATTCCAGACGACATGCGCGACGGCCCCAAAACCACAACAATCGGCTTCGACTTGTTCAGCCGAACGCCGCTTTCGTCAAGCGCCGCATCGTCGCTGAATGTCAGATGCACCAGCTGCGCGCCCTGCCGAATGTCACCATCGCCTGGACCACGCCAACCAGCGGCCCGCCAGATGCTTCCATGATGAGGTGAGCCTTGTCCGCCGATAGGCGTCACCGGCCATCTTGATGCCTTGCGCCTGCGTCGGGAATGGATGGATGACGTCGGCCAGCGCCCGCAATCTCATGCCCGATTTGATCGCCAGCGACACCGCATTGATCATCTCGCCGGCATGGCTGGCGACGACCGTGGCGCCCAGGATGCGGTCGGACCCCTCCCTGACGTGGATTTTGACAAAACCCTCCTCCTCGCCGTCCATCACCGCACGGGCGACATCGTGCATCAGCACCGTATAGGTCTTGACCGGAATGCCGCTCTGGCGCGCCTCCGCCGGATAGAGGCCGACATGGGCGATCTCCGGATCGGTATAGGTGCACCACGGAATGACCAGTTCGCTCAGTTTCCTGCGTCCGAGAAACAGGGCATTGCGCACGACCATGCGGGCTGTCGCCTCGGCGGTATGGGTGAATTTGTAGGCGAGGCAGACGTCGCCCGCCGCATAGATGCGTGGATTGGCGGTTCGGAGATAATCGTCCACCTTGATGCCGTCGGCATCATATGCCACCCCGGCGTTCTCCAGGTCGAGACCGTCGACATTGGGCGATCGGCCGATGCCGGTGATGATCTCGTCGACGGAAATCGTTGTCGTGATGTCGTCGCACACCAGGTCGGCGAGCTTCTTGCCGCCTTCCGTTCGTACCGCCACCACCTCGGTGTTGAGGCGAACCTCGACACCTTCGCGCGCCAGCGCGTCCGAAAGAATTTGGGCGGCATCGCGTTCCTCACCGGGCAGGAACATCGGTTCGCGCTGCGCCTGGATGACCTTCGCGCCCAGCAGGCAGAAGGCCTGCGCCGCTTCGCAACCGAGTGGTCCGCCGCCGATGACCAGAAGCCGCTTCGGGCACTCCGTGAGATCGAACATGGTCTCGTTGCTGAGATAGCCGGCGTCGGCAAGCCCCGAGATCGTCGGCAGCCTCGGGCGCGCGCCTGTCGCGATCAGCGCCTTTCTGAAACGCAAGGTTTGTCCGGCGACCGTGACAGCGTCCCTTCCGGAAAACCGCGCTTCACCGAAATAAAGGTCGATGCCTTCGGCAATCAGGCTATCGGCGGCATCGGCGCGGCTGATCCGCTGCCGGATCTGCCGCATCCGCGTCATGGCGCGCTGAAAGTTGACGTGAAGACGGTCCGGCATGTCGCCGCCGAAATTCTCGGCGTCGCGCATGTCGGCATAAAGCCTTGCGGTGCGGATGATCGACTTCGACGGGATGCAGCCGACATTGACGCAAGTTCCGCCGATCAGGTTGCGCTCGATGAGCGCGACCTTTGCGCCGAGGCCGGCCGCTTCGTAGGCGGCGGTCAGTCCAGCCGGTCCGGCACCGATGACGACGAGGTTGTAGGGACCGTCCGGCTGCGGGTTCTTCCGGTGCGGCGGATGGGCGCCCTTGATCAGCTCAATGTCGTTGTGATCGACAGGAAAGGCGGCAGCCCTGGTCCGGTCACGCGACATCGCCGCCACCCGACGCCGGGCTTGCCGGCTGAGACAGCCAGCCGCCATTGAATCCGGCCTTGCGCAAGCCGTTGCGGATGTGTTGATTTGACCGCATCAGTCTCCAGATCAACCCTGACCGATGGTTCTCGATCATCATCACCACGATGCCTTGATCCAGCCCATAGTGGCCTTCCGACACCCAGCCGTGCCTCCCGAATTTACGTCGGTTCGCCAATGTCGGATTGAAACCGCTCGGCAGTCGGAAATTGTCGATCACCTCGGGGTAGCGATCACCGAGATGGCGCAACGCCGCCAGGCAGATCTCCGGGGCGAAAGGCAGTGATGCCGGATAGGACCAAGGCGCGATCGTCCCGTCATCGGGCCCGAACGGCGCGCCGCGCGCGGCATAGCCGGAAAACCGCCGGCGCTGTCGCTCCACGCTGGTGCGAAAACCGCCTGGCCCGTCGCCCGCCGAAAGACCCCAAAGGTTCTCGTCGTAGCCGCCATAGCCGTAAGGGTTGTGGCGTGCATAGTCGCGATGCAGATAGGTCGAGCGGCGGCTGTTTTCGAAATAGTCCGAGTTCTTCTCGCGCATGAAGGCGTCGCGGATGCCGGCGAAATCGATCCAGGCATGCGAGAACTGGTGCATGAACAGCGGACCGCCATACAGCACGTCGTAGCCGTAAATGTTCTCCCACTGATAGGTCGCCGTCCAGCCCTCGTAGCTGTTGTCCGAGGTCGGGCTGTCGGGCGAGGCCATCGACAGGACGTAGAGGATCGTGGCTTCGTTGTAGCCCTCCCAGCCATAGTGGAGAAAGCCGCTCCTCGGCTTCCAGCCTTGTCGCAAGGTCGGGCTTGAGCCTTGTGCCCACCGCCAGTCGACGCGCCGGTAGAGCGCCTCGGCCAGTTGGCGGATTTCGGCTTCCTCGTCATCATCACCGGAGAAATAGGCGCCCGCCACCAGCATGCCCGATATCAGCAATGCCGTATCCACCATCGACAGTTCGCAGCGCCAGACGCGCAGGCCGGTCCGCATGTCGAGGAAATGGTAGTAGAAACCCTTGTGGCCGGTGACCTCCTCGCCATTGCCTTGCGAGCCGGCCGAGAAGAAACGCAACGCGGCCAGCGTCAGCTTCGCGGCGGCATCGCGCGCCATCCAGCCGCGCTCGACGCCGACCGGATAGCTGGACAGCGCGAAGCCGACGACAGCGATGCTGGCCGGCGAATTCGGCCGCGAGGTGTCGGCGACCAATCCGTTTTCGGGGTTCACGTTCTCGAGGAAATAGTCGAAGGCGGCGCGCTGATAGCGGTCCAGAAGCTCGTCGTCGGACAGCGCGCAAGGCTCGGCCCTAAGCAAAAGAAGCAAGCTCCCGTCGGATGGCTGCAGCGTCCGTCAACCGCCAACCAGTTGCCCCGCGCCGGCAGGTCATCACGCATGCTGAACTGTCATGCCGCGTCATAGCTTTCCCGCATAGCTTTGTTGCGTCAACGTCGATTCGACGTCTGGGACTATACGCCCCTACGCTCCAGTTCGTTGCGTCGTCACGCGGAATTGAGATGCGTCCTGCCTCAGTAGGTGGCGCGGCCGCCGGAAACGTCGAATACGGCGGCGGTCGTGAACGAACACTCTTCCGAGGCGATCCAGCAGATCAGCGCCGCCACCTCGTCGACCTCGCCGAAGCGCGCCATCGGTATCTTGGACAGCATGAAGTCGATGTGCTCCTGGCTCATCTGCCTGAAGATCGCGGTGCGCACGGCCGCCGGTGTGACGCAATTGACCGTCACCTTGGTCTTGGCCAACTCCTTGCCGAGCGACTTGGTCAGGCCGATCACCGCGGCCTTCGAGGTGCTGTAGGCCGAAGCGTTGGGATTGCCTTCCTTGCCGGCGATCGAAGCGATGTTGACGATGCGGCCATAGTTGCGCTCGAGCATGTGCGGGACAAGCGCCTTGTTGCAATAGAAGACGCCATTGATGTTGATGTCGATGACCTTCTGCCAATCTTCGACCGAGTAATTCCAGGTCGTCATGTTGGGTCCGGTGATCGCCGCACTGGTGACCAGGATGTCGACACCGCCAAGCGCTTCGATCGCCGACTGTTTGGCGCGTTCCACGCCGGCCGCATTGGCGACGTCAATGGCAACACCGTGGAGGCCGGGAAGGGTAGTCCTGGCCTGTTCGATCTGAGCAGGATCGCGATCCCAGACTGAAACCCGTCCGCCCTCTTCGACAATCCTCTGAGCCACTGCCAGACCGATGCCCGATGCGCCGCCGGTGATCACCGCCGCTCGACCGCTGAACCGTCCTGCAAAATTCATCGGCATCTGATTCTCCCCCCGTCACCTGAACCCGATGGACGCCAACCACGCGCGACCGCCATACCATCGACGGCGACTGTGCGGTCACGATCAGGCAAGTTCAAGCCGGCATGCGAGTCCGATCGTCTGGGCCAATCCCGTTACCCGGGACTCCCCTCGAGCTCTCTGCCCAGCGCCTTCACCATCGCCACCAGCGCCGGTCCGATCTCGGCATGCGCGCGCTCTTCCGTGATGATCTCGCCGATGCCGCCGCAGGTGATGGCAACCAGCGGCGAGCCGTCACTCGGACGGAACGGCACGCCGACTGCATGGATGTAGCTGTGCCAGGCGCCGAACGACGTCACATAGCCCTTGTCGGCATACTGGGCGATCGCATCGTCGATCGCCGCCGCGATCATCGCCGCCCTGTCCGGCTCGGCCTCCTGCAAAGCCCCCACAAGGCTGGCACGCTCCTCGGATGAAAGTGCCGCCGCATAGGCCAGCCCCATCGATGTCTTCCAGATCGGCAGATAGGAGCCCGGGTTGAGGCGCAGCGTGACAAGGCTCTCCGACCGGCAGTTGGCGAGATAGACCATGTTGAGGCTGTCGCGGGTGCCGAGCGCCACCGCCGCCCCCGTCAAATCGGCCAGCGGCTGCATCAGCGGCCGGGCGACGTGGACAACCGCACTGGAACTCAGTGCCGAATAACCCAGCGCCACGGTGGCTGGTCCCAGGCTGTAGCGGCCAAGGTCCTTGTCGTAGAGGAGATAGCCGAGCGCGCTTAGCGTATAGGTGATGCGCGAAACCGTGGCCTTGGGCAGGCCGGTGCGGGCAATGATGTCCTGATTGCCGAGTGAGGCATCGCCCGGGCGGAAAGCGCGCAGGATGCCGAGCCCGCGCACCAGCGACGACGAAAGCTGCGCGCCTTCGACTTCAAGCTCCGTCTCGTCCCTGGTGGCTCGCTTGCGCACGCTGAGGTCTTTCTGGCGTCGTCGTCCGCCTGTCGGGCCGGTGTCGCCGGCGTTGTATCAAAAATGAAATTAAATTCCATTTATATTGACAGGCGCTTTCCCCCACTGTCAATATGCTTCCCTCGATGGCATCTCCAAGCGCCCTGTGCCATCTTACGAAGCCCCTCCTTGTGAAGGTAGCCACGTGTCTCGCTATATTTTGCGCCGGCTTATCGCCATGCCGTTTCTGGTGCTCGGCATCGTCACCATTGCCTTCCTGATCACCACGGTGACCAAGGGCGATCCGCTGACCGCGATTGTCGCCGAACAGCAGATGAGCAACCCCGAAGTGGTGGCCGCCGCCAAGGCGCGCTGGGGTCTCGATCGTCCTTTGCCGGAACGCTATATGATATATCTTGGGAATCTGCTGAGCGGCGATCTTGGCACCTCGTTCATCACCAAGCGCAATGTCGGCACCGACATTCTCTACCGCTTGCCGGCAACGCTCGAACTGGTTTTCGCTGCGATGATCTTCGGCACCACGCTCGGCATTGTGCTTGGTGTGCTGGCCGCCTATTTCCGCAACAGCCTGATTGACCATGGCGCGCGGCTGTTCGCCTTGTTCGGCTCTTCGCTGCCGGTGTTCTGGTCGGGGCTCGGCCTGTTGTTCATCTTCTCCGTCATGCTGAACTGGCTGCCGGGGCCGGGCAGGGTCGATGCCCGCCTGGCATTACCGCCCGGTATCACCGGTTTCCTGACCATCGACTCGTTGCTGGCCGGCGACTGGACGGTGTTTAAGGATGCGCTCTGGCACCTGCTTCTGCCGGCCTTCGTGCTCGGCTGGACGGTTTCCGGCACCATATCGCGGCTGGTGCGCGCCAACATGCTGGATGTGATGAGCCGCGAGTTCGTGCTCACCGCGCGCGCCAAGGGGGCCAGCGAATTCCGCGTCGTCATTGTCCACGCGCTGCGCAACACCATGGTGCCGACCTTGACCGTCATCGGCTACTCCTTCGCCTATCTGATCACCGGCGCGGTGCTGACCGAGACCATCTTTTCCTGGCCGGGCATGGGTTCCTATGCCGTCGAGGCGGCGCGCGCGCTCGACTTCCCGGCAATCATCGGCGTTACCATCGTCGGCGGCCTCGCCTTCCTGGTCACCAATCTCATCACCGACATACTCTATGTCGTGGCCAATCCGCGCGTGAGATTGAGCTGATGTCGGCGGTCGAAACCAGATCCCGTTCCACCGCTGTTCCCGAATGGCTGACCGCGCCTTTGGTCATCGGCACGATCGTCATCCTGTTCTGGCTGTTCATGACCGTCTTCGCCAATCTGGTCGTGCAGTTCGATCCGCTCGAAATGGTCGCACGCCGGCTGCAGCCGCCGAACTGGGCGCATTGGCTGGGCACCGATGCGCTCGGCCGCGATGTGCTGGCCCGCACTCTGCACGGGGCCGCACATTCGTTGCCGATCGCGGTCCTGGTCGTCGTCTCGGCTGTGGTGATCGGCTCGCTGCTCGGCGCCATTTCCGGCTTCGTCGGCGGCCTCACCGGCGCGGCGATCATGCGGCTGGTCGACGTGACCTTGTCGTTCCCGCCGATGCTGCTCGCCATGGCCGTCGCGGCGTCGCTCGGGCCGGGCCTCGGCAATGCCGCCATCGCCATGGTGCTGGTCTGGTGGCCGGTCTACGCCCGGCTGATGCGGGCGCAGGTGCTGGAGGTGAAGGAGCGCGAGCATGTCGAGGCGGCAATCGCCGCCGGCGCCAGGCCGCGGCGCGTGCTGTTCACGCACATATTGCCGCTTTGCTGGACTCCGGTGCTGATCAGCGCGACCATGGATTTGGGCCAGGTCGTGCTGCTTGCCGCGTCGCTCAGCTTCATCGGTCTCGGCGCCACGCCGCCGACGCCTGAATGGGGCTCGATGATCTCCGATGGCGCCGTCCATTTCTATCAATGGTGGATCGCCTTCGGTCCCGGCGTCGCCATCCTCACCATCGTGCTCGGCTTCAACTTCATCGGCGACGGCTTGCGCGACATTCTCGATCCAAGGTCGGACTAGGCGATGAGCGCACAGATATCTTCAGCGCGCTCCGGCGCCGTCGACAAGGCAGGTGAGCAGGAGCCGCTGCTCTCGATTCGTGGCCTGCGCGTCGGGTTCCGGCGGGCCGGCGACCAGTTTGAAGCGGTGCGAGGCATCGACCTCGACGTCGCCAAGGGCGAGGTGGTCGGCATTGTCGGCGAGTCCGGTTCGGGCAAGTCGGTCGGCATGCTCGCCGCGCTCGGCCTGACCTCGAAGAACGCCGTGGTTACCGGCTCGGTCCGCTTCAACGGCGACGAACTGGTCGGCAAATCGTCACGCGAAATGCGCAAGATCAGGGGCGCGCGCATAGCCATGATTTTTCAGGACCCGCTGTCCTCGTTGAATCCGGTGATGACCGTCGGCGCCCAGATCGCCGAGGCGGTCAGGCTGCATCAGCGCGTCACCCGCAAGCAGGCCATGGCGCGCGCGGTGGAACTGCTCCATCTGGTGGCGATCCCGCAGCCGGAGCGCCGGGTGAACCAGTATCCGCATGAATTCTCCGGCGGCATGCGCCAGCGCGCGGTCATCGCCATGGCCGTCGCCAACGATCCCGATTTGCTAATCGCCGACGAACCGACCACGGCGCTCGATGTCACGGTGCAGGCGCAGATATTGGCCGTGCTGCGTTCGCTGCAGGAGCGGCTCGGCCTTGGCCTGGTGCTGATCACCCATGATCTAGGCGTCGTCGCCGGTCATGCCGACCGCGTCGCGGTCGTCTATTCCGGCCGTGTCGTCGAACAGGCTGGCGTGTCCGAGCTGTTCGCCGACCCGCGCCATCCCTACACGCGCGGGCTCATTGCCTCGATCCCCAACCTCGAGGAAAGCCGCGAGCGGCTGTTCTCGATCGACGGTTCGCCGCCCGCACTTGGCCGCTTGCCGGGCGGCTGCGCCTTCCATCCGCGCTGCATCTATGCCGAGGCACGCTGCCGGACCGAGGATCCGCCTTTGCACGACATAGGCGGCCGCTTCTCGGCCTGCCATTTCGCGACGACCTTGCCGCCCTTCCATAGTGCTGCGCTTGCGGCGGCAGAACTGGACAGTGGAAGCATGGCCCCATGAGCGCAGTGGAGCAAATTCAAGTCGAAACCAAGCCGGCGGCAGCGCTTTCCGTGCGCCATCTTGTCAAGGATTTTCCGGTTCGCGGCGGCCTCGTCTTCGACCGCGCGGTTGCCCATGTGCGTGCGGTG
The DNA here is from genome assembly GCF_040321265.1 of Mesorhizobium sp. M0491. Taxonomy (NCBI): domain Bacteria; kingdom Pseudomonadati; phylum Pseudomonadota; class Alphaproteobacteria; order Hyphomicrobiales; family Phyllobacteriaceae; genus Mesorhizobium; species Mesorhizobium sp. M0491. The sequence continues at coordinate 75,543 of NZ_JAMYRE010000001.1, forward strand.
GCCGATGTGTCCTTTGACTTGGCGCCGGGCGAAACGCTGGGCCTCGTCGGCGAATCCGGTTGCGGCAAGTCGACCCTCGGACGCTGCCTGATGCGGCTGATCGAGCCGACCAGTGGCGAAAGCTGGTTCCGTGGCCAGAACCTGCTCGCCCTCAACCACGAAGACATGCGCCTGATGCGGCGCTACATCCAGCTGGTCTTCCAGGATCCGTACGGGTCGCTGCATCCGCGCATGCGCATTGCCGACAACATCGCCGAGCCTTTGCGCATGAGCGACATGTCGGCGGCCGATCGCCGTGGGCGGGTGGCCGAACTGCTCGAACTTGTCCGGCTCAATCCCGATCACGGCAAGCGCTATCCGCACGAACTGTCCGGCGGCCAGCGCCAGCGTGTGGTCATCGCCCGCGCGCTTGCGCTCAACCCGCAAGTGGTGATCCTCGACGAACCGGTTTCGGCGCTCGACGTTTCGGTGCAGGCTGGCGTGCTCAATTTGCTCAGGGATATTCAGCAGTCCTTCGGCACATCCTATCTGTTCATCGCACATGATCTTTCGGTCGTGCGCCACATCTCGCACCAGGTCGCGGTGATGTATCTCGGCAAGATCGTCGATATCGCACCCGCGGCCGAACTCTACTCCAGGGCGCTGCACCCCTATACCCAGGCGCTGCTGTCGGCGGTGCCGCTCGCCAACCCCGAGAAGGAGCGCAAGCGCGAGCGCATCGTACTGACCGGTGACGTGCCGAGCCCGCTCAACCCACCATCCGGCTGCCGCTTCCGCACGCGCTGCTTCAAGGCGCAGGCGATTTGCGCTGCCGTCGAACCACCGCTCGATCCGGCTGGTGGTTCGCATCGCGTCGCCTGTCATTTTCCGGAGCCGGTCAACACTTTCAGGGCTGTCTGACAGGCCCGCCGAATTCATCCGCGAAGGAATTTTGATCGTGACTGAGGACCATTCCGAAAATGCCGCCACGGCTGGCCGCGCGCGCCTGCCGCTCGAAGGCATCAAGGTTCTCGATCTTTCGCGCGTGCTGGCCGGTCCGTGGGCGACGATGAGCTTGGCCGATCTCGGCGCCGAAGTCTGGAAGATCGAGAATATCGATGGTGGCGACGACACCAGGGCGTGGTCGGTGCCGAGCTACAAGGGTGTCTCAACCTATTATCTCTGCGCCAATCGGGGCAAGCAGAGCATCGCGCTCGACATGAAAAGCCCGCAGGGGCTGGCCATCGTGCGCGAGTTGGCAGCGAAGGCCGACATCGTCGTCGAGAATTTCCGCGCCGGCACCGCCGATCGCCTCGGTGTCGGTTTCAAGGAACTCAGCGCGTCAAACCCGCGGCTGATCTATTGCTCGATTTCCGGCTACGGCCAGACCGGGCCCGATGCCGGACGGCCCGGCTATGATTTCGTCATGCAGGCCGAAAGCGGCCTGATGGCCATCACTGGCGAGAGCAATGGCGAGCCGATGCGTGTCGGCGTCGCCATCACCGACATCGTCTGCGGCATGGTCGCCACGCAGTCGATCCTGGCAGCGCTTTACGAGCGCGCGACGACCGGCAAGGGCCAGTTCCTCGACCTGTCGCTGATCGACTGCGCGCTCAGCCTGCTGATCAATGTCGGCAGCGGTTACCTCAACACCGGTCGAGAGGTTGCCCGATACGGCAATGCCCATCCGACGGTCGTTCCCTATCAGATATTCGAAGCCTCCGACGGCGGCTTCGCGCTGGCCGTCGGCAACGATCGTCAGTTCGCAGCCCTGTGCGAGCAGGTCGTGGACTTGCCACATTTGGCTGGGGATGCGCGCTTCATCAAGGCAGGCGCGCGCGCCACCCACCGCGAGGCGCTGATTCCGCAGCTGGCGGCTGCCTTCAGGACCAAAACGCGAGACCACTGGATGTCGGCTTGCGCCGCCGCCAGCGTGCCGGCCGGCACCGTAAAATCGATACCGGAAGTCTTCGACAGTCCCAATGTGCGCGAGCGCGGCCTCGTTCAGACCTTGCCGCATCCGCATCTCGGTTCCGTCGCCATGGTGCGTCCGGCGCAGGGACTTGCCGCGCAGTTGACCGCCGAGTTCACCGCGCCACCGATGCTGGGCCAGGACACAGCTGCCGTGCTGGCCGACGTGCTCGGCTACAGCGCCGAGACCATCGACCAGTTGGTCGGCACTGGGGCTGTCAGCGTCTATGCGCCTGCCGCCGAACCGATCCCCGCCTGATCTTTCACGGAGCGTGACAGCCCTCGTCGCATTTGCGGTCGACTGAGTGGTTCTCTACTTCAAGAGCGCGAAGAGCCGTTCCTTGTTTTGGCGCTATTCCCAAGGGAAAGCGCTTCCCACTTTTCCTGGAATTGCTCGGCCGGTTATTTCTGCTGACCGTAATTCTTGTAGCGCCCGCGAATGGCGGGTATCTCGCTGCCCTCGATGAGCACCGGTGTGCCGGCGCTGCGCGCCAAAAGGTATTGCCGAGCCAAGGTCTCGAGCTTGATGGTGCGGATGAGCGCCATGTCGAGATCGCCGCCGAAAGCGATCATGCCATGATTGGCGAGCAGGCAGGCCGACCTGTCCTTGAGCGCGACGACGGCAACCTTGGCCAGGTCGCTTGACGCGAACAGCGCATAGTCCGAACAGCGCACATCATCGCCACCGAAACCCGCGACCATGTAATGGAACAGCGGCAGTCCCTCGCGCAGGCACGATAGCGCCACGCAATGGTCGGGATGGGCATGGACGACGGCGCCGGCCTCGGGAAAGGCCTTGTAGATCTCGGCGTGCATTTCCCATTCGCTCGATGGCCTGAACGCACCGTCCCAGGCTCCATCGAGCTGCATCGCCACCATCTGCTCCGGCCGCAAGGCGCTCGTGGCTATTCCCGTCGGCGTGATCAGCATGCCGGCTGTCGTGCGCACGCTGATGTTTCCGGTGGTGCCGACATTCATCCCACTAGCGTCCAGCGTCTGCGTCGCGGTGATCAGGCTGGCGCGTGCAGTCTCGGTGTCCATCACGATGCTTTTCCTGTGGTTGGCCACATGACAGGTTTTGCCGGTGGCCATGTGTCGATCGCCGGCGCGACGGTGGTCGCCCGTGTCATGTCTTGCAGGACGTCGGCGAAAATATCCGGGCCGCCGAGCTTTCCCGATTTCAGTATCAGCGCCAGCGGATCGGATGGCAGGTCGGGGAGGTGGGCGATGGCGCGCGACAGTCCCGGGCCCTCATAGGCGCCCATGGCGATCCGGTCGATGCCGAGCGCCTTGACCACCGAACCGGCTGTCTCGCCGCCGGCGACGACGAGCCGGCGGACGCCGAGTTCACGCACCAGAATCTGTGCAATCCCGGCCAGGATCTCTTCCGCCCTTGCTGCCACCACATCGCGGCCGTGCGCCTGCTGCAGCGCTTCGACCGTCGCTTGCGGCGCGGTCGTGGCAATGGCGATCATCGCACCGGGCAAATGCCGCTCGGCAAAGGCACGCGCTTCGGCCATGATATCGGCGCCGGCAAAGGCGCTGGCAAGGTCGATCGTCAGCAGTGGATTGTTGCGCGCAAAACGCTCGAGCTGTTCGATGGTGCGGTCGGCGACGCTGCCGGCCAGCACCGCTGCCGGCCCTTCGACGGCCGGCAGGCTGGCGGCAACGAGATCGCCTGAATTCAGCAGCCCATGCGTGAGCCAGGCCGGCGGCAGATGCGCGGCGACCGAGGAATTGCCGGTCATCAGCGGCAGGTCGAAGGTCGCTTCCGCGATCGCAACCAGGTCGCGCTCGCGGATCGTATCGGTGATCAGCAGTATCTCGCCGCCCGCGCTGTGCTCTCGTATGGCGTTGCGGATGGCCTCCGACCCGGCATCGACGACGAGATAGGGCACCAGCCCGACCTTGCCTTTGCTCTGCGCCTGCAGCACGCGAACCAGATTGGAATCGGTCATCGGCGTCAGCGGATCGAAGCGCTTGGGCGATTCACCCAGCAACTGGGCGCCGCCGAACATGTGTCCCTGATAGACGGTGCGGCCGGTCTCACACAGGGCCGGGGTGAACAGCGTGACGCCGCCGCCAAGCCGCTCGAGCAGCGCCTCGGCGCAAGGACCGATGTTGCCGGCAGGTGTCGAATCGAAAGTGGCGCAATATTTGAAGAAGATCTGCCGGGCACCAGCTTCAAGCAACCGGTCCGCCGCCTCCAGAACCTGGCGCACCGCATCGCTGGCCGCGATGACGCGTGTCTTGAGCAGGATCACATGGGCAAGATTGCCTGGTGGGATCGGCGCACTCAGTCCGACCGTGCATCCCGTTGGAATGCCGCGCGCCACCAGCATCGACGCCAGCTCGGTGCCGCCGGTCAGATCGTCGGCTATGGCGCCAAACAGGAGTGAAGGCGTCGCGGTCATGCGCCCCGTCTCATATCCGTCTGCACCATGGCTGCCCGTCTCACAGTTGCCTGTCTCATGTCGGTGGTCAGGCCATTCGTGGTATCATATACACAGCCCACGCGACGCAGGCGACGCCTGCGCTGTTGCAAGAACGGAGAGCGGATGTGACTGCTTCTATCGCGCCGATCGCGCGCGACAATCTGACGACGCGCGTCTACGAGGAGCTTCGCCGCGCCATGATGGAAGGCCGTTTCTGGCCGGGCCATCGCTTCAAGATCCGCGACCTCGCCGCCAGCCTTCAGGTTTCCGAAACGCCGGTGCGCGAGGCGCTGATGCAGCTGGTGCGCGAAAAAGGCCTGGAGATGGAGGCCGGTCGTTCGATCACCGTCGCCCAGCTGTCGCTGGCCCAATATCTGGAACTGCGCAGCATCCGGCTGCATCTCGAAGGCATGGCGGGCGCGGCGGCAACGACGCGCATCGAGCCGCGCGAGATCGACCGTCTGGCCGAAGTGCATGACAGGCTGATTGCCAACGAGGACAATGGCCATTGGTTCGAAGCCGTCCGCGACAATTGGGAATTCCACCACTCTATCTACCAGGCGGCGCAAATGCCGGAGCTGCTGGCCATCATCGAGGGCATCTGGCTGCGCAACGGGCCGCTGGTGAACTATCAGTACCCGCACGCCAGGCCGACCTATGACGGCCGCCACAGGCACCTCGACATTCTCGACGCGCTGCGGGCGCGCGACGAGAACGGCGTGCGCAAGGGCATTCAGCAGGACATGATCGAAGGCGGCCGCTTGCTCGTCAAGGTTCTCGAACGGCTGAACGACGGTGCGGTCACGCCCGAGGAACTGCGCCGCGCGGCGCAGAACGGCCGTCTGGTGTCGGCCGCCGGCTGAACGATCTGTTTGCCTCCACCGCATGGGCGCTGGTTCAAGCCACCTGCGCCGCGGCGGCCATGCCGGCATCGGCCGCCTGCAGGGCGAGATCTATGTCTTTTGCGCTGTGCGCGGCACCCAGGAACATGTTGTGCCGGGGATGGAAATAGGCGCCTTCGCGCAAGGCGGCCGAGCAGAAGGCATTGGCCAGCTTGAACTCGGCATCGTCGTCAAACAGCACCATCGGCATCGACACCGGACCGGTCTGGCGCAGCGACAGGCCATGCTTCTTCGCTGCCGCGTCGAGACCTGAGCGCAGCCTGTCGCCGGCTTCGGTCATGCGGGCAATCGCGTCGGTATCGCGCAGCGTGTTGATGGTGGCGATCGCGGCGGCCATGGCGACGGCGCCATACCAGAACGACCCCGTCACGTAGACCTTGGTCGCGGCTTCGCGAAACCGGTCGGTGCCGGTGATGGCGGCCAGCGGATAGCCATTGGCGATCGCCTTCGAGAAGGCGGACAGGTCCGGCCGTACGCCAAGCGGCTCCCAGCTGCCGGCAAGGTCGATGCGAAACCCGGCCCTGACATCGTCGACGATCAGCGCCGCATCGGCGGCGGTGGTGAGCTCGCGCGCCCGTCTGGCGAAGGCGGCTGTCGGCAATTCCTGGTCGCGGGCGATGTCGTGGCGGAAAGCTGTGACGATGACGGCGGCAAGATCGCTGCCGGCCTGCTCGACGGCTGCCTCAAGGCCGGCAACGTCATTGTAGTCGAAATGGATGAGATGGGCGCGGTCCTCGGCGGTGACGCCGGCGAGCGAAGGCGTGCACCACGGCACGGCGCCGTGATAGGAGCCGCGCGCGACCAGCACCTTGCGCCGGCCGGTGCCGGCACGCGCGATTGTCACGCAGGCCGTGGTGGCGTCGGTGCCGTTCTTCTGCAGCATTGCCCAGTCGGCATGCGCGACGGTCTTGACCAGCAACTCCGCCAGCTCGACCAGAACTTCACCCGGGCCGTTCATCGCATCGCCCAGGCGACGTTGCTTCTCGGCTGCCTGTTCGACGGCCTGGTGATGGTGGCCGAGGATGTTGGGCCCCCAACTGCACATCAGGTCGATGTATTCGCGCCCATCGACGTCCCAGACCCGGCAGCCGTCGGCGCGCTCGAAGAACTGCGGATAGGCGGAGCCGAGATAGCGCGTGGCCATGTGTCCCCACATGCCGCCCGGAATGACCGAGGCCGCACGCTCGCGCAGCAACTGGTCCTTGGAGTTGATCAGGGAATGCATAGCGAGGTCTCCGCACATTGATATATCATATATTGAATTTGGCGCTGGAAGAACAGGATTTGCTGATCGTCCAGGAGGAGGAAGCGAGAGGCGGCTGGGCCGCCTCCCGCTTTTTTTCGCTCAGTGGCTGAGTTCTGCCAGCGGCAGGTTGCAGCAGGCGCTGTAGCGCACGCCCTTGACGTCCGACTTGTAGGCCAGGATCAGGTTCGGGCTGATCAGCGGCAGGATGATCCTGTCCTTGATCATCTCCTCGCCAGCCTGGTGCCACAGCTGGGCGGCCTTGTCGCCGCTTGCCGCAAGGGCTGCCTTGTAGATCTCCGCTTCCTTTGGGTTGAGCACCGACGGGTCGCGCTCCGCGCCGGCGCGGCGTGCCCACGGGCTGCCCTTGGTCATGGCGAAATAATCGATGTATTGCGAGGTGCCGTAATAGTCCGGCGCGTAGAACACCGCGGTCATCGGGATGCCGTCGCCATTGACGCGTTCGCGCCAGTTGGCGAAGGGGATCGGCTGCAGATCGAGCTTGATGTTGATCTTGGCCAGATCCTGCTGAACCTTCTGCATCAGAAGCGACAGGTCGACGCCGTAGACGTTCATGCCGGGAAACGCTGCTTCCATCTCGAAGCCGTCGGCGTGTCCGGCCTTGGCCAGAAGTTCCTTTGCCTTGGCGACGTCATAGGGCTGCGCCTCGAAGCCCGAACCGCCGGGGAAGCCGAGCGGGATCGGCGCACTGATCAACTGGCCCTCGGAGCCGATGGTGAAGTCGAGGATGCTCGGACGGTCGAGGCCGAGCGAGATGGCCTCACGCACTTCGGGCGTCAGCGGAACCTTGTTGGCCTTGGCGCCCGGCGACAGCGCCACATAGATGAAGTTGTAGGATGGCACGGTCTCGATCTTCACGTCGCTGCCGGTCATCGTCTTGGCCGTGTCCGGGTCGATCTGCATGGCGATGTCGGCGGTGCCGCTCTGCAGCATCTGCGCCTGCGCCACTGCATCCTTGGTCTGGCGGATGACGACTTCGCTCAGCGCCGGCGCCGTGCGCCAGTATTTGTCGTTGCGTGCCAGCCGCAGCTCCGAATTGGGCTCATAGGATTTCAGCACGAACGGCGCGCTGCCGGCCGAATGCGCCAGGAACCAGGCCTCGGCATTGTCTGTCGTCGAGGCTTCCGCATCGGCCTTGGCGCCGGCTTCGGAAGCAACCTTGCTGTTGACGACCGCTGCGTAGGGCGCCGCCGCGATGTTGAGGAATTCGGAGCTCGGCGCGACCATCTTGACGACCACCGTATGCGCGTCCGGGGTCTCGATCGAGGCGACATTGTCCATCAGGAACGAGGCGCTGCCCTTGAGGTTCTTCAGCCGCTCCCAGGACCATTTCACGTCCTTGGCCTCTACCGGCGAACCGTCCGAGAATTTGGCGGCCGGGTCGAGCGTGAAGGTGAAGCTGCTCTGGTCGGCATTGCCTTCCCATTTGGAAGCGAGCAACGGGATCAGCTTGTTGTCCTTGTCCAGCGTCAGCAGCGATTCATAGACGCTGGAATTGTAGATCTGGCAGGTGTCGCAGAACGCGCGGTGCGGATCGAGCGAGTTGAGGTCGATGTTGCGCGCGATGACCAGCGGCTTGCTGTCCTGCGCGAAGCTGGCCGGCGCCCAGAAGGCGCTGGTGGCCAGCAGCACGGCTGCCAGCATCGTCGCTCTGGTCTTGCTTCTCGGTAGGATGGTCATGTCAGTTCTCCCATTTTCTTGTCGGATCTTTGTGGCAATGCGTTCGCTCTATCCGCCCACGCCAGTGAGGGATTGAAGCGCGGCCTTGAGCTTTTCAGCGCCGCCCAGTGCGGCGCGGTTGAGCGGGGCCGATACGACGGGAGCAGAAAGGCTTCCCGTCACATGCAGGATCTCGTGATCGAGATAATCGAACACGCGATCCTGAATCTCCTGTGTCAGTCGTCCGCCAAGCGATAGCCCACGCTGCACCTGCTCGATGACGGCCACTCGGTTGGTCTTGCGGATCGAGGCTTCCACCAGCGGCCAGTCGAGCCCGGTCGGGTCGAGGCTGCGCAGGTCGATGATCTCGGCATCGGCGCCGGTCTCCTCGACCACCTGTCTGGCGACAGCAACCATGCTGGCGCTGGTGAGCAGTGTGCAGGCGCTGCCCGGCCTGACTATCTTCGCCTTGCCGAGCCGCACGCAATAGTCGCGGTCGTCCGCAGGCACAGGGCCTTCGCTCGGGAACAGTTCGACATGCTCGATGACGACGACCGGATCGTCGCATTTCAGCGCTGAATTCATCAGGCCGATATAGTCGAAGGGCGTCGTCGGCGCGACGATGCGCCAGCCGGGAAACAGGGCGAACAGGCCGGACGGATCACCCGAATGCTGCGAGCCGTAGCCGGTGTGCGGCGAGACGCGCACCCTGACCACGATGGGCACCGGAAAACCGCCGCCGAACATGTGACGCACCTTGCTGACCGCGTTGAACAGCTGGTCGGCGGCAACCAGGCAGAAGTCGCCGAACATGATCTCGACGATCGGCCGCAAGCCGCAAAGCGCTGCACCCAGCGCCACCCCGACAAAACCGTTCTCGGCGATCGGCATCGCCAGCACGCGCTCCGGCCAGCGTTCCAGCGCACCTTTTGTGGCGCCCGAAACGCCGCCGCGCAGCCGGTGCACGTCCTCGCCCATGATGATGATGCGCGGATCCTGCTCCATGGCGCGAGCGATGACCTCGGACGCGGCAACCATGAATTTGACCGGCTTGGTCTCGGCCGGCGGCACGTCCTCGATCTCGAGGAAGCGCTCGCTCTTCAGTTCGGAAAGATCGCCGCGGATCTGGTTGTCGACGTCGCTTGGGTCCGGCCACAGATGATCAGGAATGCGCAGCGCGTTGCCGCTCATTTCGGTCAGCGAATCGGCAGCGGTGTTGACCACCTCCATGACGCGCTGGTCGAGTGTACCGAGGTCCGAATCGTTCAGGATGCCCATCGTCTTCAGGCGAGCCGCCATGGTGGCAAGCGGGTCGCGCGCTTTCCAGGCGTCCTCTTCGGCCCGCGTGCGGTAGCCGAATTCGCTGCCCGGGCGGGCGCCGCTCTGATGCAGGAAGCGGTAGCAGAGCGCCTCGACCAGCACCGGGCCGCCGTCTTCCTCGATCGTCCGGCGCGCCTTGCGCATGGCATGGTGGACGGCCACCACATCCATGCCGTCGCATTCGATGCCGCGAAAGCCGAGCATAGGTCCTCGCGAGGCCAGCCGCGTCTCGCGCGTCTGCTCGTTGATGTGAGTCGAGACGGCATAGAGATTGTTTTCGGCGAAAAAGATCACCGGCAGCCGGTATAGCGCGGCGATGTTCATCGCCTCATAGGCCCGCCCTGCCATCATCGTGCCGTCGCCGAAGAAGGCGACCGAGATGTTGCCGGTACCAAGCAGCTTGTCGGCGAGCGCGTAGCCTGCCGCATGCGGCAGGTTGCCACCGATGATGGCGCTGGTGCCAGGAATCCCCGAGGCGTCGTCGCGCATATGCATCGAGCCGCCACGGCCGCCGCAATAGCCGGCGCTGAGGCCCATGATCTCGGCCATCAGGCCGCGCACCGAGCCCTGCATGTCCGGGTTGAAAGCGTCATGCAGCGGGTCGAATCCGCCGGGCGTCTGCGCGTTGACAAGCTTGGCCAGCACCTGGTGATGGGCGCGGTGGGTGCCGTTGATGCGGTCACCCGTGCCGAGCACGGACATGGCGCCGACCGCCGTCGCCTCCTGGCCGATGCTGGCATGCGCCGGACCATGCACCAGCCCCGCATTGGCGAGATCGAGCACTTTTTCCTCGAAACGGCGGATGAGCAGCATCTGGTGGTACCAGCGCACCAGGCCCGAAACCTCGGCGTCGTTCCAGTCCGAATCGTCAACCTCTAGCCGCAACCAGGGCGCCGATGGCTGGATCGATGTCTGCTGGACCATGTCAGCTATTTCCGTTCTGGTAGATGATATATCAAATATTTTCTCAGTCGATTAGGCCGTTCATTTTTCCTGGGGCACGATGCTGGCTAGAAGGTTTGCACACAAATGGAATTAAATTTCATTTTTGTGACGAGGCAGAGACTAAGCCGGGACGGCGCGGTTCCGCAAGAGGAATTTTGAGACTGCTAGCAGGCCCCATGTCGGTTCTTCGCCCGACAGATTTTCTAACGCTATTCGATATTGGTATGATATAATCACACCGACATCATAGGAGAAATCATGGCTGCCACCGAAAAGCGCACCTTCAGCCTGCCAACAGAGCAGGCTGCTTTCATCGACCGTCTCGTTGAATCAGGAACCTATGCGACCAGCAGTGAAGTGATCCGCGCCGGGCTTCGTGCCCTGCAAGAGCGCGACGCGGCCGTAGAGCGTTGGCTGCGCGAGGAAGTCGTGCCGACCTATGACAGATGGAAGGCAGACCCTTCCCGAGTTATCCCAGCCAACCAGGCTTTTGACGACATCCGCGCTCACCACGCCGCCCGCTTTAAGAGGGATGTGTGAAGCGCCGGCATATTGTTCTGTTGCCGGAAGCCCTAGCGGACTTAAGATGGATATACGACACCATCGAGATCGCCGCCGGCAACGTCACGGCCATACGCTATATCGAGCGTATCGAAGCCTACTGCCAGGGTCTCGACTACGCCTCGGAGCGCGGAACACGCCGTGACGATCTGCGGCCGGGGCTTCGGGTTGTCGGTTTTGAGCGCCGTGTAACGGTGACCTTTACAGTGGAATCCGACCAAGTGGTGATTTTCCGTGTGTTCTATGGCGGCGCCAATTGGGAGGATGAGCTCTAACCTGCAACGGGAAAAAGCGTAAACCGCCTAGCTGTCCGAACCCCGGCTGTCAGTCGACCAGATGCTGGAAGAACTGCAAAAACAATTCCCGCTCGGTGGTGATGTCGAGCTTCTCGTAGATACGCCGGCGGTGGTTCTTGACCGTGCCGACGGTGATGCCGAGGCGCTCGGCGATGTTCGCCGTCGGGTGGCCGGCGAGGATCAACTGGACCAGCTCCCGCTCGCGCAGCGACAGCTCCGGCCACAGGCTGGCCGGAATGGTCGGCTCCTGCCGGGGCGAGGCGCCGGGGCTGGTCGGTGCCGATGTGCGGGAGAATTCGGTTCCGCGCGCCTTGATGTCGAGCGCATGCAGCGCCTCGAACACCGGCAGCCGCTCGTCCAGCAGGGCGATCTCGCTGTCCTTGAAAGAAGCGGTCGAGCGATCGAGGAAGATGCCGAGGCACCAGTCACCGCCATCGGCCAGCATGATGCCGACCTCGTCGCAGATCTCCGACTGTGCCAGGAAGCCGGCAATGTACTGGCCGCGCTTGGCCTCGTCGTCGGCGAGCCGCTTCAGCGGCATGATGCCCAGCCTTCGCTCGCGCCGCCACGAGGCATAGAACGGGTCGAAGACGTAGTAGTTGTCGAGATAGCGCCGGACCATTTCATCCGAGAAGCGCCGGTGCTTGACGAATTCCGGCGTCTGCGTCGCCGAATAGCGCGTCACCGTGACGAGGTCGTGCTCGATGTCGGCGCCGATCAGGTCGATCAGGCAGTCGACATGCCTGTCGGTGCCGGTGGCGGCGATCGCTTTGGCGAGCGGCGCCCAGATATTGTCCATGCGCATGCCCTTTTCTCGGCGATGTCAGCCCAGCCGTCATTATGTCTTTAGGCATATGGCGCGAAGCCGCCTGTCGAATCTAGCCTAGCGTCAACCTAGACCAGATCCCGAGGCGACCGTGACCCAACCCAATCTCACCGCCCCCATCGTCGGCAATCCAATCGTCATCGGTATCGACGCCGGCGGCACCATGACTGACACGATCCTTGTCGATCAGGACGGCCACTTCAAGATCGGCAAGTCGGCGACCACGCCGAAGAACGAAGCCGAAGGTTTTCTCGCGTCTGCCGAGGATGCGGCGGATGCTTGGGGCATCTCGCTCGAATCACTGTTTTCCGGCGTCAACGTCGTGCTCTATTCCGGCACCGGCATGCTCAACACACTGTTGTCGCGCACCGGCCGCAGGCTCGGCCTGATCACCACCAAGGGCCTGGAAGACATGATCCTGATGGGCCGAGGACTGCAGGCCTGGGCCGACTATTCCTACGCCGACCGGCTGCATGCGGTCACCCATCACCATCCCGATCCGCTGGTGCCGCGCCGCCGCACGCATGGCGTCACCGAGCGAATCGACCAGTTCGGCGACATCGTGCTGCCGCTCTACGAACACGAGGTCTCCGCCGCCGCGAAAAAACTGATCGCCGACCAGGTCGAGGCGATCTGCATCATGACCATCTTCTCGCACGTCAATCCGGTGCACGAGAAGCGCATCGCCGAGATCTGCCGCGCGGAGGTCGACAAGGCCGGCGCCGACATCATCGTCTACACCAGCCATGAGGTTCGCCCGGTTATTCGCGAACAGTCGCGGCTGAATTCGGTGCTGATCGAAGCCTACGCCACCTCGCGTGGCCGCAAGCAGCTCAAAGGCATCGAGGATGTCTCGAAGAAATACGGCTTCAAATATGGCGTGCAGACGCTGCTCTCCTTCGGCGGCCTGACCTCGATCAACCATCCGCGCCTGCATGAAACCATGATCTCCGGCCCGATCGGCGGCATTCTGGGCGCTGCCTATGTGGGCAAGCTGATCGGCAACGACTCGCTGATCTGCTCGGATATGGGCGGTACCTCCTTCGACATGGGCGTCATCACGCGCGGCCAGACGCGGATCGAGAACGAGCCGCTGATGGACCGTTTCAAGCTCAACGTGCCGACGCTGCATCTCGACACCATCGGCGCCGGCGCCGGCATGATCCTCAAGGTCGATCCGCTGACCAAGAAGGTCTCGCTTGGGCCGGAAAGCGCTGGCTCGGATCCCGGTCCGATCTGCTTCGATCGCGGCGGCACCGAACCGACCATCGCCGATTGCGACGCCATTCTCGGTCGCCTCAACCCGCACTACTTCCTCGGCGGCAAGGTCGTGCTGCAGGTCGAAAAGGCGCGCCGTGCCTTCCAGGAGAAATGCTCCGACATGTTGGGCGTCGGACTGGAGGAAGCCGCGGAAGGCATGATCGACATGCTGGAATCCGACGCCAACAACGCGCTGCGCCGCGTCATCTCGGGCCAAGGCATTCATCCTTCGGAGTTCACGCTGCTGTCCTATGGCGGCTCCGGTCCTCTGCATCTGGCCGGCTGCTCCAGGGGCATCGGCTTCAAGGACATCATCACCTTCCAGTTCGCGGCCGCCTTCTCCGCCTTCGGCTGCACCACGGCCGATTTCATGCGCCGTCATTCCGTCTCGACGCAGCACGACATCACGTCACGTCCCGACGAGGCTACGCTGGCCGCCTTCGGCGCCAAGGTCACCACTGTCTGGGACGACCTGACCAGGGCCGCGGTCGACGAGATGATCGCCGACGGCCATGCCAGGGAGAAGATCAGGACCGTGCCGTTCCTGATGATGCGCTACACCGGCCAGCTCGAGGACGTCGAGGTCATGGCGCCACTTGCCAAGGTCGATTCGGCCGACGAGATGCGCAGGGTTCTCGACGAGTTCGAGGCCGTCTATGCCAAGGTCAACCATCGCGTGTCGCGCTATGGCGAAGCCGGCTTCACCATCACCGAACTCGGGCTGATCGCCACCGCTGACAAGGTCAAGCCGGTGCTGCTCAAGCGACCCCTCGGCGCTTCCAATCCTGCTTCCGCCCACAAGGGTGTGCGCGAGGCGTATATCGGTGGGCGCTGGCACAAGGCCAATCTCTACGAGATGGACCTTTTGCAGCCCGGCCATGAAGTCATCGGCCCGGCCATCATCGAACATCCCGCCACCACGCTCGTCGTTCATCCGCAGGACCGCGTCCATGTCGATGAATGGACGTTGCTGCACTACACCCACGCTTGAGAGGGCGACCGCCATGTTGGACAAACCTGCCTCGGCCCTGCGCCTTCGCGAAAGATTGCTCGATTCCGAGCGGCTGATGGAGGAGACCGGTTGCTATGACGGCATCACCGAACTCACGCTGCGCAACCAGGATCCGCTGAAATTCGAGACGCTGCACACCAAGCTGCGCGCCTATTGCGTCTCGGCACGCGAAATGGCCCGCCGCATCTCGGCTTCGCCCGGCGTGCGAGAGGTCGGCGAAATGGTGGTCGCCATCTACACGCCCGAGGGCGACGCCATTGCGCTCTCCAACGGCATCATGGTGCATGTCCATACGATGAGCCGCTTCATCAAATGGATGATCAAAAACGGCTACGAGGACAACCCTCGCATCCGCGAAGGCGACATCTTCGCCAACAACGATGCCTTCATAGGCACCGTGCAGGTGCCCGACGTCATGGACGTCGTGCCGATCTTCCATGAAGGCACATTGGTCGGCTGGGCAGGCGCCGTCTGCCATGAGCTGGAAGCCGGCGGCATCACGCCGGGCGGCGACGTGTGTCTGGCGCAGGAGCGCTTCACCGAGGGTCTGTTCGTCTGCGCCGAGAAGATCGGCGAGAATGACGAGATCCGCCGCGACTACGTCATCCGCTGCGAACGTAATCTGCGCATGCCGATCTACTGGGTGCTGGACGAAAAGGCCAAGGTCGCCTCCTGCATCGACATGCGCGAAAGCGTCAAGCAGCTGATCTCGGAGATCGGCCTAGACTACTGGATGAAGGTCTCGAAGGAGTTCATCGAGGAAGGCCGCCGCGCCCAGCTCGCCCGCACCCGCCAGCTTACCGTGCCCGGCATCTATCGCGGCCACACTTTTTACGGCCATGTCACGGCGGGAAAGCCCGGCTTCCAGCTGCTCGGCGATCCCGACTGGCTCTATAATATCCCGATCGAGATGGAGATCACCACCGACGGGAAGATCACCATGGACTTCGAGGGCACGCAGCCCTGGGGCTACCATTCGATGAACTGCACGCCGGCCGGCATGGATGGCGGCATGTTCGTGACGCTGACCCAGCACATGAATTTCGAAGGGCTGGTCAATGACGGCGCCTGGATGGCAACCGAACTGAAACTGCCGCACGGCACCTGGACCAACCCCGACAACGAGATGGTGGCGACCGCCACCTCGTGGGCGCTGCTGCTGCCAGCCTATGGCGTCTTCCAGCGCCTGCTGTCGCGCGGCTTCATCGCCCGCGGCTTCGTCGAGGAGGCCTTTGTCGGCCAGGTCAACAGTCCTATGATCGAAATGGGTGGCGAGAGCCAGTACGGCACGCCGTTCGGCATGGCCCATTTTGAATGCGCCGCCGCCGGCTCCGGCGCGCTCGCCATCAAGGATGGTCTCGACACCGCCTATGTCGGCTGGAACCCGGAATCCGACATGGGCAACATCGAGGTCTGGGAACAGTCGATGCCGATGGTCTATATCGGCCGCTCGATCGTGCCGAATTCCGGCGGTGCCGGCAAATATCGCGGCGGCTGTTCCTTCGTCTCGACCTGGCTGATCAACAAGACCTCGCATCTGCGGCTCCACACCTCCGAGCACTCCTCGCGTGTGTTCGACAACGCCGGCATGTGCGGCGGCTATCCGGCGCCGACCTGCCAGAAGCATCGCGCGGTGCGCAACTCAGACATTCACGAACTCGCCGCAAAAGGCGAACCGCTGGCGCATGCGCCCGGCATCGATCCGCATGTCTCCGACTACGAGCGGAACATCGGTGGCGACCATGTCGTGGTCGAGGGCCCCTACATCACCTCGCCGCACAAGTCCGGCGACATCTTCAGCCATTCCTACAATGGCGGCGGCGGTTACGGCGACGTTCTGGAGCGCGATCCGATCAAGACGGCCTGGGATGTCGAGAACGGCTTTCTCACCCGGCAAGCGGCGGACCAGGTGTTCGGCATCGTGCTGAAGGACGATGAGGACGGTTATCCCATCGCCGATATCGACGCCACGGTCGAGCGCCGCGCCGCCATGCGCAAGCAGCGTCTGGCGAAAGCAGTACCGGTGGCGGATTGGATCGCCAAGGAGCGCGGCCGCGTCAAAAAGGCCGATTTCGCCCCCGAGGTGAAGAAAATGTACGCCAGCGCGATCAAGCTGTCGCCGCGCTTCACCAGCGAATTCAGCGAGTTCTGGAACGTCGATGCCAGATCGATCTTCATGCCGGGAGCAAACCATGACCTCGTACAGCAAGGAAGTCCTGGGCGATCTGGCCGCAGGCAAGCTGCCCTGGCCACAGACAAGGCGGATCATGAGTGCCTACAAGGACGATGACCGTTTCTTCAAGATGGTTGCCGTCTATCAGGATCGCGTTGCCTGGACGGACCCGATCCTGCTGCCGGTCTCGGATCATCTGTTCATCTGCCAGAGCGGCGATGAGCGCATTACCCGCTGTGAATGCGGCCACTCCTTCGGCGACTATCGCAAGAACTGGAAGCTGAAGGCTGCGATCAACGTCCGCAACACCGAGGAGGCTTTGCGCGAAATCTATCCGAACAGCGATCTCCCCGATCCCGAGTGGATGGAAATCCGCGAATTCATCTGTCCTGAGTGCGGCACGCTGCACGAGGTGGAGGCGGCGGCACCTGGCTATCCCATCGTCCACGATTTCGAGCCCGACCTCGAAGGCTTCTATCGCGAATGGTTAGGCAAACCGCTCCAGCAAACATGAAACGCTGGCGATGGAGGCTGCGCCGGTGTGATTGCCAAATCCGGTCAGGCCTGATTGCCTGCCCGGAACGAAGTGGAGACCGTGCGCCATGACAAACCTTTCCGGCCGTAGCGCCATCGTTACCGGTGGGTTCTCGGGCATGGGCTTTGCCATTGCCACGGCTTTGGCTGAAGCCGGCGCCAATGTCGCCGTCGGCTCCTACATCGCGCCGGCCAGCTCTGACAGGTCCGATGCCGCCTACTATCCAGGCGCGGACGAGATCGAGCGGGTGCTTACGGCTCTCGCCGCCCACGGCACCAGGGTCCACGCCGCCCATCTCGACGTCCGCGACAGCGACGTCACCAACCGTTTTGTTGCGGAAGCCGAAGCGGCCATCGGGCCGGCCGACATTCTGGTCAACGCTGCCGGCACCACCGCCGAGCAGCCGGTCTGCGGCCATTCCGACGCGCTGTGGGACAAGATCGTCGACACCAACCTGACCGGCGCCTTCCGTGCCACCCGCGCCGTGCTGCCGGGCATGATTGAGCGCGGCTGGGGCCGCATCGTCAATATCGGCTCAACCGCCGCCTCGGTCGGCTGGAAGGACAACCCAGCCTACTGCGCGTCCAAGGCCGGCCTTCTCGGCCTCACACGCTGCGTGGCGCTGGAAGGGGCAGCGCATGGCGTCACCTGTGTCATGATCAGCCCGACCTGGGTCGAGACCGAACTGATGCGCCGCAATGTGGCGCAGGTCGTCGAGCGCGAAGGCAAGGGGCGCACCGCTGAGGAAGCGAGGGCCGAGATCGCCAAAGGCAACCCGCAGCAGCGCATGCTGCAGCCGCAGGAGATTGCGGCTCTGGCGGTATTCCTGTGCTCGGATCTCGCCAAGGGCATCACCATGGAGAACATCCAGATCACCGGCGGAGCGCTTTGGTAGCGTCTCGGACGCGCAACCAGCTGATCTCTCCGCAGATGCCTCGCTGTAAGACAAGGTGACCGGATTTGCCATTGAGCGCCGGGCGCAATCGGTTATATTGCACTGCACAATGGAGACGCCGTTTATTGCACGCCCATATTTGCGAAGATTCCGGCCGGCTCATGGCTTGCCGGCCCTGGGTCGTGTCGGCGAGACTCTGAGATGAAGATTCCAAAGTCCCTGCTGATCGATCCCGAGAAGAATTCGGTCTATGGCGCCTTTGCCGTAGTCGTCTCGATCTGGGCGTTTTCCTATTCGGTCATTTTCGGCCAGGTGCTGATCCTGGCCTACTATGCGGTCTGGCTTCCGCTCATCCTGGTCGACTACCGGCGGTTTTTGCGACATCTGTCCAGCGCCTGGCTGCCGCTGCTGTTTGCGGCCTATGTCTGCTTCTCGGTTTTCTGGTCGCAGGCTCCCGGCGTCACCGCAAGGACGTCGGTCCAGTATTTTTCCCATATTGCCTGCGCCTACATAGCTGCGCGCACCGTCAGCGTGCGCACGTTGACCATAGGGGCGCTGGTCGGGATATTCGTCGTCCTTCTCTATTCTGTGAAGGTCGGGAATTATTCCGAGGATGTCCTCGACGGCACCGTGAACTTCGTCGGCGCCTTCGCCTCCAAGAATCAGATCGGCTTTGTCGGCTCGCTTGGCATCTATTTCTGCGTTGTCTTCCTTGCGTTCTACAGACGCGGCCGGCTGAGCTTCATACTGGCGGTGCCCGTCGTGCTGCTGTCCGCCTATGTACTGGTCGCCTCGCATTCCGCCACCTCGATGGCCTCGATACCCGCGGTTCTGGCGCTGGTGGCGCTTCTTGCGATGAGCAAACTTCTGTCACGCCGCTATCGCCGGGTCATCTTCCTGATCGGCGCCGGCCTGCTGGTCGTGACGGCCTTCGTCGCCTTGAATCTCGGGCTGATGGACTTCGTCCTCGGCCTCTTCGGCAAGGATTCGACGCTCACCGGGCGAACCTATCTTTGGGAACAAGGCTGGAACACGGTGCAGAAATCGCCGATTCTCGGCGTCGGCTATGCCGCCTATTGGGTGCAGGGCTTCGCTGAAGCCGAGCGGCTGTGGAACGAATTCTACATCACCACCCGCACCGGCTTTCACTTCCACAACACCTACATCGAGGCCCTCGTCGAACTCGGCTTCGTCGGAGCGACGCTGGTGTCGCTGATCATGCTGCGCACGCTCTACGGCCACGTCTCGGCGGTGATCTTCAAGGCATGGCAGGCGGACTCGGTGATCCTTTTCGGCGTGATGGTGCTGCTGCTGATCCGCTCCTTCGTCGAGGTCGAGATTCTCAACCCCTACATCATGGGTTCTTTCCTGATGTATTTCAGCTTCTTCAAGCTGGCGCGGCTGCCCGTTACCCGCAGGCGGCGGTCGCCGCGTCCCGAGCCGGCTGACGCGGCCGGGGGCGAGGCTGACTGGCCTCGGCATGCCCGCCGTCCGGCGGTCGCCGATCAGGCGTGAGCTATCGTCTCGGGACCTGAAGTCGCGTCAATACAAATTCCCCTGATCGAAGGCTCAAGCAGGCCGGGCGCGAGGCGGGAAATCCATGCCTCCGCGAAATAGACTGAAACGCTGGATTGTCAGACTCGCGTGCTCCGAGCGACCAGGACGTCCGGCGCGCAGCTGTTACTGTCCAAAAGCCGTGCTCCAGAAGCGCCAGGGCGTCCGGCCGGCACTTCCAGTTACGGCGCCGCGAAAACCAATCTCAGAACGTGCAAATGCGAATATCCGCGGACCATCCGCTCACAGAAGGCGACGAGCGTATGAAGCGGTTCTGCATTTCTGTAAAATGATGAACCGCTCAGCGCTTAGCAAGTCTACTGGCTGGCCAGCGGCGCCAGCTTGACCTTGATCACATCGCCAGGCAGCACCGGGGTTTCTTCCTTGGCGGCTATCTCGGTGGTCTTGCCATCGAGATTGCGCACCAGTGAATAGAGCAGGGTAGGTTGCTGATCGTTTGTTATAGCGGCCGCCATCGCGGGATCGCTGGCCTGGGCTATCAGGCCTTTCTGCATGTTCACCTTCAACGCGGCCTCGTTCAGGTCGGCTTCGGTCTGCTGCCGGTCAGTGGCGAGACTTGAACTCAAGGTGTTCTGGGCATCGATAGCATCCTGCTTCGCCTTGCTGATCGCCTGCTTGGCGGTGAGGATGGCGGTTTCGTAGTCCAGGATCTTGCCCTGCAGGTCGGCCACGGACTGGCGCGAATCCAGCAGACGGGCATTGGCGATCAGGCCCTTTTGCGCCAGCGGACCGATGCTGGCGAGTTGCTGCTGCGCCAGGTCGACCTGCTGCTGCTGATTGACGATCTTCTTCTGCAGCGATTCGATCTCGGACTCCAAGACACCTTTCAGATCGTCGAGCGCCTCGAGTTTCAGCTTCAGCGCCTTTTGGTCGGCCGTCAGGATCGTCATCTCGTCCGCGACGATGGCTGGCAGCCTTGGATCGCCCTCGACTTCCTTAGGCACGTCGAAACTCGCCTTGCCGGCCATGTCCGCATCGATGCGGGCGCGCCTGACGATCAGTCGAATGCGCTGGTCGTCGGAGATGTCGAACATGCCCTTGGCGGTGACAAGGTCCTTGCCGAGCTGGGGGCCGTAATCGGCGTTGCGCCTGATGCCGCCCGCGACGCTGATCGCCTTCAACACCGTCAGGTCTGGGACATAAGGAAATTGACCTGGGTTCTGGACTTCGCCCGAAATGTAGAATGGCCTGAACTGCGCCATCTCGACCGAGGCTTCCGGTCGGTCTGACAAAGCGAGCTTTTTCTGCAAAGCCTCGCCGATCGCCGCCGCGATTTCGGACGTGGTCTTGCCGGATGCCGGCAACTCGCCGGCGAACGGCACCGACAGCGTACCGGATGGACCGACCGTGTACTCGCCATTCACCGCCGACCAGTCACGAAATGTGCCTTCGACGGTCTGCCATTCGGCGACGCGGATGGTGAGCTTGTCTTGCGAGCCGAGGCGATAGTCGCCGGCGGCGGCGATATGCGGGACGACGAGCGCCATGGCAAGGCATGTGGCCAGCAAACGCGCCCGCCGCAGCCGGCCGGAATCCGGGCCGCTGCGAAAGGCTTCGAACAAATCTGTTTTCAACTCAACGTTCCGATCCGCTATAGCCCCATCGCCCGATGAGCTTGCGTCGAATGGCCGATGCCAATGTCTGGCATTGGCCACCGGCCGGTCAGTAAGAACCGCGCGACATCCAGACGGCCGGGACGGTCTTGATGATGATGCGAACGTCCTCGAACAGCGACCAGTTCTCGACATAGTGGCGATCGAAGGCGACGCGGCTGTCATAGGACACATCGTTGCGGCCGCTGACTTGCCACAGGCCAGTCAGGCCCGGGCGGGATTTCAGGTAATAGACGGCGGACGTGCCATAGATCTCCAGCTCGTCGCGCACGACCGGACGAGGGCCGACAAGGCTCATGTCGCCCTGCAGGATGTTGATGATCTGCGGCAGCTCGTCGAGGCTGAGTTTCCTCAGCACTGCTCCGACACGGGTAACGCGCGGATCGTTCTTCAGCTTGCGGGTGGCGATCCATTCCGCGTTGGCGTCCGGGTTGGTGGCGAGATAGGTTGCCAATACCCTGTCGCCGTCCGGAACCATGGTGCGGAACTTCAGGCAAGGAAAAATCCGCCCGCCGCGTCCAATTCGCCTGTGACCGTAGAAAATCGAGCCGCCGTCGGAAAACTTGACCAGCAGCGCTATCATGACAAACAGCGGGCTGAGTGCGATCAATCCAATCAGTGAACCGGCGATATCGAAGCTGCGTTTGAGCAAGCCGCCGATCGGTGGCGGAAAATCGATGTCAGCCTGCGAAAAGCTCGCCGTGGCCGACTTGGCAACGTCCCTCATGCCGTAAACTCCATGCGTTGAACGAATGGTTCAGCGCACGATACCAAAAAAATGTTGCAGCGCAACACACAATTTACCACCCCATTGAAATAGTCACGTCATGAATTGACTAAATAATAAGCTTGTCATGCACAAATTTCGGCGTATTTAGCACATTTGTGACAATAAATGGGCACGGCCGAAAAAATAGGGGCCTTTGTGGGGCCGTTTTTAGGCAGACCTACCTATCTGTCAAGGCAAGCTGCAAACTAGTGCTTTATCCTGCCCTAATGCATGGTGAAAACCGTATAAAATACTACTTAATATTGTCTATCTTACTGAAAATGCCGAGGAGAGCAGATCGGCTTAGCTCCCGTCGCGTGCATTGCAGCATGGCAGAGTCGATCGCAAAAGCTCGATCAAAAATATCCGAAGTTGCCCTTGCCGCCTATTGCTCGCCTTAATAGAATTGCAAATTATACCTGTCACGGTGACGACAGGTGGAAAAGGCCGGAAGCAACCGGTCGAGAGTGGGCGACCTTAACAAGCCCACATGACAAGGGACGGCGCTCGGGTGGGGCAATCGTGATAAATACCCGAGCCGGTTTATGGGCTGTTGGGCATGGCACTTCCAAAATTCATCCTCGGGATGATTTTCGCTCTGGCGATCGTCGTCGGCTGGTCCTGGCTGGGCGGTGCGTCGATAGGCACGATATTGGTGCGCGTCATCATCTGCGCCGTGATCATTCAGGCCGGCTATTTCGTGCTCATCTACACCATGATCGCCAGGAGCGCTCCGACGCCTGCCGACATAGCCCGTGACGCCGAGCGCAAACTGAACGCACCAGAGGTCGCCGAAAGCGAGAAGCTGGGCGGTGCCAGGCGCGGCCTGCATTGATGCAGATTGCTCAAACCTGCCCCCGGTTTGGAGGCATGCTTCGAAACAAGAGACCAGGCGCCGCGTGAATCCGTTTCGGCGCGTCTTGGTCGCCGGCTCACGCGACATCGGCGGGTTCGCTCTCTGACTGTTCCCCCGACAGCATCCTCGACAACCGGCTGCCGGTTTTTTCCTTCAGCCGCTGATATTGGCCGACCTCGACGATACGGCCGTTTTCCATCGCCACCACCCAGTCGGCGAAGGCGATCATCGACGGCCGGTGCGCGATGGTCAGGATCGTCATCGTGCCGCGCAATCCGTCGATCGACCTGACGATCAGCGACTGGTTCTGCCAGTCGAGCGCGCTGGTCGCCTCGTCCAGGATGAGCAGCGACGGCTTGCGCAGCAGCGCGCGTGCGAGCGCGATGCGCTGGCGTTCGCCGCCCGAAAGCCGCACGCCGCGATCGCCGACCACCGTCTCGAGCCTGAGGTCGAGCCGTTCGACAAACTCGCCGGCGTGCGCCTGATGCAGCGCGGCCCACAGGTCGCCATCGCTGGCCCGTGGCGCGGCAAGGCGCAGGTTCGCCGCGATCGTGTCGTGCAGGAGGAACACGTCCTGCGGCACATAGGCCACCTGGTCGCGCCAGCGACGGCGATTGCTGGCATCGATCTCGACGCCGTCGACAAGCATCATGCCGGTGGTAGGCTCCAGCAGGCCAAGCAGCATATCGGCGATCGTGCTCTTGCCCGATCCGGACGGGCCGATCAGGGCGGTGACCTTGCCGGCCGGCAGGCCGAAGGTGATGCCGCTCACCACCATCTTGGCGCCAGCATCTCCGTAGGCGAAGGAGACACCGCGAATATTCAATCCCGTATTGAGGGAGAGTGTCCCGGCGTCGGCGAACTCGGTATGGCCTGGTTCGCGTTCGGCGTCGAAACGTGCCTGCAGGCTGCGCATTGCCGTAAAGGCGGGCAGGTTGATCAGCACTTGCTGGGCTTGCGTCTGCATGTCCATGAAGCGCGGCGCGATGCGCATGAAGACCAGGAGCAGGACGACGATCTCGGCCAGCGACAGGTTGAAGCGGACCAAAGCCACATAGATGAACAGGCTCAGGCCCACCACGCTCGCCACCTGGAATACCGCGGTGCCGATGGTGCTGTTGCGCACATAGTCGATGTTGTCGGCCTTCATCCTTTCAAGCGTCGACCGCAGCTGCGCGAAATAGCTGTCCTCGACATTCAGGCTCTTGGCCACCTTGATGCCGCCGAGAAATTCCGAGACCGTCCGGTACTGATCCTGGCGATTGGCGGTCAGCACACGGCCGAAGGCAGTGGCCCGTGCCCGGAAGGGCCGCAGCGCCACGAACATCAGCATGCCGATGACGACGGCAAACAGCGTCATGACCGGCGAGATGAACATGGAAACCAGGAGATAGCCAGCCAGAAGAACGGCGATCTGCACCAGCATCAGCAGTGAGAACGCCGCGCCCTGGACGCGGTCGATGTCGCCGGTCAGGGCATGATCGAGATCGGAACTGCGCATGTGGGTAAAAACGCCCCAGCGCGCCTTGCCGATGCTTTCGAACAGGTTCATGCGAACGCGGTTGACGAAATCGAACAGCAATTTGGCCATGTAGACCGACTTGAAGCGATTGAACGCCGCCTGCGCTGCAACAAGCCCGACCAGCGCGCAAAGCACGGTCGTCAGCTGCAGCGTGCCGTCAGGCACCAGCCAGCGCACGAAATCATTGTTGGGCAGCCGAACAGCGAAATCCTGGTCGGCGCGTCCGACCAGATGCAGCAGCGGGATGAGCAGCAGGATGGAGATGCCCTCGGTCAGGCTGCCGAGGATGAGGAAGAACAGTGCCGTCCATGTTCGCCGGCCGCCGATCCGGGCAATGGCGGCGCCGAATGCGGCAATTTCTCGAAACAGCGACAGGCGAAGGATTGGCTTCGACATGGTTGTGCTCACGGCCGCCGGCTGCCAGCCGACAGATCCTTTTCGATCAGCTCCACGGCTTCGCCGATCCTGTCCAGGCCCGTCGGGACTTCCAGCCGGTACACGCCGATATGGTTAGCAATCCATGAACATTGCTGAAGATGCGCCGCCGCGAAGTCGTCGGGCAGCGCCGCACGGCCGAAGCGCGTCACATAGGAGAATTTGATGATGGCCGGCAGGGCGGCAATGGCGGGCAAGGGCGTGATGTCAGCCCTTTCGCCGCGCTCGAGGACATAGATCCTGGTCGCCGGCACCTTGTCGCCTGAAAAGTCACCGTTCAGGCGATGCTGCATTTTGTCGATCGCCGGATGCACTTGCGGCCGCACTTCCGCTTCCCCGAGCGAGATCGCCGCAGCGGCGTCGGCCGCCAGCTTGATCTGCGGAAAGCCCGGAACGGTCATTGGCTCACTCGGATTGGCAAGGTCCAGCGCCACCACGTCATCGGTAAGCAGTCGATGCCCGGCCCGGATCATCGCGCTTGCCGTCGTCGACTTGCCGGCTCCCTTGTCACCCATGAAGATGGCGCTCGTGCCGGCGGCGGCGATGGCACTGGCATGCAGGACAAGCAGGCCGCGCCGGTGCAAGAGCAGCGCCATGACCGGACCGAGCAGCGGAAACGCGAGCAGCGCATCGTCGACGCCGGGCGCCGGTTCTATGTCGATACGGCTGAAATCGGTGATCAGGAACGCGCCCACGGCATGCCAAGCCAGATATTGCCGGTCCGGCTCGAAGCGAAAGTCGGCCGCGGCTTCGAGCGCCGGCTTTGGCAGGTCGATCGCGCCGACAGCGATCACGAGATCCGCCGCCCCCGGCGGCGCCGGCTGCAGTTCGGGCAACATCACCTCCGACGCGATGGTCAGACCATAGGCGCGGTAGAAGCGGCGTTTTCGCATGGCCCGGCCATGTGAACAGGCATCATCATTGTATAGAGCGAGCGGCTCGTTGCGCGGCATCACGTGGGGCTCCCGCCGTGCTGGAGTTGCCGCAGCCAGAGCGACAGCGAGGCCGAGCGCCAGACATACTGGACATCCAGGGGGGCTGCCTGATCGGGCTGGCGCAGCAGTCGCGCATAGGCAGCACTCACTTGCGGCAGATTGACATAAGGCGCGATGCGGTTCGCATCCGAGACCAGCAGCTGTTCCAGGAGGTCGCGATGGTTGCGCAGCATGCCGTTGACGAGATTGGCGGTGAAGTCGATCTTGTCGCGCCGCCACTGCACCGCCTCCGGCAATACGCCTTGCATGGCGCGACGCAGCACATAGCGACCAAAGCCGTGGCTCAGCTTCTCCTCGCCCGGCAACGCCAGGCAGAACTCGACCAGCGGCTTATCCCAGAATGGGTATCGCGGCTCGACGCCGAAATTGGCGGCGGCCTTGTCGAGAACCTCGAAAGCATGCGGGACATAGCCGTTCGACAGGATCCAGCGATGGCTCAAGGCGTCGCTGGCCTGAACGCCGGGCGGCATATAGCCGGCCCGGTGAAACCGGTCGACAAGCTCGGTGCGCTTGGCAAGGTCCGGATTGATCAGGTCGCGCCAGCTTCGTGCGCGCTGCACGTGCGCGGGCTTGCGGATCCTGTTCAGGGCACGGTTGGCCAGATGCCTCAGCTTGGCGATGCGCCAGGCCGGCCCGTAGAGGGTCAGGAACTGGAGATAAAGGCCAAGCGTGCTGTCGCCATAGGTATTGGAGGCGCTGCGGACCTCGCGCCACAGATCCATCCATCGGCCGCCATTCGCAAGCTCGTGCAGGTGACCATGGCCTTGGGAAACGACCTCGTCGCCGCCATGGCCGTCCAGCAGCACCTTGATGCCCTTGGCGCCGGCAGTCCGGTAGATACCGCGGGTGAGCGTCAGGCCCGGCGCCAGGAACGTTCCTTCCTGTTCTTCCAGCACGCGTTCGAATTCGGCGAATGGGGCATAGTTGCCGACCGGGATCAGCGTCGCGTCGACCTTCTGCTGGTCGAGAACGGCATCGATGAAGGGCCGCTCGTCCATCGGCGAGCCCCTCTCGAAAATCAGCGAGAAGGTCGGCAGCTTCGGCCTGCGCGCAGCGGCATTCTGCAGGCCGGCGACACAGGCGATAGATGAGGAATCGAGGCCGCCGCTCAGCATTGCGCCGACTGCCGAGGTCCCTCGCATGCGGTTGCGCACCGATTGCGAGAACAGATGGGCGAATTCCTCCGATGCATCCGACCGCAAGGGCCGCGCCGACGGCTCGATCTGCCAGTATCGGCGCAGCACCACCTGTTGCGCGGTGACGGTTACGCTGTGGCGGGCCGGCAGGCTGAATATATCGCTGTAGGGGGTCGACTGCGGGTCGTCGGGAAGCCCGGCCAGGAAGCCGGAGATCTGGCGCTCGCTGACACGTGCGCGGATACCTTCGACCTCCAGGATCGGCCCGATCTCGGACGCAAAGGCAAAACGCTGGTCCGCCGCGTGGTAGTAGAACGGCTTGACGCCAAAATGATCGCGCGCGCAAAACAGCGATTGCCGCTCGTCATCCCAGATGGCGAACGCGAAATCGCCTTGCAGATGCTCCGGACAAGCTTCGCCCCAGCGTAGATAGGCCCGCATCAGCACGATCGCGTCGGCCACCGACTGGTCGCGGATACCGAGCCTGGCCAGCAACTCGTCACGGTTGTCCAGCCGGCAATCGGCGGTGATGGCGAGCCGGCCGCCAGCCATCGTCAAAGGGCCTGGACCGACCTCATCCGATGTGTTGAGCCAGGCGTGGCCAAGGGCGATGCTGGTGTCCAGCCACCATGAACCGCCGTCGGGACCGCGATGGCGCATGCGCGCCAGCATTTGCTGAATGTCTGCCGCCGCGACCGCCGGTGCGTGTGCTCCGCGCAGCAGGATTCCGGCGACGCCGCTCATCGGCTGCCGTGGTCGACGAGATGGGCGAAGCCATCGATCGATCCGCCAAGCACGATATGGTTGTCGCTGACCAGCCAGGCATGTGCTTTCAACTGCTCGCCCGTACCACGTTCGATGCCGATGCGTATCGTCGATTCATTGCCTTGGCGGGCGAGAATATACTGGCCGGAGAGCGCTTGGGTCAGGCACGTAGCGTAAGGGACGAAACGGGCCGCGGCGGCAACACCCCAGGCGACACGCCGCAGTTCGCCCATCGAGGCGCACTGCCGCGCGTCGAGCCGCGTCACCAGGCTGCGTACACGATTGTAGGACAGCAGGGTCAGCCCCAGCCGAACTGTCGCCACCACCAGCAGGCACTGGCCAAGGAAGATCATTTCCGAGCCGCTCAGGGAGAAAATCCTGACCAGCCCGTGCCGGCTTCCGCCGCGCTTCGACTGCTTGAGGCCTGTTTCCCTCGCGGGTTCCTGCCGTAAAGCCGTTGCCCGCGAAACCATGGCCCGCGAAACCAGGGCCCGCGAAACCAGGGCCCGCGAAACTATGGCCTGCCAAACCAGCGCCTTGTGCTGGGTCGGCTTAGACAAGTGCCTCATGATGCCGTGTCGCAAGCCCATTTTCGGCCAGGCCCTTCAGCAATGCGTCGACATCGGCCTGGCAGCGCACCGGGTCGACATTATAGCGCGCAAGAACGGCGCTGCGGATGTCCCCGAGCGACCGGGGCTCCTGGATCAAATCCCAGATGAAGGCGCCGACGCCATTCAGGCTGTAGTAGACATTGGATTTGAGATTGAGCAGAGCCAAGCCATCGCCGAACTCGCAAGCCACGGCATCCTTGGTCGCACTCACGCTATCGTGGTCGGCCAGATCATGGTCGGATTGCTTCCAGTTCATCCCCGCACCTCACTGACAAAACGCTTCGACATCTCCGGTTGGCGCAGGAGAAGTCGGGAGGCTGGCCCCCCGACCCTCTTACGTCTGCTTTTGAATCCAGAGTCCCGAAATGTCACTCTGGAAACGGCTATAAGTCTCAGGAGAACGTCAGGTCGCCGATCGGCGTGTGCGCGGGGAACGATGCGTCGATCGCCGTGTTGCCGCCGCCACCCTGGGTGATGGTCTCAATCGAACCATGAACCGTCAGGCTTGGTGTCTCGTATTCATGCTTTTCAACATTCTGTTCCATTTTACTCTCCGATTTAGGACTGGAAACGGCCTGTCGAGTGCCGTCAGCACTTTTATGCTGCAATGCAATAGCTGCACGGCAGCATTTATGAGTCAAGACTGTTTTACCTTCCGTTAATCAATTACGTTGCTGGCGTCAGGACATGAGCGGCCATGCCTAAAACTTGTCACTTTTTAGCCGATTCCTTGGGCACGATGGCAGCGCCCGCGCTGATTCTTTAAGCATGTGATTTTGCTTGCATAAGTCGTTTGCTTTGTGCCTATTTTTAGGCGTCGCTAATGGAAAGAATTTTCTGTTTGGAAAATTCGGCCGGGGATCGGCAAAAGACCTGACAAGGATATTTCAGCCGCGGTTCTCACTTCTTTCCGACGCGATCTCGATAGGCGCTCGGTTGCAAAAATTCGCACTGCAAAAGGAAAGGCTTTACGGCACCGAGGTTTTTGGTGATGTTTGCTTCGCACATGCAGCATAAGTGTTCGCGCAAACCGCTTTCTTTGGAGATTGTGCGCTAAATGGCATTGCCTGACGGCTCATACGAACGATTGCGCGCCGCCGGCTGTGCCGACGAGGTGGCCTACGTGCAGGCCTGCCTGCGATTCTATTTTGCCGGGCCGCACGCCGGCGCGGGCGACATTTCGATGCGTGATCTGGACGGTGCCAAAATTGCCGACATCGCCAGGCTGAACAAGGTCGCCACCTTTGTCCTCAAGGCCCTTTCGCGCGCACCCGCGCTTGAGAGGCCGCCTGAGCTTTTCCGATGGCTCGACACCTACCGCAGGAGAACGGTTTCGATGAACGCGTCCTGCATCATGGATTCCATGGCGGTCCATGATGTGCTGCGCGCCAACGAGATCGATTTTGTTTTTCTGAAGGGTCCGTTCCAGCAGCAGCTTCTCTACGACGACCACTTCATGAAGCCGTCCGGCGATGTCGACATTCTGGTTTCGCCGCTCGGATTTGTTAGGGCGCGTGATGCCCTTCGCAAGATCGGTTATGAGGTATCAGGCAAGTCGAACTCCGTCTGGTGGGTCCGCTTCCTCGGCGAACAGCACATGACCCGGGACGACGGGCCGAGGTCGTCCACGGTAGATCTCCACTACCGCCTCCAGCAGCCCGGCTCGCCAAGCCCGCGCGACGCGGACGGGTTCCTGCGGCGCAAACGACAGGTCGAAATCGCCGGCGCGACGGTGCCGTTCACCTCGGTTGCCGATACTTTGCTTTTGTCCTGCATCAGCGTTGCCAAGGCACTTTTCAACCGGGAACCCTGCGCGGGCTACGTCTGTGATATCGGCGCCAGCGCCGGCCGGCTCGACGAGGCGGATCAGCAGCGTTTGCTCGATGCCGCAACCGTGCAAGGTTTGGACGACACGCTGCTGCTTGGCCTGCGCGCCGCCGATGTGCTACTCGGCGGTGCTGGCACGCTGCTGTCGCAGCGCGCGACCAGGATCCTGTCGCGCATCGGCAATGAGGATCTGCTCAGCATGGTCATCGCGCCGTGGCTGCCGTCGCTCCGGTGGCCACAGCGGCGAACGGTGCTGTGGGAACTGTGCGGCCGCGCGCCGGTCCGCTATCTGGCGGAAGCCGGCTGGGCGGCGTCCGCCGATATCAGCCGCCGTATCTTCGAGCGGCCGGGGAGTCGCTGAATGAAGGCAAATCGGGTGCTGATGGCAATTCTGTAGGGCATCGAAGGAGTACGGGGCGAGGGCAAATCGATATTACCTGTACGAGAGGCAAATCCATGTCGATGACGAAATCCGAGGTCTGCGTGATCATCGCGGCAAAAAACGCCGCAGCGACAATCGCCGTCGCCATCGCATCCGCGTTGCGCGAACCGGAAGTGGCGGAGGTCGTCGTTGTCGATGATGCCTCTACCGACCACACCGCCGATGTCGCACGATCCGCCGATGATGGCAGCGGGCGGCTCTCCGTGATGCGCCTCGATGTCAATCGCGGCCCCTCCTTTGCCCGCAACGCAGCCATCGCCGGCTCGAAATCGCCGTTCATCAGCATTCTTGATGCCGACGATTTCTTCCTCGAAGGCCGGTTTCGCAACCTGTTTGCCGGCGCCGATTGGGATTTCGCAGCCGACAACATCATGCTGATCAGGGATGATGCGACGGGCGACGCGACGAAAATCGTCGCGCCGCAATTTGCCGCCGATCCGGAATTCCTCGATTTCGAGCGCTTCGTCGAAGGCAACATCTCCAGGCGCCGCGTGCAGAGGGGCGAACTGGGCTTTTTGAAGCCGGTGATCAGCCGTGCCTTCCTCGACCGCCACGGGTTGAGCTACGACGAGAGCCTGCGGCTGGGCGAGGACTATGAACTCTACGCCCGCGCGGTCGCATGCGGGGCGCGGTTCAAGGTCATTCGCTCCTGCGGCTACGGCGCCGTCGTCCGCGCCGATTCTCTGAGCGGCCGCCACAAGACCCAGGACCTGAAGCGTTTGGCCGATGCGGATCTGGCGCTGCTGGCGATAGACAGTCTGCCAGAAGGCTCGAAGGCGGTGCTAAGGCGGCATGAACGGCACGTGCGCGACAAATATCGGCTGCGCAATTTCCTTGACGTCAAGGCTGAGCGGGGGCTGGCATCGGCTGCGGCTTACGCTTTCGCCAGCCTGTCCAACCTCGTCCCCATCGTCCAGGGCGTGGCTTCCGACAAGCTCGAGGCGCTGTTTCGTCGCGTCGGCCTTATGTCCAGCCAAAAACATGTCCCGCCGCGGCGTTTTCTGATGGCCGGAACCAGCATGGGCAAGGAACGCTGAGAGCGGGCCCCGGTGCTTGCAATTTGTCCTCGCGGCACGTCATCACGGAAACCATTTCGGCCGGATTTATGAGTTTACGAATTGGGTGGTTGCCTCGCGGCTCCGACGATGGCAGTCTATGTTGCGGTGCAGCATAGTGGACGACCAGCCGAACTGGCCCCCGATCGGATTGGTCTGATGTCTCTCCGGAGCAGGACAACGCAACACGAGTTTTTGAGCCCCGGCTGCGGGGATCGGCCAGAAGCCCGGCCCACAAGCCGGCGATGACAGGAACCTGAGTCCATGGCCTCGATATTCGGTTTCAGATCAAGGGATCCGGCCCGCGACCGGCAGGCCGATGTTTCACGTCTTGATCGTCTGGCAAAGCTGTTCGAGCAGATTGCGGCCGAGATCGAGGCCGAGAGAACCGGGCTTGAGAATCGCTACCGGACAACGTCGACCAACGCCGCCTTCCTGGTCGAAGCCATGGAAAACGGCTCAGCTTCCGACAAGCGGTCTTCGGAAGTCAGCGCACTGACACAGTCGATCCTGAATTGCGAACGCCGCATCGCGGCGCTGTCGCGCCAGGACGGCATGATGAAAGAGCTCCGTCATTCGCTGGATATGGTCTTCGACGAGAATGCCGATTCGGCCACCTCGGCGGAATTCGCCTGGCCGGCAGGCGCAGGCAGAGGTTGAACGTGAAGGCTCGGAACTGTTGCAACAGATTTGATGCAGGGCGGGAAGCAATCGAGAGGGTCACAAGGGAGGTCAAGGTTGGCCCGTTCAGGAGCGGTTCGAACGTCGACTTTGGGTTGGGGACACACAGCGCAAAGGTGAGTTTGGTATGAATTCGAATCCGAAACCTACGACAGCAATTGACGCACCGTCTCTCTCATATCGGGCCGGGCAAGCCGCCCGGCGGCGGCTGGGGTCGCTCGGTGCGTTGCTGCTGGCTGCTCTTGGCGCTTTCGTGGCAACCCCTTCCTACGCCCAGGACATTCCGACATCGCCGTCCTTCGTCGATGATTTCAAAAGCTTCGATCGTGCGCGCTGGTATGTTTCCGACGGCTGGAACAACGGCAGCCATCAGAATTGCACCTGGTCGAAAGGCATGGTCGGACTGTCGAATAATGTGCTGTCGCTCGGCTTCGAAAAGCAGACGTTGAAGGATCGCGACTACGTCTGCGGCGAGATCCAGACCAAGCAGCGCTTCGGCTACGGCACCTATGAGGCACGGCTGAAGACCGATACCGGCTCCGGCCTCAACGCGGCGTTCTTCACCTATATCGGTCCCAGCGACAAGCAGCCCTGGGACGAGATCGACTTCGAGGTCCTGACCAAGGACACCTCCAAGGTGCAGGTCAATGCCTATATCGCGGGCAAGGGCAAGAACGAGAAGCTCGTCGACGTGCCGGGCGGCACGGAGAACGCCTTCAACGACTACGCCTTCGTCTGGCAGAAGGACAGCTTGCGATGGTACGTCAACGGCCAGCTGGTGAACACGATTACCGACCCGGCGAAGCTGCCCAGCCATGCACAGAAGATATTCTTCAGTTTTTGGGGCAGCGATACGATGAAGGGTTGGATGGGAGCGTTCGCGGATCCGGGCCGCAAGCTTTCCCTGCAGATCGAGCGGGTTGCCTTCACGGCGCTCGGCGAACCCTGTCAATTTCCGGAATCGCTGGCATGCAGTGTAAAGTAGTTGGGAAAGTCGATTTGAACCGGCGGGACCGAAAACGGTCCGCTGCCTTGCATGGGAATGAAACCGAATGAATTTGACGGTGTTTGGAATTGGCTATGTCGGCCTCGTGCAGGCTGCGGTCCTTGCCGAAGTCGGGCACCAGGTCGTGTGCGTCGACATCGACGCCGCCAAGGTCGAGCGGCTCAACCAGGGCCTGGTCCCCATTTTCGAACCCGGTTTGGAAAACCTCGTTAAGGAAAACCATGCTGCCGGCCGCATCAAGTTCACCACCGATGCCGCCGCCGCGGTCAGGCATGGCGAGATCCAGATGATCGCGGTCGGCACGCCGCCGGGCGAGGACGGCTCGGCCGACCTCAAATATGTGCTGGCCGTCGCCGAGACCATCGGCCGCGAAATGGACAAACCCAAGATCGTCGTCGGCAAGTCTACGGTGCCGGTCGGCACCTGCGAAAGGGTGAAAGCTAGGATCGCCGACACGTTGAAGAAAAGAGGCCGCGAGGACCTGGCTTTCGATGTCGCTTCGAATCCCGAGTTCCTCAAGGAGGGGTCCGCGGTCGCCGACTGCATGAAGCCGGACCGCATCATCGTCGGCACCGACAGCGAGGACACCGAGGCTGTGATGCGCGAACTCTACGCGCCGTTCAACCGCAACCACGAGAAGATGATCGTGATGGACGTGCGCAGCGCCGAATTCACCAAATATGCCGCCAACTGCATGCTGGCGACCAAGATCAGCTTCATGAACGAGATGGCCAATTTGGCCGAACAGCTCGGCGCCGACATCGAGGAGGTCCGCAAGGGCATCGGCAGCGATCCCCGCATCGGCTACCATTTCATCTATCCGGGTCTGGGTTATGGCGGCTCGTGCTTCCCCAAGGACGTGCGGGCGCTGATCAAGACCGCCGAAGGCGTCAAGTTCGACGCCAAGCTGCTGCGCGCCGTCGAGGAGCGCAACAACGCACAGAAATCGGTTCTCTTCGACAAGGTGGACCGCTATTTCAAGGGCAACCTCAAAGGCAAGACCTTTGCGCTCTGGGGCCTGGCCTTCAAGCCCAACACCGACGACATGCGTGAGGCGCCGGCGCGCGTCCTGATGGAAGCGCTCTGGAAGGCCGGCGCCAATGTGCAGGCCTATGATCCCGAGGCGATGCAGGAATGCCAGGCCATCTACGGACTGCGCGACGACCTGCTTCTGTGCGGCACCAAGGAGGCGGCGCTGCGCGGCGCCGATGCGCTGCTGATCGCCACGGAATGGAAGAGCTTCCGTGCGCCCTCCTTCGATGCGGTGAAGGATGCGCTGATTACGCCGGTCATCTTCGACGGCCGCAACCTCTATGACCCCAAGGTCATCGCCCGCCACGGCATCGAATATCACTCGATCGGCAGAATGGCGGCATGAGACCAGGTCCTGGCAGACGGATGCAAGACCGGTCCGCACATGGCCTGCGGGCGCTGGGACTGAGCGCGTATTTCTGTGTGGAGTTGTAGCCGATGGTGCTGGACGTAAAGCCGGGGCAAATCACCAAGGACCATTTCGATCTCGTTGCGATCGGCTCCGGCTTCGGTTCGGCCTTCTTCCTGCATGAGTTCGCCAAGCGCCGAAAGGCGCGCATTCTGGTGCTGGAGTGGGGACGCCACAACACCCATGAATGGCAGCTCGAGCAGAACGTCAACACCGACATCGAAGACGAGACGACCTACAAGACCAATTCCAACAAGCCGTGGAACTACACGATCGGACTGGGTGGCGGGACGAACTGCTGGTTCGCGCAGACGCCAAGATTTCATCCCAATGATTTCCGGCTGAAAAGCACCTACGGCATCGGCAATGACTGGCCGATCAGCTATGACGACGTCGAGCCGTTCTATTGCGACGCGGAAGACATCATGTCGATCTCCGGCGATCCCGACATGGCGGCGATGCTGCCCCGCTCGAAGCCGTTTCCGCAACCGCCGCATCGCATGTCGACACCGGACAGGATGATGAAGGCGGCGCAGCCCGGCCAGCACTTCGTCATGCCAACCGCGCGGGCGCGGCTGCCGACATCGCAACGCACCTCGTGCTGTGCCAATCTGCGTTGCTGGCTGTGTCCGGTCGACGCCAAATTCACCGTCAACAACGGCTTGATGCACGTCTTCGAGCATCCCGACGTTTCGGTCTGCCTCGGTGCGGAAGTGCGCCGGCTCGATCACGTCGGCGGCGCTGTCCGTTCGGTCACGTTCAGCCATGACGGCAAGGAATACCAGGTCAGCGGCGATCTCTTCATTCTCGGCGCCAATGCCATCCAGAGCGCGGCGATCATGCTGCGATCCGGCCTGGGCGGCGAATTCGTCGGCAGCGGCCTGCATGAATCCTACGGCTGGAATTTCGAGGTCTATCTAGACGGCGTCGACAATTTCGACGGCAGCACCATCACCACCGGCCTGAATTTCGGCCTCTATGATGGTCCTCACCGATCGGAGCATGCGGCGGCACTCGTCTATTTCGAGAACCGCTGGCAGCACGGACTGCGTGCCGAAAAAGGGCGGCTACGCCAGGCGCTGCCGCTTGTCGTGGTCACCGAGGACTTGCTCGATCCCGAGAACTTCGTCACGCTTGACGAGGATGAGAATGCCTTCGTCAGCTTCAAGGCGCCATCGGACTATGCGGTGAAGGGCATGGCGCGCGCTCTGGAGAAATTGCCTGGCCTTCTGGCGCCGCTGGCGGTCGAAAAGCTCTTCGATCGCGGCATCCGGCCGACCGAATCGCACGTCCAGGGCACGCTGAGGATGGGTACGGGCGCAGCCGATTCGGTCATCGACAGCGGCATGATCCACCACCAGCTCAGAAATCTGGTCGTCGTCGGCACCAGCACCTATCCGAGCTGCTCCTGCGCCAACCCGAGCCTGACCGCGGCAGCGCTGTCCTTGCGGGCGGCGAGCCGGATCGCGTGAAAGGAGGTATCGCATGATCGAGATTTCCCGACGCTCGGCCCTGGCCGTCATGGCTGGCGGAGTGGTTTCGACAGGGGTCGCCTACGCCGCCGTTTCCTCGTTCTCGGACGAGGATCTGGTGCGCGTCACGCTGGAAAAATACCTTGGCAAGTTGAACATCCGCATCGAGCATCTGCAGCAGTTCGTGCTGGCGTTCCGCGACAGGAATCCATGGAACTTTCCGAGCGAAAAACTGAGTGACGCCGTCACCTTGGTGGAGGAGCTCAAACTGGGGGCCGCGCGCCGCTTGCTGCCCCAGCGGAAGCGGGAAGATCTGCTGCATTTCGACCGCTGGGTCGTCGCCGAATTCCATATGCTGACGGACTACGCCTGGCGCAGTTCGCCCAACGACCCGATCCGATTTACCGGCTGGCAATCCTGTACCAATCCCTTCGCCAATCTGGAGCCGCCGAAACTTGCCTGACGTCGAAAAGAGAGGCGGCGGACTTTGCTGTTGTCTCCGAGCAAGGAATACGAGATGCGACAAGGAGCCCGATCATGAAAGTTCTCTTTGCAGGCGGCAACGGCTACCCGCCTGAGTTCAGCGGCGGCGTTCAGTCGAGCACGCATCATCTGGCCGAACAGCTGATCGAGCACGGTCATGAAGCCGCTGTGCTCGCCGCCCTGTTCGGTGATGGTGTCTTCGGCTTCAAGGCGCGCGCCAAGATGAAGCTGTTGCGGCAGCCGGCGGTTGTCGACAGCTATCCCGGCTATCCGGTGGTGCGGGCCTGGTTTCCCTGGGAAGCGGCGGGCTATGCCGTCGACAGGCTGAAACCCGATGTCGCCGTGGTCCAGTGTCACAAATCGGTTCCGATCGGCAAGGCGCTGCAGGCGGAGGGCGTGCCTCTGGTCGTTTATCTCCGCAATGTCGAGTTCCATGAATTGGGCGGCGATCTGCGCGAATTGCATTCAGCGCTTTACATCGCCAATTCGGACTTCACCGCACGTACCTACAGACAGGAGTTCGGCATCGAGGCGGTGGTAATCCCGCCCACCATCAACCCGGCGCACTACTCGACGCCAACGACGGGCCAGTTCGTCA
The DNA here is from genome assembly GCF_040321265.1 of Mesorhizobium sp. M0491. Lineage (NCBI taxonomy): Bacteria > Pseudomonadati > Pseudomonadota > Alphaproteobacteria > Hyphomicrobiales > Phyllobacteriaceae > Mesorhizobium > Mesorhizobium sp. M0491. The sequence goes on from NZ_JAMYRE010000001.1 coordinate 112,858, forward strand.
CGCTGATCAACCCTTATGAGGAAAAGGGGTTTGAACTCGCGGTGCGGATCGCCGGCGCCTGCCGCGAAATCCCATTCCTGTTCGTCGAAAGCTGGAAGCTCGACGACGATCACCGGGCGCGGATCGAACAGACGATCGCTCCCTTGGGCAATGTCGTCCTGGAGAGCCGCACCAGCGACATGAAGACGGTCTATGGCCGCACGAAGATCCTGCTTGCTCCCAGCAAGTGGGAAGAGGCGTGGGGCCGCGTCGCTTCGGAGGCCCATTGCAGCGGAATCCCGGTTGTCGGCTCGCGGCGCGGCGGTCTGCCCGAGGCTGTCGGCTCCGGTGGCGTGGTGCTGGATTACGATGCTCCGCTGGCCGATTGGGTCGCGGCCGTCAGGCGGCTGTGGAACGACAACCAGGAATATGACCGGCTTTCAAGCCTCGCCCGCAGCTTCGCCGGGCGCCCGGAACTCGATCCCGATCGCCAGTTCATCACCTTCTTCTCGATACTGGACAGGGCGATGCAGCAACGCGCGCGACAGGCGGCCTAGAGGAGTTCGCCGTGTCACGGAAACGGCGAACTCCTCTAACTCTTTGTTTTGATCAATTCCCAAGGGAAAGCGCTATGCGCTTTTCCCGGGAAAACCGTTCACACTTTTCCTGGAATTGCCCTAACGGCGCCGCCTGAGCAGGTCAGGCCGGGCGTTTGACCCGGCTTTTCAGCGTCTCGTAGCCGCGGGCGCCAAGCAGGGCGCGGGCAATGGTCTTGGCAGCGCTCTTGCGGCCCTCTTGCGACTTGATCTGCCGCAGCCTTGCCGGCAGGTTCCTGGCCGCCTGACCAAGTGCCGGCAGCGACAGCGTGTTGGGAAAGCTGACCATATGCGTTTCCACGCACAGCACCGGCTTGCCTGACAGTTCGGTGATCCTCAGCGCCTGTTCGTGCTCGCTCTCGATGAACAGGATGGCATCGGACTTGCGGTAGAAGTCGGCCTTGAAACTGCCATGCGCGCCGAGCCGTTGCCGTTCCGCCTTGCTCGGCAGATCGAGCATGATCAACTGGTCGTATTTGATCTCATGCTTGGCGAGCCATGCCTCGGTGAGCGCGCGGTATTTCTCCAGCCGGCTGGTGACCAGCCAGCCGATCCTGTGGGTCGCGACATGGAGCGGCCGCGCTTCGCTGAGGAATTTCTCATAGGCCGGGCCGTCGTCGTTTTCCGCCTCTGTCGGATCGAGGCACAGCACGCCGTCAATATCGACGCAGCATTGCGCCAGGAATTTATGATGCATGAAGTTCCACTGGAACATGCGCGGATGCGGCACGACTTCGAAGACGAGGTCGGTTTCCTGGTGCTGGGGCTCAAGGCCGAACACGGCGGCAAAGGTGAACTCCGCCTCGATGCCCGAAGCCTGGATGCGGGCGCGTGCGTCGCGCATGGCGTTGCCGCCGGCGACGCTGTCGTCGATCACCAGCACCTTGCGCATCTCGGAAACCTTGCGGTCGAGAGCGGCACGGCGCTTGGTGACGCCAGACGTATAGATCCGACCTGCCAGGAAGCTGTCGAGATCGGTCATCGGGATGTTCGCGGCAAGGCTGACCAGCGTCGCTGCCAAAACGCCGCTTCTCGGCACACCGACCACGAGGTCGATATCGCGCGGCAGCCGGTGCAGGCCCCTGACGATGGCGTCGTTCATATCGGAGATCGATCGGTAGTGCATGGTTCAGACCTGGTCCTGGAGGAGATGTCCGTAGCAGTCGAAGACGCCCAAATTATTGCGCTTCGCGCGCCGCCGCCGCAGGCAGCCTTGCCGGCAGCATCTTGAGGGCCTCGCGCAAGGCTTCGCGGCCGGAGGCGAATGCCAGTGCGATGACGATGGTGATGAGGTAGGAGAGCACGGCGCCGCTGGCCAGGGCGACGACATGCTGCTGGGGCAGCAGGGGCTTGATGAACCAGATCACGGCCAGCGCCAGATGGGCGCCAAGCACGAACGGCGTTGCCGCGCGAAGCACATGGTGCGCCTGCAGCGGCCCGCTCCTGCCGACATAAAGCCACAGGAACGGCGTCCGCAGATATTCGCTGATCGCATAGGCGATCGCCACGCCCAGCGCGCCATAGGGCAGGCCGAGCATGAAAGCCAGCACCGACGTCACGGCCGTTATGATGCCCCAGCGCATGAAATCGCCGGAGCGGCCCTGGCTGACGAAAAGCCACCCGGCCGGATTGTTGAGCGGCTGCAGCAGCCCGGCAAAGCCGAGCGCCAGGAAAATCGAGGCGCTTGCGCGCCATTGCTCGCCGAGCACGAAGGGGATCAGCACATCCGACATCGCGGTGGCGAAGGCGACGCCGGGAAGCGCCACCAGAAGGATCAGCGGCATGACGCGCAGATAGGCGCTGCGGTAGCGATCCGGCTCGTCCTTAAGCCTGGAAAGCGCCGGAACCATCACCTTCGACAGCGGGTTGGTGATCTGGCTCAACGGAAACAGAAGCAGCTTGTAGGCGCGGTCATAGAGGCCGAGTTGCGCCTCGCCCCAATATTTGCCGATCAGCACATTGTCGAGGTTGCGGGCAAAGAAATTGGCGAAGTTGAAGCCGGTGATGCCGGCGCCGAAATTGATCAGCTCGCCGATGCCGGCGACCTTGCGCGGCAGGCCCGGACGCCAGCGCGAGCTCGCCCAATAGCAGAGCGTCGGCAACACGGCACCGGTCAGCGTACCGGCAAACAGGGCCCAATAGGAGCGATCGATAAAGGTCCAGGCGATCGACACCGCAAGCCCGGCAATGGCGCTGGCGACGTCGATGACGGCCAGCCGGCCGAACTGCATGCGGCGTGTCAAGAGCGCCAGATGCTGGGCGCCCAGCCCATAGGCCATGATCTGCAGCCCGAACGCAGCCACCAGGCCCGTCACGCGCGGCTCGCCGTAGAAGGCAGCAACCAGCGGCGCCGCACCCGCAAGCACGCAAGCCAGGATAGCGCTGACGGCGACATTGATCCAGAAGAGGTAGTTCACCTCCTCATGCCGGATGCCTGATTTCTGGATCGTCGCCTGGGTCAGGCCGAAATCCTGGAACAGGGCGATAAAGGCAAGCACCGGCGCGCACATCGCCACGACACCGAAATCCTGTGGCGACAATAACCGCGACAGCACGATGACGGACAGGATCTGTGTCGCGACCCGCACCGATTGCGCCATGGCCGTGACAACCGCGCCGCGCCCAACCGATTTGCGCAAGGAGCCTTCTGGCGGATCGAATGCATTGGCTTCCAAATTCAGGATTCCTGATTTTTTACGTGGATTTCCGAGCCCGAAATCCACGACCGCCGCCGACTACAAACTACGGCAATAATTTTGCAGTGCAACAGAAAACGTCGATGTGTGCAGCAAAAATGTTGCGATGCAGCAAGAGCTGTACTAGCATTCCCTCGGGTGGGCCAACAGCGGTCGAGTGTTTATGCTGCATGTCTTGTACCTTGTGCACGACGTTTCCGACCCGGCGGTGCGCCGGCGGATCACGATGCTCAGGGCAGGTGGGGCCCAGGTCACTTTGGCCGGCTTCCGTCGCACCGCGAATCCGATTGCGGATATCGAGGGACTGCGGCCGATCGACCTCGGCGCGACGCGTGACGGGCGATTCGGCCAACGCCTCGCGGCCATCGCCAAAGCAGCCGTTTCGACAGGCTCGAAGCTTGGCGGCATGCCAAAACCGGATCTCATCATCGCGCGCAACCTGGAAATGCTGGCGCTTGCCCGCCGCGCCAGGTCAGCCTTCGGTGCATCGGTCCCGATCGTATACGAGTGCCTCGACATTCATCGGCTTGTGCTGCGCAACGATGTCCTGGGCAAGGCGCTGCGCGCCACCGAACGCTTTCTGGCCAGGGATGTGAAGCTGCTGGTGACCAGTTCTCCTGCCTTTATCGCCAATTATTTCAAGCCGTTCGGCCAGGTCGCGGCACCCATCGAGCTGGTCGAAAACAAATATTTCGAGGCCGCGACGATCTTGCCCGGCGCTCCGGAGGCTGAAGAGAGCCCGGCCGGTCCGCCATGGCGGATCGGCTGGTTCGGTGCGCTGCGCTGCCGCCGCTCGCTCGAGCTGCTGGCCGATTTCTCCCGCCGCATGGAGGGCCGCTTTGAAATCGTGCTGCGCGGACGTCCGGCTTTGTCGGAATTCCCTGACTTTCACGGCTTTGTCGAAGCCGAGCCGTGGCTGTCGTTTCTCGGGCCCTACCGCAATCCGGAAGACATGGCGGCGATCTACAACGATGTCCATTTTTCCTGGGCGATCGATTTCTTCGAAGCGGGGCAGAACTCCGAATGGCTTCTGCCCAACCGGCTCTACGAAGGCTGCCGTTTCGGCGCGGTGCCGATCTCTATGGGCAACACCGAGACCGGGCGGTTCCTCAAACAGCAGGACATCGGCGTGCTGTTGCCGCAGGCTTCGCCCGAGGCACTCGAAGCCGCGCTAGGCAAGATGGAAGAGCATCGCTTCGCCAGGCTGAAAGGGCGTGTTCTGGCGCGCAATCCGAGGACCTGGAGCTACGATCGCAGCGACTGCCGGGCGCTTGTCGAGCGGCTGCGCAGCCTGACGGCCGTGCCCGGCTCCTTTGCCGCCGAGGCATTGGCATAGGATGGCCGGGGATGGACAGAGGCAAGATGGACAGGGGTTGATGACGCAAACCGAAAGACCCTCATCCAACCTGATCGTTATTCCGTGCCTGAATGAAGCCGCCCATATCGGTGCGCTGCTCGATCAATTGCGGCCCGCGGCCGCCCGGCTTGGCGCCCGGATCATCGTCGCCGATGGCGGCAGCACCGACGGCACGCTTTCCATCGTCGAGGACGTGATTGCCAAGGACCCGCGGGTTATCCTGCTCCACAACAAGCGGCGCATCCAGAGCGCGGCGATCAATCTCGCCGTCGGTACCTTCGGCGATGGTGCCGACTATCTCATCCGCATCGATGCGCATGGCGGTTATCCCGACGATTATTGCGACCGGCTGGTCGAGGAAGCCCTGGCTACATCAGCGGATTCGGTTGTCGTTTCGATGCTGACCAGCGGCAGCGGTGCCGTGCAGAAGGCGGCCGCTGCGGCGCAGAACTCCAAGCTCGGCACCGGCGGCTCGAAGCATAGGCATCTTTCGCAGGGACAGTGGATCGATCACGGCCATCATGCACTGATGCGGATATCGGCGTTCGGCGCTGTTGGCGGCTATGACGAAACGTTCAGCCATAACGAGGACGCCGAGCTCGATTATCGCCTGCGCAAGGCCGGCTACAAGATCTGGATGAGTGGCAAGACGCAGATGGTCTACTATCCGCGCGCCTCGCTCTCAGGCCTCTATTTCCAGTATCTCGGCTACGGTCGCGGGCGTGCCAAGAATGTGCTGAAGCACCGCGTCATCCCAAAGATCCGGCAGATGGTGCCGCTGGCGGTGTTCCCGGTGGTTCTTCTTGCGGCCTTCTCCTTCGTGCATTGGATTGCGGCAGTGCCTTTGTTGCTGTGGGTGTCGGTGTGCCTGGGCTACGGACTGGTGGCGGCTATCCGCCAGCGCAAGGCTGACGTTGCGCTGGCCGGTGTCTCGGCCATGGTCATGCATCTTGGCTGGTCGGTTGGCTTCTGGCTGCAGCTTCTCGGCCTCGGCTCGCGACGCGGAGTGGCCTGATGGCAGTGTCGGCAAAGAACCGCAGCATCGACATCGGCGTCTGCACGTTCCGCCGGCCGGAGCTGGCTGACACGCTGCGCTCGCTCGACGCCATGGAGATGCCGGCGGGATTCGATATCCGCATTATCGTCGCCGACAATGACGACACCCCGACGGCCCGTGACCTGGTGGCGGCGCTGTCGCGGGAATTGACGGTGCCGATCCACTATCGGCATGCCCCGGCGCGCAACATCTCGATCGCCCGCAATGCCTGCCTCGATGCGAGCACAGCGGATTTCGTCGCCTTCATCGATGACGACGAGACGGCCACGCATCAATGGCTCGCCGAACTGGTCGTGATGGCGCAGCAAAGCGGTGTCGCCGTCGTGCTCGGCCCGGTCAGGGCGCGCTATCGCCCAGATGCGCCGGACTGGATGCGGCGCGGCGATTTCCATTCGACCTTGCCCGTCTGGGTGCGCGGCGAGATCCGCACCGGCTACACCTGCAATGTTCTGCTGCGGATGGGCTCGGATAGCCTGCGCGGCCGCCGCTTCAGCCTGGCGCGTGGCCAGACCGGCGGCGAGGACACCGAATTCTTCGATCAGATGCACAAGGCGGGCGGCCGCATCGCGTTCTCGCCCGAGGCCTGGGTCGACGAGGTGGTGCCGCGCTCAAGGGCGGCATTCGACTGGCTCGGCCGCCGCCGCTTCCGCGTCGGCCAGACGCATGGCCATCTCCTGGGCAGCAGCGCCAGCGGCATCGGCCTGGTCAAGCAGGTCGGCCTGGCCTCGGCAAAGGCCATCTATTGCTTCGCCTCGGCACTTCCGGTCGTCGTCAGTCCGGTCCGCAGGAACCGCAGCGTGCTGCGCGGCATTATGCATGTCGGTGTCGTCAGCGGCCTCGTCGGCATCCGCGAAATCCGCCTCTATGGCCAGCCGTCGCCACAGGAGGGAGGCAAGCGTGCAGTCTGACGTCAGCTCTGTCCCCGATGTTTCCTTCGTCATTGCCGCCTACAACGCCGAGGCGACCCTTGATCGGGCGATTGCCAGCGCCATCGCCCAGAAGGGTGTCAGCGTCGAAATCATCGTCGTCGACGACAAGTCGCGCGATGCTACGCTCGACGTGGCGCGGGCCTATCCAGGGGATATCGTCCGTGTCGTCGCCCTGGCCAGCAACCGCGGCCCCGGCGGCGCCAGGAATGCCGGCCTCGACGCCGCCCGAGGCAGATGGATCGCGGTTCTCGATTCCGACGACGCGGTCTTTCCCGGCCGGCTCGCGGCCATGATCGCTCGTGCCGAAAGCGCGGATGCCCAGATCGCCGTCGACAATCTGCAGGTCGTTCGCGAAGATGGCGTCATCGAGGACGCGATGTTTCCGCGGCAGTATCTGGAAGGCTTGCGCGAGATTTCGCTGGCCACCTACATCGCCGGCAACGTTGTCTTCGAATCCAAGTTCAACCTCGGCTATCTCAAGCCGATCTTCCAGCGCGAGTTCCTGAACGAAAACCGGCTTCGCTACGACGAAAAGCTGAGGATCGGCGAAGACTACGTCCTGTTTGCCGAAGCCCTGGCCAAGGGCGGCAAATGCGTGGTCGAGCCCGATATCGGCTATGTCTACCATATTCGCAGCGGCTCCATTTCGCGCGTGCTCGAGCTTCACCACGTCGAAGCGATGCGCAGGGCGGATGCCGTGTTCGCTCAAACCCATCGGATGGATGAGGCCGCGCAGGCCGCGTTTGCCCGGCGCGGCCGCAGCCTGCGCAAGGCGGCATCGTTTCTGTCACTGGTACAGCACATCAAGGCGCGGTCCCCGCTCAAGGCGATCCGGACAGCGCTCAGCGACCCGGCGGCGGTCAGGCATATGGGCATGCCGATCGCCGTGCGGTTGCGAAGAATAGCGGCACAATTTGCCGTTGGGGCGGGGAGGTGAAGATGCAGGCACATGGAGGGATTTTTCGTGGCCTGTGAATGGACTGAAGTCGATCTCCTCAGAAGGAATTTGCGATGAAGAAAATCAGGAAGGCCGTGATACCGGTGGCGGGGCTTGGAACACGGTTCCTGCCGGCGACCAAGTCGATGCCGAAGGAAATGCTTCCCGTGGTCGACAGGCCTGTCGTGCAATATGCGGTGGACGAGGCCTTCGAAGCGGGCATCGAGCACATCGTCTTCGTGACCGGTCGCAACAAGGCGGTGATCGAGGACTATTTCGACCTGCATCCGGAATTGATCGGCACCCTGGAGCAGACCGGCAAGAAGACCCAGCTGGAGGCGCTCGAAAGCATGCTGCCTGTGGCCGGTGCCACCAGCTTCATCCGCCAGCAATCGCCGCAAGGCCTCGGCCATGCCGTCTGGTGCGCGCGCGAGGTTATCGGCAACGAGCCCTTTGCCTTGCTGCTGCCGGACATGGTGTCCTTCGGCGGGCGCGGATGCCTAGCCGAAACCGTCGAGCTTTATGAGCGCACGGGCGGCAACGTGATCGCCGTCGAGCGTTGCGAACCGAGCGAGACCAACAAATACGGCATCGTTGGCCGTGGCGCCGAGATCGGTGGCGGTTTCGAGGTGACGGCCATGGTCGAGAAGCCGGCGCCGGCCAATGCGCCGTCGAACTTCTACATCAACGGCCGCTACATCCTGCAGCCCGAGATTTTCGCTCTTCTGGGCAATCAGCAGCGCGGCGCCGGCAACGAGATCCAGTTGACGGATGCCATGGTTCGTCTGTCGAAGGATCAGCCGTTCTTCGCCCAGCCTTTCCTCGGCCGCATGTTCGACTGTGGTTCCAAGGAAGGGTTCATCCAGGCCAACATCGCCTTCGCGCTGGCGCGCGATGACATGAAGGGTCCGGTTTTCGAGATGCTTCAGGAGTTCGTCCGGTCGCATGAACGCCAGGAAGAAGCCGCATAATGCCCATCTTTCGGGAGCATGGTCAGATGGCTGGCGAAGAGGGGCCGGCAGGTTCTCGCCGTCTGGCACGACGCTTGCTTCGCTTCTGGCGATGCTCCCGATCTTCGAGGCGCCTGCAAGCCAAGGCATGATCCCGGAAAGTGGGTCCCGGTTTCCGGAAAAGATCATGTTGAAACAGTGAGATAGAGCCCATTGCGACGGACCGGCTCTAGAATTGGACCGAAGATGAATTATGCCAATTTTCCTCTCGACAAGAGGATGCCATTGCCGAATTCGGACGCAGGAGACGGCGAAGACTTCATCGATATCGAGCGGCTGCTTGGCATGGCCGCACGGCAGGCCAAGGTGGTTGCCGTGTGTGCCGTCATCGGTCTCTTCCTGGGCCTGTTCTATTTGCAGACAACGCCGCCCAAATATCAGTCGGTCGCGAGCGTGCTGATCGACGAAGGCTTGAACAAGATTGTCGACGATATCTCGGCGGCGTCGACAACCATGCAGACCGATTCCGCCATCCTGAGCCAGATCGAGATCCTGACCTCGACGCGGCTTGCCGCCGTGGTCGTCGACAAGCTGAAGCTCGACCAGAACGACACGTTCATGAATCCGCCCCAGTCGGCGCTTGCCCAAGGCATAGGCCTTATCCGCAGCGTGATTCAGTATGTCCGCCCCAGCCCTTCCCTTCCGGGTGGCGCCGACTTCAGCAAGCTCGACCCCGCCGCCCGCGATGCGCTGATCGCCACGTCGCGCCGCGACTACGCTATCCTCAAGCTGCAGAACGAGATCCGGGCGGAACGCGTCGGCCGAAGCTACGTCATCGCGCTCGGCTATCAGGCGACGGATCCGGCCTTGGCAAACGCCATCACCAAGGCCTATGCCGATGCCTATCTCGCCGATCAGCTCGATGCGAGCTTCGATGCCACCGAGCGGGCTGCGGTGTGGCTGCAGGGCCGGTTGACGGAGCTGCGCCAGAGTTCGCAGGCAGCTTCGCTCGCGGTTGAGAAATTCAGGGCCGAACATGGGCTGGCCGCCAACAGCGATGGCCAGCTGATGAGCGACAAGCAGCTTTCCGACCTCAACGCCCAGCTTATCGTGGCGCAGGCCGACACCGCACGCGCCAGCGCCCGCTACCAGCAGTACAAGGCCATTGTCGACAGCGGCTCCGAAAACGCCTTCAAGGATGCCGCCATATCGAGCGACCAGCCAAGCAGTTCGGTCATATCGGCGCTCAAGACCCGCTACCTCACAGTGGCCAAGCGGCTGCAGGACGTCGAGGCGAATTTCGGCCCCGAGCACCCGCAGGCGGTGGCTCTCTCCAAGGAGAAGGCCGACATATCGACGCAGATTTTCGGCGAGCTGAAGCAGCTGACCGAAAGCTATCGCAACGAGTATGAGGTGGCGCAGGCACGCGAGACCGCGCTCAGGGCCAACGTCGCGGCCGCGCAAGGCAAGAGTTCCGTCGACAACCAGACGCAAGTCAAGCTGCGTGAACTCGATCAGCAGGCGACGGCGCTCACCACGCTCTATCAGACATTCCTGGGTCGTTACGAGGAAGCCGCGCAGCAGCAATCCTTCCCGGTCGGCAAAATCCGCATCATCTCGGACGCCTCGATGCCGTTTGCCGCGTCAAGCCCGCGCACCATCGTCGTGCTCGGACTTTCGCTGGTGCTTGGCCTGCTGATGGGCGCCGGCTTTGGTGGGCTGAACGAGTTCAACGAACGCTTCTTCAGGACCGGCGAGGACGTGCGCGACCGCGTCAACCTGAAATTCCTCGGCTATCTGCCGACGATCGGCGGCAAGCTCGGCAAGGAAGAAAAGCCGGGCGATACCCAGGTGGACGCCAAGACCACTCAATCGCTGTCGGCGGCCGAAAGGCGGGCGCGCATGCGGGTCAGCATCGATTCTCCAGCCTCGATGTTCTCCGAAACGCTGCGCAGCGCCAAGATCGCCTTCGACGTCGTGATGGAAGGGCAAGGCAGCCGCGTCATCGGCATTATCTCGGTGCTTCCCGGCGAGGGCAAGTCGACGGTCGCGGCAAATCTCGCGGGCTTGCTTGCCGCCAATGGCGCCAAGACGCTGCTGATCGACGGCGACTTGCGCAATCCCGGCCTCAGCCGGGGCCTTGGCATGGAAGCCGAGCAGGGTTTGATGGAAGCGGTTGTCAGCGGCCAGACTTGGCAGTCTGTCGGCAAGATCGACAGGCAGACGAAGCTGGCGATCATCCCGGCGGTGCTGCGCGGTCACTTCTCGCATACCAGCGAACTTCTCTCCTCGGCCGGCATGCGGCGCTTCATCGAGAACGCCAAGGAGACGTTCGAATACATCGTCGTCGATCTGCCGCCGCTCGGACCGGTGGTCGACGCCAAGGCCTTCGCCCCCTTGGTCGACGGGTTTGTCCTGGTCACCGAGTGGGGGCGCACGCCTCGCGCGATGGTCAGGTCGATGCTGGAATCCGAACCCTATGTCGCCAACAAGATCGTCGGCGCGGTGCTGAACAAGGTCGATTTGAAGAAACTGGCCAAATACGGATCGTTCGGTGGCTCGGAAAAGTTCTTCGATAAATATTCGAGCTACTATCTGGAAAAGTCGGAAGTGCGCGGCAAGGCGCCGGTCTGACATCGGTCATTGCGCGCGTGGGGCCACTTTGAGGTGTATCGATCTTCAGGTCAGCACACCTGAACATCGATGCGTCAGGAGAAGATCAGCCTGCCTTGCTTGTCGGCGATCCTGACGGCGGTCAGGCGTCCGCTCTGGAAGGCGGCTGTGTCGATGCCGAGCCGGCGCCCTTCGAGCTTCGGGACATCCACCGGCGTATGCCCGTGCACCACCCAGCGGTCGAGCAGGTGTGTTGCCTCGAAGAAGTCCGAACGGATGGTAATTAGGTCGTGGTCGGTTTGCGCCGCAAGGTCGACGCCGGGCCTGATGCCGGCGTGGACGAACACGAACTTCCGCGAGCGGACCATGATCGGCAGCCCGCGTAGGAAGCTGACGTGATCCTCTGGAATGATCTCCCTTATGCGCCTGTCGATCTGCGCGCTGCTCCCGTAGAGGCTGGTGAGGCGCGCCGGATCGATGCCGTAGGAAAACAGGGTTTGCAGGCCGCCCGTCGCCAGCCAGGGCTCGCGCGACAAATGTCCGTCGAGATAGTTCAGCATGGCCACTTCGTGGTTGCCCGCAAGACAAATGCGCTGAAACCCTTTCGGCGCCGGCGCCAGAAGGTGATCGAGCACCCGCGCCGACTGGAGCCCCCGGTCGATGTAGTCGCCAAGCATGACGATGATCTTGCGGCTCTGGAAGCGCAGCGAATCGAGCAGGATGTTCTGCTCCAGGGCGCGGAGTTCCTTGTAGCAGCCATGCACGTCGCCGATCGCGTAGACAACGGCATCCTGCATGTCGATATCCAGGCGCGGACGCGCCGCGATGCGGGGTTTTCGCTGGAACAGGGTCACGTGCGGCGTCTCGAGGCGAACTCTCATGCGGAAGGCATAAGCGCCTGATATCTTGCCCGAAACGGAGAATTCCGCAATCGTGGAAAATGCAACCACGCCGGGTTGGGACCGCCAATGCATGTCGCCCAAAAATGAGCTCGGTTTTGGAAGAACGGCCTGTGTGGAAACAAAGCCTGAATCCGCTCAGGCGCGACATGCTTTACGTCGGCCGTTGGGCCGGTAATGCCGGATCGTCGTCAGGCTGCCTTGAGCCGATAACGGAAAACGGTGTGGTCGAGCAGCAGCCGGATGCGTGGTTCGGCCTCGATCGCCACCAGCCAGCTTGCCGCGATCATCGTCGCGCCGACGACCGCCATCGAGAACAGATGTGGCAGACCGGCGCGGACCAGGATGCCGAGCAGGGCCGCGCCGACGACATCGTGCAGCAGGTAGAGCGGATAGGTCATCAGGCCGATCCGGCGCCAGCCGCTCCACGAAAGGTCGAGCCGCAGCGACCATGCCATCAGCGCGATGCCGATGAGGAAGATGAGGATCGGCGGCGCGAACGGCATATCCCGCCCGACCTTCAGGATATGAACGTCGACCGAACTAGCGATCTGCAGCACACCACCGGCCAGGAACAGGGCGCAGAAGGCAAGTCGGGCGCCTGTCACCGCCTTGAAGCGCATCAGCCACAGCATGACGCCGGTGGCGAAGAAAACGCCGTGATGCACCAGAAGCAGGGCGAGCGTGCGTGTTTCGGCAAGATCGGCCCAGCCGAGCGGGTAATACAGGCACCAAAACAGCGTGCTGACCAAGCCGATGGCGACGGCCACAATCTCCATCAGATGGAAGCGGCCAAGGCTGAGTAAGATCCAGACGATAGCATAGAAGGCGATCTCGATGCCCAGCGTCCAGTAGACGCTGTCCACCCAAGGCGCGTACGGAACGAACAGGCCGGTGCGTAGGAGCCTGATAACGGCATCGGTCGGCCAACTGAGGCCGACAAGCAGCAGCACCACCGCCGTGACCGGTGCGCAGATCCAAACCGCCGGCGCCAGCCGTTTCACCCTTGCTTCGAAAAACTGTAGGGGTGTCGACCTTTCGGCGCTGAAGGCGATGACGAAACCGCTGATGACGAAGAAGATCTGGACGCCGACCCAGCCGGATTCGACCCAGGCGCCTATTGCCGGCTGCGGGGGAACGCCGCCCGTCGCGCGCGCCGAAACACCGTCCGGATACGCCCACACCCAGAAGCCATAGTGGTAAACCATGACCATGAGGGCGGCGAGAAAGCGCAGGATGTCGACGCCGCCAAATGTAATCTTCTTTTGAGCCATGCGACCTGTGTCGATGGCCCCCCGCAAGCACTGTAGGGCGCATTGCTGCGTTGCACAATAAAAGATTGCTCGTCGATCCGAAAAGCGGCCTCGACAAGCCAAAGCCTTCAGCCGCTCAAAGGCCGATCCCACGGTCCTTCAGGGCCTTGGTGATCTCCTCGAGGATGATCGGATCGTCGATCGTCGCCGGCATGGTCCATTCTTCCTTGTCGGCGATCTTCTGCATGGTGCCGCGCAGGATCTTGCCCGAACGCGTCTTGGGCAGGCGCTTGATCGTCACCACCGTCTTGAAGGCGGCTACCGGGCCGATGCGTTCGCGCACCAGGCCGACCACCTCGTTCTCGATGGAGCCGACATCGCGGGTTACACCTGCGTTCAACACCACGAAGCCCAGCGGAACCTGGCCCTTCATGGCGTCGGCAATGCCGATGACCGCGCATTCGGCGACATCGGGATGGGCCGAAAGCACCTCTTCCATGGCGCCGGTGGAGAGCCGGTGGCCGGCGACATTGATGATGTCGTCGGTGCGGGCCATGACGTAGAGATAGCCGTCGTCGTCGACCATACCGGCATCCGCCGTCTTGTAGAAGCCGGGGAACTCGTCGAGATAGGCTTGGCGGAACCGTGCGTCGGCATGCCACAGCGTCGGCAGGCAGCCGGCCGGCAGCGGCAGTTTGACCACCACATTGCCCAGTGTGCCGCGAGGCACCTGATGGCCAGCATCGTCGAGCACGCGGATGTCGTAGCCGGGCATCGGCACGCCGGGCGAGCCGTATTTCACCGGCAACAGGCCAAGGCCGGCGGGATTGATCGTCATCGGCGAGCCGGTCTCGGTTTGCCACCAATGGTCGACCACAGGCACACCTAGCTTCTGCTCCGCCCATTTGATGGTTTCCGGGTCGGCGCGCTCGCCGGCAAGAAACAGCGTGCGGAATTTCGAGAGGTCGTGTTTGGCAATGAACTCGCCCTTCGGGTCCTGCCCCTTGATGGCGCGGAATGCGGTCGGCGCGGTGAACAGCGCGACCACGCCATGCTCCGCTATCACCCGCCAGTAGGTGCCGGCATCGGGCGTGCCGACAGGCTTGCCCTCGAACAGGATGCTGGTGCAGCCATGCAGCAGCGGTCCGTAGACGATGTAGGAATGGCCGACCACCCAGCCGACATCGGACGCCGCCCAGAACACCTCGCCCGGCTTGACGCCGAACTCGTTTTCCATCGTCCATTTCAGCGCGACCATGTGGCCGCCATTGTCGCGCACGATGCCCTTGGGCTGGCCGGTCGTGCCCGATGTGTAGATGATGTAGAGCGGATCGGTGGCCAGCACCGGCACGCAATCGACATTGGCGCCCGCTGCCCGTTCGCGGGCGACCGCATCGGCATAGTCGATGTCGAAATGCTCCTTCATCTCGCAGCGCAACTGGTCGCGCTGCAGGATCAGGCAGGCGTCCGGCTTATGGCGGGAGATCTCTATCGCCTTGTCGAGCAACGGCTTGTAGGCAACGACGCGGCCCGGCTCCAGGCCGCAGGATGCCGAAATGATCAGCTTCGGCCTGGCATCGTCGATGCGGGTGGCAAGCTCATGCGAGGCAAAGCCGCCGAAGACCACCGAATGCACCGCGCCGATGCGGGCGCAGGCGAGCATGGCGATGGCCGCCTCGGCCACCATCGGCATGTAGATGATGACGCGGTCGCCCTTGCCGATGCCGCGATTCTTCAGCACAGAGGTGAGTGCAACTACCTCGCGCTTCAGCTCGGCATAGGTGAACTTCCTGACCATTCCTGTGATGGCGCTGTCATGGATCAGCGCGATCTGATCGGCGCGCCCGCCCGCGACATGGCGGTCGATGGCGTTGTAGCAGGTGTTGCAGGTGGCGCCGGTGAACCAGCGGCCATAGACGCCGGCCGCGGCGTCGAACACCTTGTCCCAGGGCGAATACCAGTCGATGCCGCTAGCCGCGTCCGCCCAGAAGCGCTCCGGGTCGCGCTTCCAGCCTTCATAGACCTCGTGATAGCGTGAAGCCATCCGTACCTCCCCGGGAAATGTTTTCTTCCTTCCAGATAGCGCGCTCTAACCTTGGCCGCAAATCCACGCCATTGTGGCGACGGCATCGACCTGGCGCTTGGGGGCAAGCAGCTATGAATTGCGAGACAGGATTGGGGTTGGTGATGTTTGCTGCTGTGCGGTTCATCGGGCGCTTTGCGCAATCATCGGTCACGGGCGCCCTACTTGCTATGTCCACCGGAACCGCTGAAGCCGGCGATGCCGCGGCACGGCACATCATCGGCTTTTCGCCGGATGGCGCTTATTTCGCCTTCGAGCAATATGGAACGCTCGACGCCGGTGTCTCGGACTCCGGCTGGTCGCAGATCGATATCATCGATACCCGTACGGATCAGGTGGTTGGCGGCAAGCCGATCCTCGTCGTCGACGAGACGGAGGAAGCGACACTGACCCTGGAGCAGGCGAGGGCGCAGGCCGCCGCTCAGGCAGCGCCCGTTCTCGCCCAATATGCGATCACATCTGTGGCCGAGCAGGCCGCTTCCGACAAGTTTACCTTCCCGGGCGAAATGGTTGCCTACAACGACATCTCCCGCCTCGAACAGGTGTCGCGGAAATGGCTGGCGCCGCTCCATGGCGAAACAGGCATTTCGACCATCCAGCTCGACGAAATCCTGGCGGCCAGCGCGACCGATTGTTCGGCGAGTTTCGATGCGACGCAGCAAGGCGACCAGGCACTTCAAGGGGAAAAGCCACTTCAAGGTGAGAAGGCAGGCAAGGCGCTCGGCTTCCGGCTGACGCTCCAAGGCCAGGATGGCAAGCCGATCAAGATCCTGCACGAGGACAAGACCGTGCCGGGCTCAAGAAACTGCCCGACCTCCTACAGCCTGTCGGAATCCTACCAATTCACCCCGGCCGGCAAGCCGGCGGTGATCGTCGTGCTGGTCCAGCGTTTCAGCCAGGGTTTCGAGGGGCGCGATCGTCGCTTCCTCGCGGTGACCGGGCAGCCACGCTGAGAGGTTGCGCCCAGGCGCCGGCAGCCGCTGTGTCTGAAGGTTGTTTCTAGATCGGCAGGGCCACAAGCATGAAGCCAATGCCGCCAGCGATCAAAATGGCTGTAGCCAGCGCTTTTCTGTGACGTTCGAAGCTCGTCGGAGCTCGCTCCCAATTGTAACGCATACGCTATCTCCCCAATACCCGGACAGGTTTTATCTTACTTAGGGGAAGAAATGCAACGTCCGCTGCCGGCCGGCCCGCTGCTTGTCACATTTCACCGATGACTATTTCTGGGACGAATGCGGCCGGGAAGACGCAACCGAGCAGGTTCTAACGCGACTGGGGCGGAGAATCTGTCAGCAAAGCCGTTGGTCCGGTGCACTGGGCTCCCATGATCGGCTGATAGACAGCGCTCCACCTCCGCGCTATCTGATTTCCGGGATGAGCGTGGCTTGGAGGGGCGTGGTGGAAATAGTCTCTGGAACCGTTCTGCGGCTAGCCGAGGATGCCTCCGTGCAGCATGTGGGCGATGGCGCAGTCGTGCTTTTGGCGCGCAGCGGCCAGCTTTATACATGCAACGGCACGACCGAAGCCTTTCTCGACAAGGTGGACGGCGCGCGCAACCTCGACCAGATCGTCGACCTGCTTTGCGAGGAGTTCGAGGTTGACAAGGGGACGCTCGATCAGGACATGGCGGCACTGGCCACGGATCTGATCTCTGAAGGTATCCTCGCCGCGCCAGGTGCTTGATGGCTGACGGCCCGCTCCTGCGCGCTCTGTTTCGCTGCCATCTCTGGGCAAGCGCGCGGCTGATGCCGGTCCTTGTCACCAACCGGAGCTTCGAGGAGGTGCTCAAATGGGCGCCGCTCGCCTCGTCGACGCCCTATCGCGGTCTGCCGTCCGCCTACATCGTCGCGAGTGTCAACCGCGCCGTCCGCCATCCCTGGCTGATGCGTGACCGCAGGTGCCTGAGGGAGGGTCTGCTAGGTCATCGTTTCCTGCGCCTAGCCGGTTTCGATCCGGACCTGCGCTTCGGCGTCGATCCGCAGTCGATGCAAGCGCAGCGCCTGGCAGCGCATTGCTGGGTCTGCCTCGATGGCAGGCCGGTGGTCAGCGACAAGCTTCCCGGCATGGTCGAAATCTATCGTCATCATGCCGATGCCGTAAAGGCGCGCCCCGCTTGACCAGACCTTCAGCCTGCTATGGCCTCAACGGCCTGATCCTTGGCATATCGGCCGAGCGCCCCGAGCTGTGGCAGGATTTCGACCGGATGCTGGGCAGCCTGCGTATCGCGGAACCCGTCGAGCCGGACTTTCGTCTCGAGATCGCCGAGACAGTCACCTTGGACGAGGCACCCAACGGATCCCTCGTCTTCGATGGCGAGGTGCCGGAGGATGGTCACTGCCGGATGATCGAGGATGGTGGTATCATCCATCTGGTCTTTCCCGAGCGTCAGACCGTTGCCATCAATGGCGTGGCGGGCTGGGCCGAACTCCGGATCCGCCCTGGCGCGAAAGCCGCGTGGACACCGGCAATGCTGGTGCTCGACGCCGCGCTCGACGCCGGTGGCCAGCATATGCTGCACACTGCCGGCTTGACGTTGCCGGACAGCGATGCGGTGGTGCTGATCCATGCTCCGAGCGGCACCGGCAAGACCACGACGTCGCTCGCGCTGGCAACACAGGGCTTTGGCCTCTGCTCCGACGACGCCATGATCCTGAATGTCGCTTCTGGCAAGGTCGTCGCCTGGGGCTTGCCGCGCGCCGTAAAAATCCACCAGAAGACTGCCGAAATGATCCCGCAGGTGGCGCGATGCCTTGGCCAGACGTGGGATCGCAACAGCGAACAGCCCGTCCCGCTTGAAAGGCTGAGTGGGATCGTTCGGGTCGAAAACGCGACCGCCCGGCCGGTGGCGGCCCTCCTGCACCTGGCGCGTTCCGCCGACAGCCAGACCCGGCTCGTCGCCATGGCCGGGACCGACGCAATGGTGGCGCTGGCAGTGGACAATGTCCGCACGGGCATGACCGGGCTGCTGCCCATGCAGAAGCGCCGGCTGGCGACCATCGGCGGGCTGGTCAATGCGGTGCCGACCTTCCGGCTGGAGGTGGGCGCGCGCCCGGCTGACGCTGCGGCGCTGATCAGCGCCACCCTGGATTGACGTCAAGTCAGGCTACTTGCGGCCTGGCCTTGGCCAATCTCTGGATCCACCGGAAGGCGTCGCGGCGCAGGCGCGAGCCCAGTCTGTCCCTGGAATTGACGCCGAGCAGCGTATTCGTGGTGATCAACCGCTTGGCCAGCCGTATCGAGAGATCGGGCTTGATCCGGGCGGCGAGTTCAAGCGCTCGGCTCTCCTTGAACAATTGGCCCGTCACATCGAGCACAACAGCCAGTTCGAGTTCGATGCCGGTCATGCGGGCAGCATCGAACAGGCATGTTTCCGCTTCCGGCGACTGCAGCGCCCGCACCCCTTGCAGCACGTCGACGCAAAGCTGCAGCCGGTGGAATTTGTGGCCGCCGGCGGCGTGAACGATGGCGATCGTCAGAAGAGCCGCCGGCGTGTCGGTCGCGTCGCCGTCAATGGCGCGCAATTCTGGGAAACCCAGCGACAGGCGCCGCCGCATGCCGGTGTCATGCACGAGGTCGCCATGCAGTTCGACCAGCAGGCTGGAATTCTCCTTTTCGAGCCATTTGAATTCCTGCAATTCGTAGGATTCGGCCTCGTTGCTGCCAAGCTCGAAGCCGCATGCCGCGATCACCCGGTTTGCCCTGGCCAGATTGGCGGGTTCGACGAGGATGTCGATATCGGTGAACGGCCTGTCGGCGACGTTGCGGTAGAGCTTTCGCGCGAAGGCCGGCCCCTTGACGATCCGCGCCGGAATATTGTCCGCCGCCAGTCCCTTCATGATGCGGTCGCCATGATACTTCAACAGCATCGACTGGCCGGTGGCGATCGTCGCTTTCTGGCGCAGGTCCTCCAGTTTGTCTCCCAACTCCTGATCCGATGGCAGTTGCGCGTCGCCGCTGAGCTTGCGCAGCATGATCGGCAGGACGCCATGGAATTCGGCGTTGTCGAGCAGCGACATCAGCGTCTTTGCCGACAAATTATCGACGTCGACAGTCGGCGCTTCCGGATCTGCGTAGCGCAGCAGCAGCTTTTCTTCGGCAGGGGTAAGCGGTGGCAGCATCAACCCGGACAATGTTGCGATTGAAGGGAAAGATGTTGCAGAAAAGCAGGGTGGAAGCCAGCTTTACATACCCCAGCGCAGCGCTGCCGTGTGTACCGGCGCATCCCAAAATCCGGTCGTCTCGTCGTCGAGCATGGTCAGCGTGATCGAGCAGCCGGCCATGTCGAGCGAAGTGACGTAGCAGCCGACCAGCGAACGGGCCACCGTCACGCCACGCTTCTCGAAGATCAGCCGTGCGCTGTTGTACATCAGATAGAGTTCCATCAGCGGCGTGCCGCCGAAGCCGTTGACGAACAGCAGCGCCGGGCCTTTCGCCTTGTCGCCGAGATCGCCCAGGATCGCGGCACAAATCTCCTGCGCGATCGCATCGGCGCTTTTCAACGTGTCGCGCCGGCGGCCGGGCTCGCCATGGATGCCGACGCCGAATTCCATCTCGCCGTCGCCGATGCCGAAAGTCGGCTTGCCCGCCGCCGGCACCGTGCAACTGGTCAGCGCCACGCCCATCGAGCGGGTTGCCGTGTTGACGCGGTCGCCCAGCGCCTTCAACGGCGCCAGCGCCAGGCCATGTTCGGCCGCCGCGCCGACGATCTTTTCCACCACCAGCGTGCCGGCGACGCCACGCCGGCCCGTCGTATAAGAAGAATTCTCGACGGCGACATCGTCATTGGTCACGATCTGCTGGACGCCGTCCGACATCTCGGCCGCCATGTCGAAGTTCATCACGTCGCCCTCATAGTTCTTGACGATGAACAGGCAGCCGGCGCCGGTGTCGACGGCTTGCGCCGCCGCCAGCATCT
The DNA here is from genome assembly GCF_040321265.1 of Mesorhizobium sp. M0491. Lineage (NCBI taxonomy): Bacteria > Pseudomonadati > Pseudomonadota > Alphaproteobacteria > Hyphomicrobiales > Phyllobacteriaceae > Mesorhizobium > Mesorhizobium sp. M0491. Next base: position 133,122 of record NZ_JAMYRE010000001.1, read on the forward strand.
GGTCCGGTGTCGGCGAGGTGAACACCTGGCCGGGGCAGGCGGCGTCCAGCATGCCGTGACCGACAAAGCCGCCATGCAGCGGCTCGTGGCCGGAGCCGCCGCCCGAGATCAGCGCCACCTTGCCCGGCCGCAAGGTCTTGCGCCGGATGAATTTGTGCGCGTCGCCAAGCACCAGGATGTCGGCATGGGCGGCCACGAATCCGTCGAGGCTCTCGGTCAGCACCGTGTCCACCGAGTTCATGAACTTCTTCACGATCGTCTCCTCCGGAAATAGGCCTTCCAAACAATTCCAGGAAAAGTGTGTCGCGTTTTTTCCGGAATTGCGTAAAACAAAGCGTTCGATCAGCTACCCTTGCCAGTGATGCTGGTGATCTTCTGGATGAAGTCGTTTACCGCTTTGTCGAGCGCGGCGTTCTGCTTGTCGTCGCCGAAATCCGGCACGATCAGCGAGACATGCCGCGTCTTGCGCATGCCTGATGCGATCGACATTTTTCCCGGATGCGCCTGATGGTAGGCGGCGAGAAACTGGTCACGCTCGGCCGGGCTGAAATGGCACACCGAAAAGATAGCCGGCAAATGTTTTGACGGAATCGGGATCGAATAGGCCGGGCTGGAAATCTGCGTGACGAAGCTGCGGTGCTTGCCAAGCGCATCGGCAAGGCGCTGGCGCATGCCGGATGGGCGCTGGTCGATGACGTGCGACAGGATCGTCTTGTAGGCGCGGATCGCCTCCTCGGAGCCAGGTTCGGGTTTGATGTCGACCATGCCAGCCGCGCCTAGACAGAAACGTCCGCGATGGCTGCCTTGGCCATGGCGAGTTGCGCCGGAGCGACGGAAAGATCGCGCAGGCCGGCCTCGAGCAGTGACGGTATCGAGGCGGGATCGCCGCCGGCATCGCCGCACAGGCTGACCGGTATTTTTTCTCGTTCGCCAAACGCGGTCACGGCAGCGATCAGCCGCAGCACGGCTGGATGACGGACCGAATTGAGATGGGCCACGGCAGCGTTGTCGCGGGCGGCCGCCATGACATATTGGGTGAGGTCGTTGGAACCGATCGAGAAGAAGGCGGCCTCTGTAAAGGCTTCCGGCACGATCGCCACCGAAGGCACCTCGACCATGATGCCGAGCGGCGGCATCTTGTTCGCGATACCGCGCGCGGCAAGTGCTGCCTGTTCCTCGGCGAACATCGCCGCAGCCTGTCGGTATTCCTCCACAATGGCGATCATCGGGAACATCACTTTCAGACTGCCATGCACGGCGGCGCGCAGCAGCGCACGGATCTGTACACGAAACACCTCCGGTCTTGCCAGCGACAGCCTGATTCCGCGTTGGCCGAGGAACGGATTGCTCTCGTCGACCGTGAAGCCTGGCACCGGCTTGTCGCCGCCGGCATCGACGGTGCGGATCGTCACCGGCTTGTCGCCGGCCCACTCCAGCACCTTGCGGTAGGCGCGATACTGCGTCTCCTCATCCGGCAGCGACTTGCCGAACAGGAATTCGGTGCGCATCAGGCCGACACCGTCGCAGGTGGCGATGTCGATGCCGTCGACTTCGGACGGGTCGGCGATGTTGACCTGCACGCGTACCGGCGTGCCGGTCCTGGTCGCCGCCGGCCGCGCCAGGAAAGTCCCGGCTTGGTCGCGGCGCACCGTGAACGACGAAGACAATTGGCGGAAGGCGTCGATTTCAGCCTTGGACGGCAACAGCACGATGCCGCCATGTTCGGCATCGAGCAGTACAATGCCGGCAAAGTGAGCCGGCAAAGCACCAAGCCCGACTATCATGGGCACGCCGCGCGAGCGCGCCAGCATGGCGACGTGGCTGGCTGTGCTGCCCGCCTTCAGCGCGATGCCGCCGCCGCTGCTCCAGTCGGTTTCGAGAAAGCGCGTCGGCGCGATGTCCTCGCCGTAGAGAATGGCGCCGGCTGGAACCTGGACGTCACCAGCCTCGGTCAGTGCCCGCAGCACCTGATCCCTGATGTCGCGTATGTCGGCGGCACGTGCGCGAAAGTAATCCTGGTCGGAAGCATCGTAGCCGGCGATTTCGGCGTCGAGCGCCTGCCGCCATGCCTGATCGGCCGGCTGGCCGGCGTGGATAGCGGCAAAGGCCAGGCTGCTCAGCGCATCATCTTCCAGCATGGCGATCTGGAACTCGAGGATGTCGGCGGCGTCGCCTTCAGCCGCGTCTATCAATGCGGTGAGGCGGCCCGCCGCGATGGCGATTGCGGTTTCGAGCGCCGCCTTCTCGTCGTCGGCCGTTTCTTTGCCGACATAGGAGCCGACAGTCTGGTCGAGATCGAACAGCGGCCCTTCGGCATAGCCGGCCGAGGCCGAAATGCCTTGCAGCCTAAGCGGTTCGGACATGGTCCGTGCCTTCGTCGAAATCGCGGCGCACCAGCTCGACCAGCGCATCGACGGCATCATCGGCGCCGTCGCCGCTGGCCCTGATATGCAGCAGCGTGCCTTTCGGCGCCTTGGCCGCCATCACCTTGACGATGCTCTTGGCGTCGAACCATGGCCCGTTGGCGGCCAGCGCTATTTCCACCTCGGCGGCGAAAGTCTTGGCCAGCTTGGTGAACTTCACCGAAGGACGCGCGTGCAGGCCCACCTCGTGGGTGACGACAACGGTCGCTTCGGCGGATGCGGACATGTCTTCAAGCTTCCCGTTCACTCACGACGGCGACAATTCGTGCGCCGTCGCCACCACTTCCCTGAGCGAGGCGCCGCCTGAGGCCTCGGTCGCCGCCATCACCGCGCCTTCGACGATCGGGGCGTTGCAGACGATGATCTTGTGCGAGCGTGGCTCGCCGATCATCTCCACCGCCATTTCCGAGTTGGTCTCGGCACCGCCGAGATCGACCAGAATGGCGACACCGGCTTCCGACCAGGCCTTGTCGATGGCGCCCATGATCGCCTCGACATTGGTGCCGAGCCCGCCATGGCCGTTTCCGCCGCACCATGCAAGCGGCACTTCGTCGCCCACCATCTGGCGCACCATGTCGGCCGTGCCCTCGGCAACCAGCGGCGAATGCGAAACGATGACGATGCCGACATTGCTCATGGCTGACCTTCCAACGTTTCGACGATCGTGCGCACCAGAAGCGCGGTCGAACGTGCACCGGCATCCATGTGGCCGATCGAGCGGTCGCCAAGGAACGAGGCGCGGCCACGCAAGGCTTTCATAGGCACGGTCGCCTCGGCCGCCGCGTCGGCGATATCGGCGATTTCAAGAGCTGTCTTTCCCTGCAGCAGCGCGTCATGCACCGGCTGCAGCACGTCGAGCAGGGTTTTTTGTCCGATCTGCGATTTGCCCCGCGCGGCCACCGCTTCGATCGCCTTGCCGAACGCTGCCGTCAGATTGGCGCGATTAGGCGCCGCTGAAATCTCCTTGCCGAGCGCCAGGAACAGGGTGCCGAATAGCGGGCCGGAGGCGCCGCCGACCGTCATCACCAGCTTGGTGCCGATCGCCTTCAGGGCATCGGGCAGCGGTTTGGCCGAAAATGCTTCGGCTTCGGCGCGCACGGCCTCGAAGCCGCGCTTCATGTTCAGCCCGTGGTCGCCGTCGCCGATCGCCTGGTCGAGCGCCGTCAACTCCTCGGCGTGAGCGGCAATGGTATCCGCAGCGGCCGCGATCAGCCGGGCAAGGTTCAATGCCGCCATGTCACCCGCATTCCCGGTTTCCATGCCGCCCGCAGTATCGAAAGAACGCTCATTCGACAACTGGAGCATGAATCAGGCCGCTTCGTGGAGCGCGGCCGCCGCCGCGAAAACCTCGGCCACTGCATAGGCGCCGGGGTCGGCCACGCCTTGCAGCTTGCTGCCGACATAGGCGGACCGCCCGGATTTTGCCCTGTCCATGGCAGCGGTGGCCTCGGCACCATGGCGAGCCGCGATAGCCGCTTCGTCCAGGCTCTTGGCATCGAGCGCTCTGAGGGCAGGCTCCAGGGCATCGACCATTGTACGATCCCCCATCCTTGCGCCGCCATAAAAGGTCATCCGCTCAAGGCCGGCAAGCAGCGCCTTGGCCAAGCTCGCGCCGCTATCCAGAGCCTGCGCCGCCGCCGTGAAGAAGATCGACAGCAGCACGCCGCTGGAGCCGCCCATCGAGGCGCTCAGAATGTCGCCCATCGCGCCAAGGGTCGCCGCCGGCTCGGCAAGCGGCAGCGCATCAAGCCGCTCGAGGATGCTGCGCGCGCCGGTCGCCACCGTCGAGCCCGTGTCGCCGTCGCCCGCCTTGGCGTCGAGCCCGTTCAACGTGGTTTCCAGCGCGATCAGTCGTTCGCAGATGGTGACGAGAAGAGAGCGGGTCCGTGCATCCTGGCTGGGCTTGCGTGCCGCGCTCTGTCCGGCCGCTTTCGCCATCGGCACCACGGCAGGCGGCACAACCGGCTTTGCCGGCATCCAGGCGTGCGGACCGACCGGCGCCTGCAAGGCCGTCTCGCGCGCGGGGTCGAGCCGGATCAGCGACAGCGAGAAGCCGTTCATGTTGAGCGCCGTCATCAGCGGGCCCGGGCCGATCGCCAGCTTGATGGTTTTGGCCAGCGGCGAGGCAAGCACTGCGTTGGCGATAACGGACATTTCGAGCGGCGGCACCGAACCGAGATTATTGATCAGCAAGGCGTGGCCGGCCTTGGGATCAAGCCGTGCCGCTAGGCGCGCCGCCATGATCGCCACCAGCCTGTCGGCGCTCTGCACCGCAATCCGCTCGACGCCCGGCTCGCCATGGATGCCGAGGCCGAGCTCGCCATCGTTCTCGCCGAACCTGTCTTCGTGCGGCTGGCCGGGAATCGAGCAGGACGACAGCGACATGCCGAGCGAAACAACGTCCTTCGCTGCCGCTCGCGCGACAGCCGCTATATCGGCAAGATCGTGCCCGGTCTCCGACAGGTGGCCTGATATCTTGTGGACGAACAAGGTGCCGGCAACGCCGCGCGGCTGGGCAATGTCGGGCAGCGCGATGTCGTCGGCGACGATCACCATCTCGACGGCAAAACCCTCGGCGCGCGCCTTCTCTGCCGCGAGGCCGAAATTGAGACGGTCGCCGGTGTAGTTCTTGACGATCAGCAGGCAGCCGGCCGAACCGGTGACCGCGCGAATCGCTGCCAGCACCGCCTCGACGCTTGGCGAGGCAAAGATCTCGCCCGAAACCGCCGCCGTCAGCATGCCCTTGCCGACGAAGCCGGCATGGGACGGTTCGTGCCCGGCCCCGCCGCCGGAGACGACGCTGACTTTCGTCCTGTCCCAGTCGGTGCGCAGGATGACCTTGATCTCGGGATAGCCGTCGAGGCGCGCGAGATCGCCGGAGCCAATGGTCCGTAACAGGCCGTCGAGCGCCTCGGTGACGATCGTTTCCCTGCGATTGAAAAAGTGCTTCATCGAATTCGTCCCGTACTGGCAAAGTCAAAACCGGTGCTGAATCACCGAAAACCGCTCACATCAATCGCTGTCCATCGGCGTCGAAATACAGCGGCGCCCGGTAGCGGATCACCACTCTGTCGCCCTGCGCCAGATCCGTGTCGGGATCGGTCAGCGTCACCAGTTTCTTGGTCCCTACCGTCACATGCAAATGGTTCTGATCACCGAGATGCTCCACCCAGTCGACAACGCCGTCGGCGTGACCATTCGCGGCCTTCGCGATCGAAAGATGTTCGGTGCGCGCGCCGATCGTCTTGGTCCCGGCCGGTGCGCCGCCGTCAGGCAGCAGTCCGGTTGGCAGAAGATTGATCGCCGGCTGGCCGAGCCTTGCCGCGACATGCAGGTTTGCCGGCTCGGAATAGATGGTGCGCGGCGAACCGATCTGCACCAGCACGCCATCGGCAAGGATGCCGATACGGTCGGCCATGGTCATCGCCTCGATCTGATCATGCGTGACATAAAGCATGGTGGCGCCGAGTTCGGTCTGGATGCGCTTCAGCTCGAGCCTGAGATCGCCGCGCAGCTTGGCATCGAGCGACGACAGCGGCTCGTCCATCAGGTAGATCGAGGGCTTGCGCACCAGCGCCCGGCCGATGGCAACGCGCTGCATTTCGCCGCCCGAAAGCTTGGTCGAGCGATTGGCGAGCTTGTGATGGATGCGCACCATCCTGGCCACCTCCTCGACCCGGCGGCGGATCTGCTCTTCCGGCATCTTTCGGGCCGGTGAGCGCAGCGGGAAGGCGAGATTGTCGAACACCGACAGATGCGGATAGAGCGAATATTGTTGGAACACAAAAGCCGTGTCGCGCTCCGCCGGCGACAGTGTCGTGGCATTGTGTCCGCCGATCTCGATCGTGCCGGTATCCGGCCGTTCCAACCCGGCGATGAGCCGCAGCGTCGTTGTCTTGCCGGCCCCGGTCGGCCCGAGCAGCACGACGAATTCACCATCTGCTATGTGCAGGTCGAGGCCGTCGACGGCGACATGGTCGCCGAAACTCTTGGTCACGTTCTTGATGTGCACCTCAGCCATGCTGGGCCCTCCGCTCCGAGGCGACATCGTGGATCGCGGTTCTCACCGCGCGGCCGGACCCCTTCTCGAACAGCGACAGCCGCGCGCTGCTCAGCGTCAGGCCGACATGATCGCCGGTCGAGAGCCGGATTTCAGCCGGCACGCGCGCCTTGATGATGCCGTCCGCCGTCTCCACCGCGACGATCTGCGTGGTGCCGAGATATTCGGTGCCATAGATGGCGCCACGCAGCTTGGAGGCGTCGTCGAAGCGTATGTGCTCCGGGCGGATGCCGAGCGCCATGTCGCTCGGTGCGATGTCCTCGCGCACCTCCGGCACCGCCACCTTTGCACCTTGCACGATGATCTCCCTGGCGCCCTTGGCGAGTCCGCCGCCAAATCCCAGAAAGTTCATCGGCGGCGAGCCGATGAAGTCGGCGACGAACATGGTCGCCGGGCGGTCGTAGATTTCGCGTGGGCTTCCGAATTGTTCGATGACACCATGGTTCATCACCGCGATCTTGTCGGCCATCGACATCGCTTCCATCTGGTCGTGCGTGACATAGACCGTCGTGGCGTGGATGCGGTTGTGCAGCTCGCGCAGCTCGCGGACCATCAGATCGCGGAATTCGGTGTCGAGCGTGCCGAGCGGCTCATCCATCAGGAAGCATTTTGGCCGCCGCACGATGGCGCGGCCGAGCGCGACGCGCTGGCGGTCGCCGCCGGCCAGGCCGGAGACGGATTTGTTGAGCAGATGGTCGATGCGCAGCAGCTTCGCCGTCTCCTCGACACGGGTGCGGATTTCGGCCGAAGGCATGCCTTGCGCCAGGAGCGGGAAGCCGATGTTCTTGCGCACATTCATGTGCGGATAGAGCGCGAAGAGCTGGAAGACGAAGGCGATGTCGCGCTCGCGGGCCCGCAGCATGGTGACGTCGTCGCCGCCGAGCAGGATCTGGCCGCCGGTCGGCAATTCGAGCCCCGCGATCATGCGCAAGGTCGTCGTTTTGCCGCAGCCCGACGGGCCGAGCATGACGAAGAACTCGCCATCCTCGACGACGAAGTTGGAATCCTGCACGGCGACGAAATCGCCGAAGGCCTTTCTCAGGTGCTGGACGCGAATTTCGGCCATGATTATTCCGGGAATTTCGAGACGATGATGAACATCACGGTGCCGGCGAGCATGGTGATGAAGGAATAGGTGTAGAGCGACAGCGCGAAGGGCTGGAACAGCATCAGGAAGCCGATGGCGATTAGTGCCGTCGCGATGTTTTCCATCAGCCCGCGCCTCGCCCAGACCGGCCAGCGCGATTTGCTTTTCTGTGGCTTGGTCATGCTCATTTGCGCACCGCACCGAAGGTGATGCCGCGCAGCAATTGCTTGCGAAGCAGAATGGTGAAGACCAGGATCGGCACCAGGAAGATCGTCGTGCCTGCCGCCACCGCCGGCCAGTCCTGGCCGCCTTCGCCGATGATGGTCGGGATGAAGGGCGGCGCAGTCTGCGCGGTGCCGGAAGTCAGGAGTGCCGCGAACGCATACTCGTTCCAGGCGAAGATCAGGCAGAAGATGGCGGTCGCGGCAATGCCGGTCGTCGCCTGCGGCAGCACTGTGCGCCAGAAGGCCTGCAGCCGCGTATAGCCGTCGATCATCGCCGCCTCCTCATATTCGCGCGGGATCTCATCGATGAAGCCTTTCAGCAGCCATACAGCCAGCGACACATTGACTGCCGTGTAGAGCAGGATCATGCCGAGCGCCGTGTCCGACAAGCCAAGCTCGCGGTACATCAGGTAGATCGGAATGGCGACAGCGATCGGCGGCATGAAGCGCGTCGACAGGATGAAGAACAAAAGGTCGTCGGCGAGCGGCACCTTGAAGCGCGAGAAGCCATAGGCAGACAGCGTGCCGAGGAACACGGCGCAGAAGGTCGAACCGAAGGCGATGATCAGCGAATTGACGAAGCGCGGCAGGAAGTTGGACGGGCCGGCGATCACCATGTTGCGCTTGCGCGTGGTCTCGTCGCAGAAGCCCGTCGCGGGACCCAGCGAGTTGATGTATTCCGGCGTCTGCCGCGTCCGCGTCGTGAACAGATTGCAGTAGCCTTCGAGGCTGGGCTGGAACAGGATCTTGGGCGGATAGGCGATCGAATCCGGCGGCGTCTTGAAGCTGGTGGCGAAGATCCACAGCAGCGGCACGATCGAGATCAGCGCGTAGAGCACGATGATCGTGCCGGCGATGCGCTTCGAATTCGTGGACGGTGCGACGACCGAGTGGGCAGTGGTCAGGCTCATCTCTGCTTCACCTTGTTGAGCGCCTTGACGTAGATGTTGGCCAGCCCGAACACCGCGACGAACAGGATGATGGCGAAGGCCGAGGAGTAGCCGGTGCGCCAGCTCTCAAAAGCCTGCCGCTTCAGCGTGATCGAGGCGACCTCGGTGGTCGAGCCCGGCCCACCGCCGGTCAAGAGGTTGACCATGTCGAACATCTTGAAGTTCTCGATGCCGCGAAACAGCACCGCCAGCATGATGAAGGGCAGCGCCATCGGCAGCGTGATCGACCAGAACTGCCGCCAGTTGGAGGCGCGGTCGACCTCGGCCGCCTCGTAGATGTATTCGGGGATCGAGCGTAAGCCGGCGAGGCAGATCAGCATCACGTAGGGCGTCCACATCCACGTGTCGACGATGATGATCGACCACGGCGCCAGCGACACGTTGGAGAGCATCTGGATATCGGTTGGCGGGATCCTCGTGACGAAGGAGATGGCGTAGGCGAACAGGCCGATCTGCGGCTCGTAGAGGAAGCGCCAGAAATTGCCGACCACCGCCGGCGACAGCATCATCGGCACCAGGATCAGCGTCGTCCAGAAGGCATGGCCGCGAAACTTCCTGTCGATCAGCCAGGCCAGCGTGAAGCCGATCAGCGTCTGCAACAGGATGGTCCAGAACACGAAATGCGCCGTCGTCTGCATGGCGATCCAGATATCCTTGTCGCCGAGGATGCGCTGGTAGTTGGCGAAGCCGAGATTCTTCACCACCTCGTTCGGCCGGTTGGCCCGGTAGTTGGTGAACGACAGATAGATCGCCCAGAACAGCGGAAAGATGTTGATGGCCAGCAGCAACAGGATTGTCGGCGAGATGAACAGCCAGGCGAGGCCCTTGTCGCTGATGCCCCGGACCTTGCCGGCCAACGGTTCCGGGGTCGCCCGGGCAACGTTCTCCGCAGTCCGATTGAGCATGGTGAGTCCTGCTTCGGTCACTTGGTCGTCTCTGTCATGGAATTTATCTGAACTGCGTCCCGTGCCAAGGGCGGCACGGGACGCTAGGGCCCTAGCTCGGGAGGAGCCGGGGTTACATCTTGCCGTCGTCCTGGAAGACCTGCGTCCAGTCCTTGACCAGGCCGTCGAGCGCATCCTTGGCCGAGCCCTGGCCGGCCACGACATAGTCATGGAAGCGTTTCTGCGAAGCCTGCAGCAGCGGTGCGTAGCTCGGCTCGGCCCAGAAGTCCTTCACGATGGCCATCGAGTCGAGGAAGGTCTGCGCGTAGGGCTGGCTGGCCGGGAACTTCGGATCCTTGACCACCGCGTTGAGGCAGGAATAGCCGCCGAGGGACCACCATTTGGCCTGCACGTCCTTGTTGGCGAACCACTTGATGTATTTCAGCGCCGCCTCCTGCTTGTCGGAATAGGACACTACCGAGATGCCCTGGCCGCCGAGCTGGGCGAACTGCTCACCGTCGGGACCCTTCGGGTTGACGAAGTAGCCGATCTTGTCGCCGCCGACATTCTCGTCCTTCTGCAGGCCCGGCCATGTGAAGGCGAAGTTCATGTGCATCGCCACCTGGCCGGATTTGAAGGCATCGACGCCTTCGCCCATGTAGCTGTTCGACGCGCCCGGAGGGGTACAGCAATCATAAAGCGCCTTGTAGAATTCCAGGCCCTTCACCGACTTGTCGGAGTTGACGAAGCCTTCCATCTCGTAGGGCTTCTTCGGGTTTTCGTACTGGAAGCCGTAGCTGTAGAGCACGTCCATGGCGCCCATGGTGATGCCTTCCGAGCCGCGCTCGGTATAGATCGAGGCGCCGTAGACGGTCTTGCCGTCAATCTCGCGCTTCTGGAAGAACTCGGCGACCTGCTTCAACTGGTCGAAGGTGGTCGGCGGACCGAGATCCCAGCCGTACTTCTCCTTGAATTCCTTCTGCAGCTCCGGCTTGGAGAACCAGTCCTTGCGATAGGTCCAGCCGACGACGTCGCCCATGGCTGGCAGCGCCCAGTAGTTCGGCGTGTTCTTCGGCCATTCCGAATAGCCGACGACGGTTGCCGGCACGAAGTCGTCCATGCTGATCTTCTCCTTGTCGAAGAAGTCGTTCAGCTTGACATAGTGGCCGTTCTCGGCCGAACCGCCGATCCACTGGCTGTCGCCGATGATCAGGTCGCACAATTTGCCGTGCGAATTCAGCTCGTTGAGGAAACGGTCTGCATAATTGGTCCACGGCACGAACTCGAATTTCATGCCGATGCCGGTTTCCTTGGTAAAATCCTTGGACAGTTCGACAAGCGCGTTGGCCGGGTCCCAAGCGGCCCAGCACAGCGTCAGGTCTTCAGCGTGCGCGACATTCGAGACGGCTGTCGACGCTGTGATCGCCGAGGTCAGTCCCAACGCCAGTTTCAAGCTCGATTTCATGACTTCCTCCCATTTGCGAAACGCGCCCGGATGACGGTTTCAAAAAGCCCTCAACCCCTCTCCTCAGGGGCCCAAACATGGCGGCGCGGTCACGCTGCGGATGTTTAGTAATTTGTTTAGTGATGCAATTTTTACTAAACAAGGCAAGCGAATTCGTTGCTGCGCCGCAGCATGCTTATGGCGATGTCTGAAAACCTTGGGAAAAGCGCGGGTCGCTGGTCGGCCTACCGAAGCTCTTCAGGCCGATTCTGACCAGGACGTGGGGCAGCCGCGGTTTTCAATCCACCCTTCTGGTGCTCACCATCACCTTGCGGATTGGCGGCGCCGGCGGCAGCAGCGCGCGGATATCGGCGAACGGGAACGACGGTTCGAAACGGAACGCTTCGGCCGATGAGCCTTGCGCGCTGTTGCACTGGCCGGCGCGAAAGGCGTTCTGTGTCCGCGCGATGTCGACGAAGCGGTCGGGATCCTGCGACTGATGCATTCGGATCGCCTCAGCTTTGACGTCGGCATACCCGGAAATGTCGACGTAGTGCGTCGGCGAAAAACCGGTGCCGCCCATCGTGTCGGCATGCAGCACCGGGACGGCGAAAGACGCCGCGATGCGCACGCCGTCCGACAGCGCGCGATGGTCGGCGTGATAGTCGTTGGGCGCATGCGTGATCACCAGATCCGGGCCGGTTTGACCAATCAGTGCTTTCAGAGCTCCGATCAGCGCTGCATCGGCCACCAACTCGCCGTCCGGGAAGTCGAGGAAGCGTGGCATTGCGCCTACCAGCGCAGCCGCGGCCGTTGCTTCATCGCGACGGACACGAGCGAGAACAGCGGGATCACTCGTGCCGCCCCTGGCACCATCCGTGGCCATGGCAAAAGTGAGCTCTGCGCCTTGCGCGGCATAGGCGGCCATCGTACCGAACATGAAGATCTCGATGTCGTCCGGATGCGCACCGAGCGCTAGGATTTTCAAATCACTCTCTCCCCGGAACTGGAACAACGTGACGAACGGAATCCTGCTCGCCCTGATCGCCTACGCAAGCTATTCGGGCAGCGATGCCGTTGTCAAAAGCCTGGGCGGTCAGCTCACGATCTTCGAGATCGGCTTTTTCATAACCTTGTTCGCGGGCTTCTTCCTATTCTTCACGCGACCTGCGGGCGAACGCTGGCGCGATTTCTGGCGCACCAAAAGGCCATGGGCGGTGCAGGCGCGCGCCTGGGCGGGTATCGCTTCCGGCGTGCTCAGCGTCTACGCCTTCACCACCATTCCGCTGGCCGAGTCCTATGCGCTGATCTTCCTGGCGCCGCTCTGCGTCACCATCCTCTCCACGGTGATCCTCAAGGAGAAGGTCGGCCCCTGGCGCTGGCTGGCGGTGGTCGCCGGTTTTGCCGGTGTCATGCTGGTGGTGCGGCCTGGCTTTCGCGAGCTCAATCTCGGCCATCTTGCCGCCTTCGGCGTTGCCTTCCTCGCCGCCATCAGCGTCATCCTGATGCGCTCGCTGGCGCAGCAGGAAAAGCGCACCACCATGCTCGGCGTGCTGGTCGGTTGCGGCCTGCTGTTCAACGGCATCGGTGCCGCCGCCACCGCCTTCACTGTTCCCAGCGGAAAGCAGTTGCTGTGGCTGGCAATGGCCGGAGCCTTCACCGCAGGTGGACAATTCCTTCAACTGCTGGCCATGAAATACGCGCCCGCCAACCGCGTTGCGCCGACGCATTATTCGCAGATCGCCTGGGCGGTGGTCCTCGGCGCGTTGTTCTTCCAGGAATATCCGGACGGGCTGTCGCTGGTTGGTCTGGCGGTCGTTGGCGGCGCCGGCCTGTTGACTATGGTGCGGGAGGAAGCGCGGCTGGGCACCGTGCGCTGGAACCCGTTTTCGCGCACCCGGCTTTGAACCGTCTCTGGTTGCGCCGTGGCCGTAACCGCTGATATGCGGGCGCCATGACCACAAAACCCCTGCCGGAGCTTCCTGTATCCGCCGTGCTGCCGGCGCTGAGGGAAGCGCTTGGCGATGGCAACAGCGCCGTGCTGGTGGCGCCGCCGGGCGCCGGCAAGACGACGCTGGTGCCGCTGGCGCTGCTTGACGCGCTTTGGCTCGGCGCCGGCAAGATCATCCTGCTTGAACCGCGCCGCCTCGCCGCCCGCGCCGCCGCTCGCCGCATGGCTGAATTGCTTGGTGAGGAGCCCGGCGCCACCGTCGGCTATGCCATGCGCATGGAAAACCGCATTTCGGCAAAGACCAGGATCGTGGTCGTCACCGAAGGCGTGCTGGCGCGGATGATCCTCGACGATCCCGAATTGCCCGGCGTTTCGGCTGTGATCTTCGACGAATTCCACGAGCGCTCGCTCGACGGCGATTTCGGTCTCGCTCTGGCCCTCGACGTGCAAGGGGCGCTCAGGCCGGATCTGCGCTTGGCTGTGATGTCGGCGACGCTCGACGGCGCACGTGTCGCCAAACTCATGTCGGGCGCGCCGGTGATCGAGAGCGAGGGTCGCGCCTTCCCTGTCGACATCCGCTATGACGAGCGTCCCGCCGGCATCGCCATCGAGGATGCGATGGCCAAGGCGATCCGCGCCGCCCTTGCCGACGAAAGCGGCAGCGTGCTTGCCTTCCTGCCCGGCCAGCGCGAGATCGAGCGCACCGCCGAACGGCTGGCCGGCAAGGTCGGCACCGATACCGACATCGTGCCGCTCTACGGCATGCTCGACGGCAAGGCGCAGGACGCCGCGATCAAGCCGCCGCCGGCAGGCCGCCGCAAGGTGGTGCTGGCCACCTCGATCGCCGAGACCTCGATCACCATCGACGGCGTGCGCGTCGTCATCGATTCGGGCCTGTCGCGCCTGCCGCGCTACGAACCGGCCAGCGGCCTCACCCGGCTCGAAACCGTGCGCGTCAGCAAGGCTTCCGCCGACCAGCGCGCCGGCCGTGCCGGACGCACGCAGCCAGGCGTCGCCATCCGGCTGTGGCGGGCCGAGCAGACGGCTGCACTTCCCACTTTCACGCCGCCGGAAATCCTCGAGGCCGATCTGTCCGGACTGCTGCTCGATTGCGCTGCCTTTGGCGTTGCCGATCCGGCAGGGCTCGCCTTTCTCGATCCGCCGCCTGTTCCGGCCCTTAGTGAGGCAAGGGCACTGCTGCGCGCGCTGGATGCCATCGACGAGACGGGCCGCCTGACGGAGGCGGGTGCAGCGATGCGCAAGCTCGCTCTGCCGGTGCGGTTGGCGCACATGGTTGCCGAGGCAGCCGGCAGCGGCCATGCCTTCGAGGCGGCGATGCTTGCGGTGCTGCTCACCGAACGCGGTCTTGGTGGCGACGGCGCCGATCTGGAGCGACGGCTGATGCGCTTTCGTGGGGAAAGATCTCCGCGCGCTACCGCCGCCAAGGAGCTCGCCGAACGGCTGGCGCGGCAGGCCGGCACCTCTTCACCCTCCCCCTTGTGGGGAGGGTCGATCCGCGAAGCGGAGCGGGGTGGGGGTAGGCCGAGCGCTGCACTCCCACCCCGTCTCTCTCGCCTTGCTGCGCAAGGCGCGCTCGCCGACCCTCCCCACAAGGGGGAGGGTAAGTCAGCCGGTCCCCTGCTCGTCCACGCCTGGCCGGATCGGGTGGCGAAGGCGCGTGGCGAGCGTGGCCGTTTCGTGCTGGCCAACGGCTCCGGCGCCATGCTCGACGCCGGCGATCCGCTGGCGGGCGAGCCGTTTCTGGTCGTCGCCGACCTGCAGGGCAAGGCACAGAATGCGCGCATCACGGCGGCGGCGGCGATCGGCGAGGACGATGTCCGCGCTGCGCTGGCGGACAGGATCGAGGTCCGCCGCGAAACGAGCTTCGACCGCGACAAGCGCGCCGTGCGTGTGCGTGAAACCGTGCGCCTTGGCGCCATCACGCTCGCCGAACGCATGCTGCCGCCGCCAACGGGGCCCGACGCCGACCGCGCCGTCCTCGATGCGGTGCGCCAGCACGGGCTGTCGCTGCTGAATTGGAGCAAGGAGGCGCAAACGCTGCGCCAGCGGCTTGGCTGGCTGCATCGCGGCCTTGGCGCGCCTTGGCCCGATATGGAGGATGCTGCTCTCATCGCGCGCCTCAATGACTGGCTGCTGCCTTACCTGTCCGGCGCGGCATCGTTTGCCGCCATAGATGCGGGCGTTATCTCGGCCGGGCTGGCCAGCCTCGTGCCGCATGATCTGCAGCGCAGGATCGATACGCTGGCGCCGACCCATTTCGATGCCCCGTCGGGCAGCCATGTGCCGATCCGCTATGACGGCGAATGGCCGGTGCTGGCGATTCGCGTGCAGGAGCTGTTCGGCCTCGACCGCCATCCTGCCATCGCCAATGGCAGTGTGCCGCTGACGCTCGAACTCCTGTCGCCGGCGCACCGGCCAATCCAGACGACGCGCGACCTGCCCGGCTTCTGGCGCGGCTCCTGGGCCGATGTGCGCGCCGATATGCGCGGCCGTTATCCCAAGCACGTCTGGCCGGAAAACCCGCTGCTCGCGACCGCCACCGCCCGCGCAAAACCCAGAGCATGATCCCAAAAAGTGGAAACCGGTTTTTGGAAAGGTCATGCTCAAACAAGAAGTAGAGCCCCATCCGACTCCTCGGATTGGGGCGGGACCTAGCCTTCAGCGCTTCGCGGCTGTAATTCATGGCCATGATCAACGTTTTGCGTTCGCCCGATTTCCAGCAGAGCCAGAGACTGCGCCTCAACACGCTGATCCGGTTGCGCTGGCTTGCCATTGTCGGTCAGAGCCTGACGGTGCTCGTCGTCGCCTATGGGCTGAAGTTTCCACTGCCGGTCAGCCTCTGCTTTGCCCTAATCGCCTGTTCGGCCTGGATGAACCTGTTTCTCGCCTTTCGCTTTCCGGCAGCGCACCGGCTCACGCCGCTTGCGGCCTTCGGCATCCTCATCTTCGACAGCCTGCAGCTTGCCGGCCTGCTCTACATGACCGGCGGCCTCACCAACCCGTTCTCGCTGCTGATGACCGTGCCTGTCGTCATTTCGGCGACATCGCTGCCCCTGCGCCTGACCGCCATCCTCGGCGGGCTGGTCATGTCGGCGGCGACCTTTCTGGTCTTTGTCCATCTGCCGCTGCCCTGGCATGAGGACGCGCCGCTGGCGATGCCTTTTCTCTATGTCGCCGGCATGTGGATGGCGGTGCTGTCCTCGATCGCCTTCACCGCCATATACGCCTTCCGGGTGGCCGCCGAAGCCCGGCTTCTGGCCAATGCGCTCGCCGCAACCGAGCTCGTGCTGCAGCGCGAGCAGCACCTTTCGGCACTCGACGGGCTGGCCGCCGCGGCCGCGCACGAGCTCGGCACCCCGCTCGCCACCATCGCGCTTGTCGCCAAGGAGATGGAAAAGGCGCTCGGCAAGGATCCGAAATACGGGGAAGATGTGACGCTGTTGCGTTCGCAGAGCGAGCGTTGCCGCGAGATTCTCAAGCGGCTGACCAGCCTGTCCTCCGAGGGCGAGGCGCATCTTTCGCGATTGCCACTGACTTCGCTGGTCGAGGAGGTCACCGCGCCGCACCGGGACTTCGGCATCTCGATCAAGCTTCGGCCCGGCGAACGCATCGGCCCCGAGCCGGTCGGGCGACGCAATCCGGGCGTCATCTACGGCCTCGGCAACCTGGTCGAGAACGCCGTCGATTTTGCCCGCAAAAGCGTAACCGTGCGCTGGAGTTGGGACGAGGCCATCGTCACCTTCTCGATCATCGATGACGGCCCCGGCTTTCCAGCCGAGATCATCGACCGCATCGGCGAGCCCTATATGTCGACGCGCCAAGGCAATGAAACAGGCGGCGGTCTGGGCCTCGGCCTGTTCATCGCCAAGACCCTGCTCGAACGCTCTGGTGCCGTGCTCGATTTCCGCAATTCGAGCGGCCTGGGCGAGGGCGCCATGGTCCAGATATCGTGGCCGCGTGGTGTGTTCCTCAATCCGGAAATCATTTCGGCCAGCATGTTCGACACCGCCTGAGAGCCTTGAAGGACCTCTAAAAATTGGACAAGGAGGCTCAGGAACTATATTTGCGTAAAATTAAGGCAGCAGGAATTTTGAGACTATGACAGGCGACGAGAATATTGGCGCAATGGTTGAAGGCGAGGACACCTCGCTGCTTGTCGTCGATGACGACAAGCCGTTCCTCACGCGTCTGGCCCGCGCCATGGAAGCCAGGGGCTTCGTGGTCGAGACGGCCGAGAGCGTCGAGGAGGCGGTTGCCAAGGCGCGCGCCAATCCACCCGCCTACGCCGTGGTCGACATGCGGCTCGGCGACGGCAACGGCCTCGACGTGGTCGCGGCCATCCGCGAAAAGCGCGAGGATTCCCGCACCATCATCCTGACCGGCTACGGCAACATCGCCACCGCGGTGACCGCGGTGAAGCTCGGTGCGGTCGATTATCTCTCCAAGCCCGCCGACGCCGATGATATCTTCGCGGCACTCACCCGCACCGCCGGCGAGCGCGCGGCGCCGCCGGAAAACCCGATGTCAGCCGACCGCGTTCGATGGGAGCATATCCAGCGCGTCTATGAGATGTGCGAGCGCAACGTCTCCGAGACAGCGCGCCGGCTCAACATGCACCGACGCACCTTGCAGCGCATACTGGCCAAGCGGGCGCCGCGTTAAGGCCGCCGTTTCCCATCTTGCGGGATCGAAGCCCGCCAAAACAGACGGCATGACGGAGGCGACATGCAGGACTTGAAGCATCGGCCGGTTTCCGTCTTCCGCGAATTCCTCGATAGTGAAGCGGCTGGCGGCATCATCCTGATGGTGGCGGCGGCACTGGCCCTGATCGTCGCCAATTCGCCGCTCGCCGAAACCTATTTCTCCGCGCTCCACGCCTATCTCGGCCCGCTCAGCGTCTCGCATTGGGTCAATGACGGGCTGATGGCGGTGTTCTTCCTGCTCGTCGGACTGGAGATCAAGCGCGAGATGCTGGACGGCCAGCTCTCCACCTGGCCCCGGCGCGTGCTGCCCGGCATTGCAGCCGCCGGCGGCATGGTGGTTCCCGCACTCGTCTATGTGGCCGTCAACCGCGACAATGCGGCCGCCCTGTCCGGCTGGGCGATCCCGACCGCCACCGACATCGCTTTCGCGCTCGGCGTGCTGTCGCTGCTCGGCAGCCGCGTGCCGGCTTCGCTGAAGGTGTTCCTCACAGCACTGGCGATCATCGACGACCTCGGTGCCGTCATCATCATCGCCATCTTCTACACCAGCGGCCTGTCGCTGGCTTATCTGGGTGCTGCCTTCGCCGTCATTGCCGCGCTTGTCGTGCTCAACCGCATGCGGGTGATGACGCTGGTTCCCTATCTCGTGCTCGGCGTCATCTTGTGGATGCTGGTGCTGAAATCCGGCGTCCATGCCACGCTCGCCGGCGTGGCGCTGGCGCTGACCATCCCGCTTGAGCGCTCCGCCGGCATCGGCCACGATCTCGACCATTCGCCGCTGCACCGGCTCGAGCACGGCCTGCACAAGATTGTGGCCTTCGTCGTCATCCCGATCTTCGGCTTTGCCAATGCCGGCGTTTCGCTGGCCGGCCTCAGCGTCAGTGCGCTGATCGAGCCGTTGACGCTGGGTGTCGCCGCCGGCCTGGTGGTTGGCAAGCTGGTCGGCGTGTTCGGCTCCTCGGCACTTGCGATCCGGCTCGGTCTTGCCGACCTGCCCGCCAATGCCGGCTGGACGCACATGATCGGCATATCGCTGCTGTGCGGCATCGGCTTCACCATGAGCCTGTTCATCGGCCTGCTCGCCTTCGCCGGCGACGTGGCGCTGCAGGACGCGGTCAAGGTCGGCATCCTCGCCGGCTCCTTCATCGCCGCAATTCTGGGTGCTGCCGTGCTGCTCATGGCGCCCGCCAAGGGTGGCGTGGAGGACGATGAAGAGCAGAGCCGGTCATAGACTGAAGGACGGGCCGTTACTCGCTCTCACCCTCCAGCGCCGGCACCGACACGCCGGCAAGCTCTGCCGCCAGCAGCCGCGAAGCGCCGGCCCGCGCGACCCGCAGCATCAGCGCCTTGCGCGTTGCCGCTGCCATGCGGTGCTCGGGCGCATCGCGCAGGATCTCGGCGCCATAGCCGTCGGAAAGGATGAAGCCGCATTCCTGCGGAAAGATTTCCGAGGGCACGCCGGGATGGGTGGCGAAGAAGAAGCGGTCGGAATGCAGCCGGTAGTCGGGCCATTTGCGGTCGACCCTGAAATCCTCGATCGAGGATTTGATCTCGATTATCCAGATATCGCCCTGCCGGGTCAGCGCGACGAGGTCGGCGCGGCGGCCCGTGGCCAGCGACAGCTCGGGCAACACATGTGCGCCCATATCCATGAGCAGCCGCTGTACGCCGCGCCGCACCAGCATGGCGCGTTCGGACTGGCGGCCGTCGATGAGAGGATTGATGGGGATGGGGGAGATGATCGGCATGCCAGGCACCATGCCAGATTCTGTTCACGGTTTGAACCTGTTTTATGTGGGCGCTTTCAGGTAATCGTCGGGCTTCCACTCTTTCATCGCGGGCTACTTCCGCGCGATCCATTCCGCTAAACCGGGCTCAATGTCGTCGCTATCCGTATACTCCCGGATCAAAAGCTCGGCCTCGGCCCGCCATTTGTCCTCTGGAATGTTCTTCTGGATGACGATTTTTATGAACGCGCTGCGCAAAATATCGCAGTCAAAAGCCGATACCGAGCTATCGAACTGAGACATGGCCAACCTCCCATCCATAAGGGCGGGAGCTTAGCGTTACTCTCAATCACCGGTGCGCCGTTAACCCGTAGCCGGTGACCTTGGGATTTTAATACGCTGTGAGGTGGCTTCAATAAGGATTCACTGTACATTTTTAACCAAGCGGCTGGGCCTCAATTGCCGGCCAATTCGCGCGCTCTAGCTCCCGGCAGGCGGCAACCCCTCAAAGAAGCCGCAGTGGCCGGCGCGGATCATCATTCATCCGGCAACCTGCGCCGGCCATTTTGGCGTTAGGCCTGTCAAATATATAACCGCCTTTATGTAGGCGATCGTGTAGTTGTCGGACCTCAATGAACGCCCGTTTTGGACAGCAGGTTTAAAACCAGCACTCCAGCCAAGATCAGGCCCATGCCGACAAAACCTGCCACGTCGGGCCGTTGCCCGTAGACAATCCAAGCGACCAGCGCGACCAGAACAATGCCGCCGCCCGCCCATACTGCATAGGCAACGCCGACCGGTATGCGGTCCAGCACCTGGGACAGAAAGAAAAACGCCGTGGCGTAACCGAGCAGCACCAACATCGACGGGCCAAGCCTGGTGAAGCCTTCCGAGGCCTCATCGCGCTGGTCGCGATGACCTCACCGACAATAGCCAGGGCAAGAATGGCATAAGCTGGCATTCGATGAACCTCCAGTGGCGGGAGGCATCTAATGATCAGAACGCTACGATGGCGTCACGTTCACTTTCCCGTGATCGTGCCTCGCCGCGAGCGGCGCAGAGTCTCGTCGATTGCAAGGGCGCGCGCCTGTCCGATGAGGCCCACCCAGCTACACTCCGGGCTGCGTCGCTCCTGTTAATTAGCTAGAGCGAATATAAGTGAAAGGTGATATTTTCGAAGCAGCCGGGGCTCCCCCAATACACCCCGCTCCGGTCAGGCCCGGTGGCGGTCCACCCAAAGGAAGGCTACCGGGCCGATCCCTGCAACCAACCGGTGACCCGCTCGTTGACCCATGCCGGGTTGATCCCCCGGCACTCCAGGACCTGCCCGCTGCCGAGGGGCGGCGGGCCTTTTTTACCGATTGGGTTCAAGCCTGCAGCGATAGCGAAGGCGCCGGCGGACTCCGGGACCTTCGCGTTGCAGGTCTCGTCAGAAGTGGATCCAGAAGGATCTGCGGAAACACCTGCGGCGCCAGGAACCGTGGCGCCAATAGCGACGGCAAACCCGCCTCCACCCGCGTCGACGACGGCGGCGGTGCCACCTGCGGTGCCGCACGAACTCGACGCCGTCCTGGACATCGGGACCATCCGGGTCGAGAATGTCGTCGGACGGTTTGTCGAGCTCATCGAGAATGCCCGGCCCCGTATTGGGGATGCCGGCCAAGGCGGTGGCAGGACGCGCGATTGCGACGACGGTCGCAGCCCCTGCCAGCCCAAGCATTCTAGTCAGAAACAATCGCCGATCCATGCCAATCTCCATCGTTGATCATTGCAACAAGGGAAGACATAGCGCGTCAGATTGACGCGCCCAGATGCCGAAGAAAATTGGATCAATCGCTCTGCTGTGCCGGCGGTGGGCCTATTTAGCGATCTCTGACAATCCACGCGGCCAAATGCGCCTGTTCCCGGGGATCATTCCTCCGACAAGCCGGTCGCCGTTGCGTCCGTTTCGATGCTCACCGGCACGCCCTGGCGCAGGGAGTTGCTGACCGTGGAAATCGCCGCGGCCCTTGTGATGATCTCCGCCGGGTCGGAGCCGTCCAGCGTCGTGCAGGAAACCGTCATGGTTGACGAAGTCGCGAGCAAAGGCTTGCCTTCGAGGTTCAGCGTCACGGTCACGGCGATCTTGTTGAGCGTTATGCCCATTTCCTCGGCAACGTAGCGAAGGTCGTTGCAGAAGTAGCCGCCGATCGCCAGGGCGAGCAGCTGGCCGCCATTGAAGCCCAGGCCCATGCCGCCGGCCTTGCCTTCGGGCCGGTCGACGATGATCGTGTGGCCGCCGGCCCAGCCCATGGCCGCCTGCGTGCCCCCCATATTGCGCAGTTCGACGCTCATCGAGACCATTTGTGGACGTCCTCCCGGCAGGAGTCGACCAGGCGTCGGGCCTCGTCGACGTAGGGTCATTATGCAGCCGCAGAGGTGCCCCTGTCGCTGAGCAACGCCGCTCCCGCCATGTCATCAAGGATCGGACAATCCGGCCTTTCGTCGCCGTGGCAGGCATGGATCAGTTTCTGCAGCGTCGAGCGCATCGACTGCAACTCGCGCACTTTCTCCTCGATCGCCGTGACATGGGCGGCGGCGATTTCGCGCACGTTGTGGCTGGCGCGGCTGCGATCCTGGTAAAGCGCCATCAACTGGCGGCAATCGTCGATGGAAAAGCCGAGATTGCGCGCGCGGCGCAGGAAGGCCAGCCGATGGATGTCGTCTCCGGAATAATCGCGGTAGCCGTTGGCGGCCCGCGCCGGGGCGATCAGGCCGATCTCTTCATAGTAGCGGATAGTCTTGGCCGGCAGGCCGGAGCGGTGGGCGGCGTCACCGACATTCATGACGGTTCTCCTCGATTTCCAGGAGCCCATGGAGCAGGCCCCTTGAATTTGCTTCACAATCCTGTGAGTCCTGTTGCCAAAATGCCATAGTGATACGCTTACCGGTACGTCAAGGCAGGCATATAGGCATCGCGCGCTTGGCAAGCAAAGCAAATGCCAGCATGAATGACGATGAGAGAGCGGCCGACTCGTGCCGCCGAAGTTGGGCGGGGCACCGGATCACCTGATGCGCATGAAGTCGTTTGCAATCATCGCCGCACTGGCGCTCTCCACTGCTATCGCCGGTTGCAGCACCATCGGCTCGCAGATCTTCTCCAACGACTACGGCGCGGTCACCGACGCCGGTTATCAGCTGCCGCGCATCCCGATCGAGAAAGTGCCGATGAAGTACCATCGGCAGGAAGTGAACTACGACAGCCCGGAAAAGCCGGGCACGATCATCGTCGATACGCAGAACAAGTTCCTCTACTTCATCGAGGGCGACGGCAGGGCCATTCGCTACGGCATCGGCGTCGGCCGCGAGGGCTTCGAGTGGCATGGCACCGCCCACATTGCGCTCAAGCGCGAATGGCCGACCTGGACGCCGCCGAGGCAGATGATCCAGCGCCAGCCGGAATTGGAAAAGTTTGCCGGCGGCATGGAGCCGGGCCTGAAGAACCCGCTCGGCGCGCGCGCCATGTACCTGTTCAACAAGGGCGGTGATTCAGGCTATCGCCTGCATGGCAGCCCGGAGTGGAATTCGATCGGCAAGGCTATGTCGTCTGGCTGCATCCGCCTGATGAATCAGGACATTATCGACCTCTATGACCGCGCCTCGGTCGGCGCCAAGGTCATCGTTCTCTAGAGGCAGTTTTCGTACGCGGACCGTCTAGGCAACAACGGACGTCCAAAGCAGAAAACCGGGCAATTCGGCCCGGTTTTTTGTTGTTTGCCTCTAATGCCTCGAGAAGGAGGTCTCTACGAGACCTGCTCGACCTGCTGCACTTCCGGCACGAAATGGCGCAGAAGGTTCTGGATGCCGTGCTTCAGCGTCGCCGTCGAGGACGGGCAGCCGGCGCAGGCGCCCTTCATGTGCAGAAACACCGTGCCGTTCTCGAAGCCGCGGAAGGTGATGTCGCCTCCATCCTGGGCGACCGCCGGGCGCACCCGTGTATCGAGCAGTTCCTTGATGGTGATGACCAGCTCCTCGTCGGCCTTGTCGTAGAACTCACCGGTCTGGCTGGTCTCTGCGGCCGGGCCAGCCTTGGCCATGACAGGCGCGCCGGACATGAAATGCTCCATGATGGCGCCGAGGATCGCCGGCTTCAGATGCTGCCAGTCGGGGCCATCCTTGGTCACGGTGATGAAGTCATAGCCGAAGAAAACGCCGGTGACGCCAGGAATTTCGAACAGCCGGCCGGCCAGCGGCGAGGCGACGGCGGCGCTGTCGGCATCGCGGAAATCGGCGGTGCCTTCCAGAAGCACTTCCTTGCCGGGCAGGAATTTCAGCGTCGCCGGGTTTGGCGTCGATTCGGTCTGGATGAACATGGCCGTCTCCGTGCCCGTTTGGGCATCTAGTTTGGAACAATTCTAAATAGGCTCAATTGGATGGACATTCAAGCGAAACGCATCGCCGGAACGGCTGGCTGGCGGAATGTTTTTTCGCGCCCAAAATCGGAGCGGCATCACCTGAAGAGCAAAATCTCAGGCCAGGCTGTCTATTTCCTCGTCCGACAGGTTCTGCGGCACGACAGTCACCGGGATCGGGAAGGCGGCACCCTTGCCGGCCACGGCGCCGACCAGCGGCCCCGGGCCTTCCTTGCCCGCACCGGCGGCCAGCACCAGGATGGCGATGTCCTGGTCTTCCTCGATCAATTTGTGGATCTCTTCCGTCGGCTTGCCTTCGCGCACCACCATCTCGGGCTCGATGCCGAGCTTCTGGCGCACCTTGTTGGCATAGCTGTCGAGTGCGGCGCGCGCCGTGGCGTTGGCTTCCTCGCGCATGATCTTCTCGACACCCAGCCAATGCTGGAAATCGTCCGGCACGATGACATAGAGCAGCACCAGCGTGCCGCTGGTGCTCTGCGCCCGTTTCGAGGCATAGGCGACGGCGCGCTCGCATTCCGGCGTGTCGTCGATGATCGTCAGGAATTTCCTGCGATGGCCGGCTTCGCGGCTGAGGCGTTTGGAGACCATGTCTATCTACTCGGTGTCGTGCGGCCGCAATCTGCCACTGCGGGGGACCGGCGGCAAGCCGCCGGCCTTGTGCCAGTGCACCCGATGTCGCGATCAGCCCTGCAGCAGGCCGATAATGTCGCGCACCGTCTTCATCGTCGCTTCGGCCAGCACGCCGGCGCGCTCGCCGCCATCCTTGAGGACCGCGTCGACATAGGCGCGGTCATCCGAAATGCGGCGCATCTCGCTGGCGATCGGCGCCAGTTTTTCCACTGCAAGATCGGCCAAGGCCGGCTTGAACACGGAAAACTGCTGGCCGGCGAATTCCTTGAGTACATCCGCCTTCGACATCTCGGCGAGACCCGCATAGATGCCGACCAGGTTCTCCGCCTCGGGCCGGCCGGCCAGGCCGTCCAGCTCGCTCGGCAACGCTTCCGGGTCGGTTTTGGCCTTGCGGATCTTCTTCGAGATGTCATCGGCATCGTCGGTCAGGTTGATGCGCGACAAATCCGACGGGTCCGATTTGGACATTTTCTTGGAGCCGTCGCGCAGCGACATGATGCGCGCCGCCGGCCCACCGATGACCGGCTCGGTCAGCGGGAAATAGCCGTTCACGGTCTCTTCGCCGACCTGCATCTCGACGCCGATGCCAAGGGCCGCGATGCGGTCGGAGAAGTCGTTGTTGAATTTCTGCGCGATGTCGCGTGTGAGTTCCAGATGCTGCTTTTGGTCCTCGCCCACCGGCACGTGGGTGGCACGGTAGAGCAGGATGTCGGCAGCCATCAGCGAAGGATAGGCTAGCAGGCCGAGCGACGCGTTCTCGCGGTCCTTGCCGGCCTTGTCCTTGAACTGCGTCATGCGGTTCATCCAGCCGATGCGCGCCACGCAATTGAAGATCCAGGCGAGCTCCGCATGCTGCATGACCCGCGACTGATTGAAGACGATGTGCTTCTTCGGGTCGATGCCCGAGGCCAGGAACGCAGCGGTGATCGACCGCGTCTGGTCGGCTAGGTCTTCATGAACGAGTTGAGCTGTCAGCGAATGCAGGTCGACGACGCAATAGATGCAATCGGAGGTTTCCTGCAGGGCGACGAATTTCTTGATGGCGCCGAGATAGTTGCCGAGGTGCAGATTGCCGGTCGGCTGGACACCGGAAAAGACGAGTGGCTTGAAGGCGGTCATGATTGTCCTCATGGCTTGTGGAGGGCCGTATAAGCGTGATTCCGAAAAGTTGCAGACTTTTCGGAGCCAATCACGCGGCTGGAAACCGCGCGCGGCGAAAGTCTTGCGACGGCGCGCTTATGGACGAGAGCGGTGAGAGGATCAAGAGGCCATTGGGCCTTGGAGCAGACTACAAGGAACAGGGACAAGAAACCGGGAGTGTCTCAGTTTGAAATTTGAAATATGCAAAAGCACCTATATGCTTCGCGGAAAGCAGGGGCCGGAGACTTGGCGCGAGTTTGGAAGATTGTACGCCACGGGGCGCCCGATCAATGGGAGGATTCCATCCCAGAGAAGTCGCTGGCCGAAGGGCAATTAGTCGTGCTTCTATCGCGGCTAGCCGCGAGCCATCTGCCACCCGTCGCCACGACCCCATTGCCACGAAACGCTCCGCGCTTCACTACGTCGCTCACTGTCAAAAACGACCGCTTTGGCAACAAGCACTTCATCATGTACGCGAGCGGCAGCCGGGTGCATTACATAGCGACCTTGGAGGAGACGCCTTGAATGCCCACCGGATCTGAAGGTCAGAAGCGCCCCGCCGGCGTGGTCGGTATGCAAGAGGCACTGCAGCGCAGGCGCAGCCGCGAGACGCCGCTGGAGACCGCGGCACGGCTTCGGGCCGAACTCGGAATTGAACTGAGGGGGCAGGCGCGCAACACCTTGCCACCCTCCGTCTACGACGAATTGTCTGGAGAAGACTAATGTTTGTCGAAGCAGCCGCTATCGTCGCAATGAGGGTGGGACATTGCAATAAATTCCGGCTCACGGATCTGGAGACTGTTCCCTAGTCGGCGGCGATCCTTTCCGTCCGACATTGCGCCGGATCATCCCGAAATCGGCGCCGCCGGTGGCAAACGCGGTGATGAAATAAAGCAGCGCCCCACCGGCAACCAGCGACAGCAGCGTCGCCGCCTTGACCACCAGCGGCGAGCCCGGCCCAAGCCTGATGGCGAACCAGTGTTCGGCAAAATAGAGCGCAGCGCCCATCACCACGGCGGACAGCACCAGACGTGGAATGCGCTTCATCAGCGGTACGTCGCGGCCCCAATGGCCGCGCCGGATCAAGACGCCGAGCAGCATCACCGCGTTGACCCAGCCGGCGACGGCCGAGGCCACCGCAATGCCGGGCGCCCCCATCCGTGGAAACAGCGTCAGCGCCGTGGTGACGTTCACCGCCACCGAGATGGCGGCAAAGATCATCGGCGTGCGCGTGTCCTCGCGGGCGAAATAGCCTGGGGTGAACGCCTTGATCAGCACGAAGGCCGGCAGGCCGAGGCCGAAGATCGCCAGGATCGCCGCCACCGTCGGCGTCGATCCGTTGGCGGCGAACGCGCCGCGCTCATAGACCAGCCGCACGATCGGCTCAGACATCACCCAGAGTGCCGCGGCTGCCGGCAAGGTCAGGAACAGCGTGAACTCGACCGAGCGGTTCTGCAGATTGGCCGCCTCGATCAGATTGCCCGACTTCAGCGCCCGCGACAGTTCGGGCAACAGCACGATCGCCACCGCAACACCGACCACGCCGAGCGGCAACTGGTAGATGCGGTCGGCATAGGCGAGCGAGGACACCGCGCTGTTCTGCGCCGAGGCGATCGCCGTACCGATCAGCTGGTTGATCTGGGTGATGCCGCCGGTGATGGCCGCCGGCAGCGCCAGGATCAGCAGCCGCTTGACCGCGGGCGTCATTTTGGGACGGCGAAAGCCGATCGAGATGCCGGCATGGCGCACCGCCACCCAGACGATCGCCAACTGCACCAGTCCGGCGGCAAGCACGCCCCAGGACAGCCCGTAGCCGACTGTGAGGGCATCCGAGCCCTTGTACCAGGCATAGGCGAGCACGCCGATCAGGATGATGTTGAGGAACACCGGTGCCACCGCGGCGGCGAAATAGCGGCGCAGCGAATTCAGCATGCCCGCCATCATGGCACCCAGCGACATGCAGATCAGATAGGGAAACATGATCGTCGCCAGCGTCACCGTGGTGTCGAACTTCCCCGGCGTGCCGGCAAAACCCGGCGCCACCAGATAGCGCACGATCAGCGGCATCGACAGTTCCATGATGATCGTCAGCGCCAGCAGCGCCGTGAACAGCACGCCGAACACTTCCTCGGAAAAGCGCTTGGCGCCGTCGGTACCGTGGGTCTCGATCTCCTTGGCGAATAGCGGCACGAAGGCGGCGTTGAAGGCCCCCTCGGCAAACAGCCGGCGAAAGGTGTTGGGAAACTGGAAAGCGGCGTTGAAGGCATCGGCAACCGGTCCGGTTCCGAGTGCAGCAGCCATCAGCATCTCGCGGCCGAAACCGAGCGCGCGGCTCATCAGCGTGCCGGAAGCGACCGTTGCGAATTTCTTGACGAGGCTCATGCTTTTGGGAACTGCCTGCGCAATTGGGACAAAGTGATGGTCGTTGTCACTCGGCCGCCGCCCTGGGCTTGCCGCCGCGTTCGGGCACGATGCCTTCGAGCGTTGCCATCAGCCGATTGCGGATGGTGGCGATGCGGGCCGGGCTATCTATCTTCTGGCCAGTGAGATCGGTGACATAGAAGGTGTCGATGACCTTTTCGCCGAAGGTGGTGATGTGGGCCGATGCGATGTCGAGCGACAGGTCGGAAAGCGTTCCGGTGATCTCCGACAGCAGTCCCGGCCGGTCGAGGCCCTCGACCTCGATGACCGAAAAACGGTTTGACAGCGTGTTGCGGATTTCGGCACGCGGTGGGATCTTGAACACCTTGGAGCCGCGCCGCGGCTTGGTGCGCTTCTCGATCATTTCCGGCAGCCAGCTCTTGCCCGACAGCACGTCCTCGATCAGCCGGCCGACACGCTCGGCACGCCGGCGCTCGTCCTCGTCGCGATCGAATTCTCTGCTGATCAGGATCGTGTCGAGCGCGCGGCCATCCGACGTCGTGAAGATCTGCGCGTCGACAATGTTGCCGCCGGCTCCGGCGCAAGCCCCGGCGATGACCGAGAGCAGGCGGGGGTGGTCCTGCGCCAGCACGGTGATTTCGGTCACCGCCTCGAACTGGTGGGTCTTGACCATGGTGGCAAGCTTGTTGCCTGACACGTCCGCTTCGCGGATGAACTCGGCATGGCGCAACTGGTCTGCGAGATCGACGGTCAAAAGGTAATTCTCGTAGTGTTGGCCGACATAGCGCTTGCGGGCCTTGTCCGGCCAGTCGGCAAGCGCCTCGGCCAGGCGCTCGCGCGCCGCCGCCGTGCGCTGCGCGCGCGACACTTCCGAAAACCCGCCGGTCAGCAGCAATTCGGTCTCGTAGTAGAGCGTGCGCAGCAGCTGGCCCTTCCAGCCGTTCCAGACACCGGGTCCGACGCCCCTGATGTCGCAGACGGTGAGGATCAAAAGCAGCTTCAGCCGCTCGACCGACTGCACGATCGCGGCAAAATCCTCGATGGTCTTGCGGTCGTTGAGGTCGCGGGTCTGCGCCGTCATCGACATCACGAGGTGGTTCTCGACCAGCCAGGCCACGGTTTCGGTATCGGCAGGCGACAGCCCCATATGCGGGCAGATGCGACGGGCGATCCTGGCCCCCGCCTCGGAATGGTCCTCCGGCCTGCCCTTGGCAATGTCGTGCAGCAATACGGCGACATAGAGCGCCTCGCGGCTCTTCTTCAGGCCCGGCATCAGCGTGTGCGAGAGGGGGTGGACCTTTTCGCCGTCGCCGCGCTCGATCTCGGCCAGCACGCCGATGCAGCGGATCAGATGCTCGTCCACCGTGTAGTGGTGGTACATCGAGAACTGCATCATGGCGACGATCTTGCCGAAATCCGGGATCAGCCTGCCGAGCAGTCCGGCTTCGTTCATGCGACGCAGATTGAGTTCGGCATTGCGATCCGAGGTCAATATGTCGAGGAACAGCCGGTTGGCCTCCTCGTCGCGCCGCAGCGACTTGTTGACCAGGCCGAGCGAACGGGTCAGCAGCTTGAGCGCGTCAGGGTGGAATTCCAGACCGTGCTTGTCGGCGAACCAGAACAGCCTGAGCAGATTGACCGGATCGCGCTCGAACACCTGGTCGTCGGCGATGTTGATGCGGTGGTTGTCGACAATGAAATCGGAGGTGCCGGCCAGCTTGCGTTTGCGCCTGGAGAAAGTCAGGAAGATGCGGTTGAAGCCAGGAACGTGCTTGGCCTGCTCCTCCTCGAGCGCCGCGCAGAAGATGCGGGTCAGGTCGCCGACGTCCTTGGCAACGAGGAAGTAGTGCTTCATGAAGCGCTCGACCGCCGACAGGCCGGGGTGTGTGGTGTAGCCGAGCCGTTCGGCGATCTCGCGCTGGATGTCGAAATGCAACCGCTCTTCGGCCTTGCCGGTGAGGAAATGCATGTGGCAGCGTACCGCCCACAGGAAATCCTCCGCCTTCTGGAACTCGCGGTATTCGCCCTCGGTGAAGACGCCCTTGTCGACCAGTTCCTCGCCGGTACGCACCCGATAGAAATATTTGCCGATCCAGAACAGCGTCTGCAGGTCGCGCAGGCCGCCCTTGCCGTCCTTGACGTTGGGCTCGACCAGATAGCGGCTTTCGCCGGCCTTGGCATGGCGGTCATCGCGTTCGGCAAGCTTGGCCTGGACATATTCGGGGCCGGTCGTGCGCACCACCTCATGATCGAACCGCAGCATCAGTTCATCATAGAGCTTTTCCTCGCCCCACAGGAAACGTGCTTCGAGGATCGAGGTGCGAATGGTGACATCGGTGCGCGACAGGCGCAGGCATTCGTCGATGTTACGGGTGGCGTGGCCGACCTTCAGCCCCAGGTCCCACAGCATGTAGAGCATGTATTCGACTGTCTGTTCGCCCCACGGCGTCTGCTTGTAGGGCAGCAGGAACAGAAGGTCGATGTCGGATCCGGGCGCCAGCGTTCCACGGCCGTAGCCGCCGACAGCGACGACGGCCATGCGCTCCGCCGAGGACGGGTTCTTGACCCGGTAGACATGGGTGACGGCGAAATCGTAAAGCGCCCGGATGATCTCGTCCATGAGATGCGACAGCCGCGCCGCGCAGGCGCTGCCGCCGCCATCGTCCATCAGCATTCGTTCGGCAATGGCGCGCCCTTCCGCCAGTCGTCCCTTGAGCAGTTGGAGCACGCCATTGCGCGCGGCCTGCCCTGAGCCATCATCCGCCGTGGCCGCGGTCAGCGCGGTCATCTCGCGGCGCAAGGCTTCGCCGTCGATCAATTCGTCGAGCTTCAGGGAGATTCTTGCCATATATCCAGTCGGCCTTGCCGTTCGGCGGCGTCTATAGCGCGTTTTCGTGGCGCTGGGTATGGGGCGTTGAAAGCCGGTTCAAGACCCGGTTGAGCTTTGGCTCGGATAAGTAAATGGAATAACCATTCTCCGCTTCAGTCGACAGAAATCGACAATGCGCTTGCCTATCCGCCGAGCCTCGGCTTTGACCTTCGCTATGGCTGTCTTTCTGCGTTTCCCGGTCCCGGCGGCGCACTGGATATCCCGCTTTTCCCTGAGCAGGCTTGGCAATTGGAGCGCCCTGTCGCCAAGGAACTGATCTTGCGCGCAGAGCGCAGGAACAAGCTGATAGATTGTCTCGCCTCGCAAAACCGAAAACTCGGGGTTGAAGACAAGGTCGTCGACAGCGATGCCGATCTCCTCGGTGGCCTTGATCAGGTCGAGCGCGGTTTGCCTGGAGATGATGTAGCCGGCGGTTCCTATATGTCCAGCGTCGAGTTTGGATGTGGAAAAGCCGTGACCGATGTCAATGCGCTTGCGTCGGATCACGGTCTTGCAAAAATAGCTTTCGAGCTTGACGACTTCGGCATCGGCTGGAATCCAGTTGCTGTCGCGAAGCAATGCGCCGGCTTTCGCGGCAAAGACGATGTCGTCCTCGAAGATTGCCCCGTAGCGAGCGTCGCCTTGCGCTATGGCGGCCCAGCAGGCCCGGTGACTGAGCAGGCAGGCGATCTCGCCGTCAGTCAATGGCAGCCTGTTCCGATATCCGACATTTTGCGGCAGCTGGTCCAGGTCCGGCCGATCCCGTGCGTCGATGGCCTGAACGCGTTCGAACGGGACGCCGATGCGGGCAAACTCCGCCGTCACACGGGCAAGGCGATCGGGAGACCGATCGAGATTGATGACCAGACGCTTCATTGCCAAAGAAAATCTCACCCCCGGGACGCTCGCTCTCTAGCAGGCGTGGTGTTGCCGCGTGAGACTTTTTCTGGGGGAGGATGGACGCGCCGTGGACCGGAGAAGAAAAGTCGAAACAGCCCTTGACCTTCCAGTTACTGGAAGCCCTATCTCCACGTCACACGCCGATAAATCAAGGCATTTTCGAATGACGCATTCCGATCACGATCATCACGCGCATAGTAGCTGCTGCTCGACAAAAGGCGCCGTGCCCACCACGAAGAGCGTCGTCCGCGATCCGGTCTGCGGCATGACTGTCGATCCGGTCGCCGGCAAGCCGACGACCGAGCATGATGGCCATCCCTATCATTTCTGCAGCCAGGGCTGCCGCACGAAATTCGTCGCCGAGCCGGAAAAATTCCTGACGGCCACCGATCCGGTCTGCGGTATGAGCGTCGATCGCGCGACAGCCAGGCACTTTGCCCGCCACGAAGGCCAGGGCTTTTACTTCTGCTCGGCCGCCTGCCAGGCGAAATTCGAGGCGGAGCCGCAAAAATATCTCGGCGACAGGCCGGCACCGCAGCCGATGCCCAAAGGCACGCAATACACCTGCCCGATGCATCCCGAAATCATCCGCGACAAGCCAGGATCCTGCCCGATCTGTGGCATGGCGCTGGAGCCGATGGGCGTGCCGACGGGCGATGAAGGGCCAAATCCCGAGCTGGTCGATTTCACCAGGCGGTTTTGGGTGAGCGCTGTCCTTTCGGTCCCCCTTCTGATCATCGCAATGGCGCCCATGATCGGCTTGATGTTTGAAAGCCTGGTCGAGGACCGGACAAAGGTCTGGATCGAACTGGTCCTGGCAAGTCCGGTGGTGCTTTGGGCCGCCTTTCCCTTCTTCCACCGCGGCTGGGACTCGCTGGTCAACCGCAGCCCCAACATGTGGACGCTGATCTCGCTCGGCGTTGGCGCTGCCTATCTCTACAGCGTCGTCGCCACGCTGTTTCCGGACATTTTCCCGCATCAGTTCCGCGGCCATGGCGGTGCGGTGCCCGTCTATTTCGAGGCTGCCGCCGTCATCGTTGCGCTGGTCTTCCTTGGTCAGGTGCTGGAGCTGCGCGCCCGTGAAAAGACCGGTTCGGCGATCCGCGCCTTGCTCGATCTGGCGCCGAAGACCGCGCGGCTGATTGCCGCCGATGGTTCCGAAAACGACGTGCCCCTCGACGCCGTCAAGGCCGGCGATCGCCTGCGCATACGCCCCGGTGACGCCGTGCCGGTCGATGGCACGGTGCTGGAAGGGCGGTCCTCGATCGACGAATCGATGATCACGGGCGAGCCGTTGCCGGTCGAGAAGGTCGAGGGCGATGCGCTGACCGGCGGCACGCTCAACAAGAATGGTGCGCTGATCATGCGCGCTGAGAAGGTTGGCGCCGAGACGACGCTGGCGCGCATCGTCGAGCTCGTCGCCAAGGCGCAGCGCTCGCGCGCCCCGATTCAAGGGTTGGCCGATCGCGTTTCTTTCTACTTTGTCCCGGCCGTCGTCCTTGTCGCGATTGTCGCTTTCACCGCCTGGGCCGTGTTTGGACCCGAGCCCAGCCTGATCTTTGCCATCGTCTCGGCGGTGTCGGTGCTGATTATCGCTTGCCCCTGTGCGCTCGGCCTTGCCACGCCGATGTCGATCATGACCGCCACCGGGCGCGGAGCGCATGCCGGTGTGCTGATCAAGGAGGCCGCAGCACTCGAACGCTTCGCTTCCGTCGACACGCTGATCGTCGACAAGACGGGGACGCTGACCGAAGGCCGGCCGAAGCTGACCGATGTCGTTGCGGCAAACGGTTTTTCCGAGGAGGAATTGCTGGCGCTTGCCGCCGGTCTGGAGAAGGGGTCGGAGCATCCGCTGGCTGAAGCCATCGTCGACGGCGCCGCTACGCGCGGCGTGACAGTTGCCGAGGCCAGCGCCTTCGAGGCGGTCACCGGCAAGGGCGTGTCCGGTTCGGTCTCGGGAAAGACGGTCGCGCTCGGCAATGCCGCGATGATGGCCGACCTTGGCGTCGACATCGCATCCATCTCGGCCAAGGCCGAGGCGTTGCAACTCGAAGGCAAGACGGCGATGTTCGTCGCTGTCGACAAAAAACTGGCCGGCATCGTCGCCGTCGCCGACCCTATCAAGGCAACGACGGCCGAGGCGATCAAGGCGCTGCATGAAAGCGGCTTGCGGATCATCATGGCAACCGGCGACAATGAACGCACGGCCAACGCGATCGCCAGAAGCCTCGGCATCGACGAGGTCCGCGCCGGCCTGCTGCCGGAACAGAAGGCAGCCCTTGTCGAGGAACTGCGCGCAAAGGGCGCCGGCGTTGCCATGGCCGGCGACGGCGTCAATGACGCACCGGCCCTTGCCGCCGCCGATGTCGGCATCGCCATGGGCACCGGCGCCGATGTCGCCGTCGAAAGCGCCGGTATCACTCTGGTCAAGGGCGACCTCAACGGTATCGTGCGCGCCCGCACGCTGGCCCAGGCGACGATCCGCAACATCCGCCAGAACCTGTTCTTCGCCTTCCTCTACAATGTGCTTGGCGTGCCGGTCGCCGCCGGCGTGCTCTATCCGCTCACCGGCACGCTTCTGTCGCCGATGCTGGCGGCGGCGGCGATGAGCCTGTCTTCGGTGTCGGTGATCGCAAACGCATTGCGGCTGAGAACATTGAAACTCTGATCCAAGCCCCCAAATACGAAACCACCCAACAGGAGACCATGAATGACCTTCGCCAAAAAACTCGTGCTGCTGCTGATGGCGGCCGGAATGCTGGTTGCCGTCTTCCTCGAAAGTGTTCCGGCGCAAAGTGAGGAGATGAAACACGACATGGGCGCCATGGCGACGGACGCGACCAGCCCCTCGACCGAGGGCTACAAGGCAGCGATGGACAAGATGCATGCCGACATGATGGCATCTGAATATACCGGCAATGCCGATGTCGATTTCGTCAGGGGCATGATCCCGCACCATCAGGGTGCCATCGACATGGCCAAGGTCGAGCTTGCCAACGGCAAGGATCCGGAAATCCGCAAGCTGGCCGAAGGCGTCATCGCCGCGCAGGAAGCCGAGATCAAGCAGATGCAGGCCTGGCTCGCCGCCCATCCGGTGAAGTAAGTCTTCAGCCATCGCCAGCTCGGCGAGAACGCCTCTGGATTTCTCGTCCAGCCTGTGATGCGATCGGCCCAAATGGAGCCCGCCATGCCGCCGACCATCAGAACCACCAAACTGCCCTCAGGCGAAGCCGTTCAGGTGCTTGGCCAGGGCACATGGAAGATGGGCGAGGATATCAGTCGCCGTGCCGATGAGGTGAATGCCCTCAAGCTCGGCCTCGACCTCGGCATCACACTGATCGACACTGCCGAAATGTATGCCAGCGGCGGCGCCGAGGAGGTGGTGGCAGAGGCTATTGCCGGGCGCCGTGACGAGACCTTCCTGGTCTCGAAAGTTCTGCCATCGAACGCTTCGCGCGCGGGCGTGCAGCGCGCCTGCGAAAACAGCCTGAAGCGCCTGCGCACTGACCGCATCGATCTCTATCTGCTGCATTGGCCGGGCAGCGTGCCGCTGGCGGAAACGGTCGCGGCCTTCGAGGCCCTGAAAAAGGCGGGCAAGATCCGTCACTGGGGCGTCAGCAATTTCGACACCGACGAGATGGAAGAGCTGATCGGCTTGTCGGATGGCGGCAATGTCCAGACCAACCAGGTGCTCTACAATCTGGTCCGGCGCGGCCTCGAATTCGACCTGGCGCCGTGGAGCCGGCAGCGCGGCATTCCGCTAATGGCTTTTTCGCCGGTCGAGCAGGGCGCGCTGGCGCGCAATGCCAGGCTGGAAGCCATTGCCGCCCGCCACAAGGCCACGGCGGCACAGATCGCCCTGGCCTGGGTGATGCATCAGGAGGGCGTCATCGCCATCCCGAAGGCCAGCAGCCAAGAGCATGTCCGCCAGAACGTCGCGGCGCTCGACATCAAGCTTACGCCGCAGGACATCGCCGATCTCGACCGTGGCTTTCCGCCACCGACGCGCAAACGCGGGCTGGAGATGATTTAGGCGCGCAGATAGCGAAGGCCGCGTTCCGTCACACCCCCCTCTGGCCTGCCGGCCATCTCCCCCGCAAGGGGGAGATAGGCAGCTTCCGCGCTCCGCTCTCCTTGCATGGTGATTGGCGAAAGCCAAGGTGACGTCCGATCTCCCCCCTTGCGGGGGAGATGCCCGGTAGGGCAGAGGGGGGTGCTGTCCCGCCGACCTTTACTGGCTACGCCAGTCCCTTAAGCCGGTAAAGCGCCTCCAGCGCTTCCCTTGGCGTCATCTCGTCGGGATTGATGTCGCCGAGCGCGGCACCCAACGCGTCGCCCTTGGCCGGCTTCGCCGCTTCCCGCTTCACCGCCACCGAAAACAGCGGCAGGTCGTCGACCAGCCGGTTGGTCTTGCCGGAAACCTCGCCTTCCTCCAACTGGTGCAGGACTTCCTTGGCCCGGTCGACCACCGCTTCCGGCAGCCCGGCCAGCCGCGCCACCTGCACACCGTAGGAGCGGTCGGCGGCGCCCTTGCCGACCTCGTGCAGGAAGACGACGTCGTTTTCCCATTCCTTGACCCGCATGGTGACGTTGTGGAGCCGCGCCAGCTTGCCGGCCAGCGAGGTCATTTCGTGAAAGTGAGTAGCGAAGATCGCCCGGCAGCGGTTCTTCTCATGCAGATATTCGACCGCCGCCCAGGCGATCGACAGGCCGTCGAAGGTGGCGGTGCCGCGGCCGATCTCGTCGAGGATCACCAGGGCGCGCTCGCCGGCCTGGTTGAGGATTGCCGCCGTCTCGACCATCTCGACCATGAAGGTCGAGCGGCCGCGCGCCAGATCGTCCGAGGCGCCGACACGCGAGAACAGCCGGTCGACGACGCCGATATGGGCCGAGGTCGCTGGCACGAACGAGCCGGTCTGCGCCAGGATGGCGATCAGCGCGTTTTGCCGCAGGAACGTCGACTTGCCGCCCATGTTGGGGCCGGTCAGAAGCCAGATCGCGCCATTCTTGGCGCTGCCCTCCGGCGACAGGTCGCAATCATTGGCGACGAACGGGCCTTCGCCCGAACGGCGCAAGGCCTGCTCGACCACCGGATGCCGGCCCCCCAAAATGTCGAAAGCAAGGCTCGAATCCACCACCGGCCGGCACCAGGCTTCGCTTTCCGAGAGAAGCGCAAGTGCCGCCGAGACATCGAGCACGGCCAGCGCATCCGCACCGGCGCGGATCTTCTCCGCTTCGCCGACCGCTTCCGCCGTCAGCGCGTCGAAGGCGGCAAGCTCGATGCTGAGCGCCCGGTCGGCGGCGTTGGCGATCTTGGTCTCGAGTTCGGCAAGCTCGGTCGTCGTGAAGCGCATGGCGTTGGCCATGGTCTGGCGGTGGATGAAGCGAGCCTTGGCGCCGTCGCTGCCGGTCATGATCGCGTGGTGATTGGCGGTCACCTCGATGTAGTAGCCAAGCACATTGTTGTGGCGGATCTTCAGCGAGCGGATGCCGGTCTCGTCGATCAGCGAG
Source organism: Mesorhizobium sp. M0491 (assembly GCF_040321265.1). Taxonomy (NCBI): domain Bacteria; kingdom Pseudomonadati; phylum Pseudomonadota; class Alphaproteobacteria; order Hyphomicrobiales; family Phyllobacteriaceae; genus Mesorhizobium; species Mesorhizobium sp. M0491. Next base: position 170,440 of record NZ_JAMYRE010000001.1, read on the forward strand.
CGCTCCAGCCCGGCGATCACTTTGCGCGACTCATCGCGCAGCGCCCGCATCTCGTCGAGATCGGGGTGATAGCCGCCGCGAACGAAGCCGCCGTCACGCTTGAGCAGCGGCAGTTCGTCGCCAAGCGCCTGTGTCAGGTGCTGGGCCAGCGCCTGGGGCAGCGCGTGGATGGCAGCGAGTGCCGCCGTCAATTCCCTGGGCAGGGCGGTCGCGGCAAAGATCTCGGCGATCGCGCCGGCAGCCTCGAAACCGGCGCGCAGCGCGCCAAGGTCGCGCGGGCCGCCCCGGTTGAGCGCCAGCCTGGACAGCGCGCGCGGCATGTCGGCGACGCTCCTCAGGCTCGACCGCACCGCCTGGCAGAGCCGGGTCTCGGAACGGAAGAACGAAACCGAGTCCAGCCTGCCGCCGATCGCCACCGGGTCGGTCAGCGGCGCCATCAGCCGGTCGGCGAGCAGCCTTGCGCCGCCGCCGGTGACCGTGCGGTCGATCGCCTTGAACAGCGAGCCTTCGCGGCTGCCCGACAGCGTGCGTAAGAGTTCGAGATTGCCGCGTGTTGCCGGGTCGATGAACAGGGTCGATCCCTGCTCCTCGCGCTCCGGCCGCGATAGCGGCGGGCGCTCCGCCTTCTGCGTCTTCTCGACATAGGCGATGGCGCCCGAGATCGCCGATAGCTCGGCGCGCGAAAAGGCGCCAAAGCTATCCGGCGTCGCCACATCGAAGAAACGGGCGATGCGTCCCGTGGCCGAGGCCGAATCAAACAGCGACGGCGGTTGCGGGCTGGCGACGCGGCCGAGCACGTCGAACACCGGCTTCAGCTCCGGATCATGGAACACCGGCTCGGCGACGATCAGCTCGCGCGGATCGACGCGGAAAATGTCGGCCAAAAGCCGGTCGGCGGTGGTGTCGGTGACGCGGAAGGCGCCGGTCGAGATGTCGATCCAGGCCAGCGCAAAGGAGTGGTCCGCTCCGCCTTTCACCCGCCCCAGCGCCATCAGGAAACTCGATTCCGACGGCGCCAGCAATTTGTCCTCGGTGATGGTGCCCGGTGTCACCAGCCGCACCACGTCGCGGCGCACCACCGATTTGCCGCCGCGTTTCTTGGCCTCGGCCGGATCCTCGATCTGTTCGCAGACGGCAACGCGGAAACCCTGGCCGATCAGCTTTTGCAGATAATCGTCGGCGGCATGCACCGGCACGCCGCACATCGGAATGTCGAGCCCTTGATACTTGCCGCGTTTGGTCAGCACGATGCCCAACGCCCGGCTCGCCTTCTCGGCATCGTCGAAGAACAGCTCGTAGAAATCGCCCATGCGATAGAACAGCAGCGAATCGGGGTTCGCCGCCTTGATCTCGATGAATTGCTCGATCATCGGCGTGGCGCCGGCGTGGGCGGTCGGCACCGGCGTCATCGCCTCGGGGGCGTCTGGCTCGTTCGGGCTGTGCATGTTCATGCGCGGCACGCTAGCAGATGTGATGATGCGGTTTAATGCCAGAGCTTCGAAAAACAGGGGACGACGGGACGGCAGCTTGTCCGCAATTGCCGATGCGGACGGCGATTCCAGCGCGCTGGCGGTTTACACGCGGCGGCGCGTGGTCTTAATTCGGTCCGACACAAAGCACCCGCTTCAACGAGGTGCTGCACCGGTGAGGAAATCAAGAACATCATGGCCAGGAAAACCGAGAACAACGGTCCGTCCGTCAGTGCGCAGGAAGCGCTCGAATTCCACGCCATGGGTCGCCCCGGCAAGCTGGAGGTCGTTGCCACCAAGCCGATGGCGACGCAACGCGACCTCAGCCTCGCCTATTCGCCTGGCGTCGCGGTTCCTGTTCTGGCCATCGCCGAAGACCCCTCGCGCGCCTTCGACTACACGACGCGCGGCAATATGGTCGCCGTCATCTCCAACGGCACCGCCATTCTCGGCCTTGGCAATCTCGGCGCGCTGGCCTCCAAGCCGGTGATGGAGGGCAAGGCGGTGCTGTTCAAGCGCTTCGCCGATGTCGATTCCATCGACCTCGAGGTCGATACCGAGGACGCCGACGAGTTCATCAACTGTGTGCGTTTCCTCGGGCCCTCTTTCGGCGGCATCAATCTCGAGGACATCAAGGCGCCGGAATGCTTCATCATCGAGCAGCGCCTGCGCGAATTGATGGACATCCCGGTCTTCCATGACGACCAGCACGGCACTGCGATCATCTCGGCCGCCGGCCTGATCAACGCGCTGGAAATCACCGGCCGCGACATGAAGACCACAAAAATGGTCTGCAACGGCGCCGGTGCAGCCGGCATCGCCTGTATCGAGCTGATGAAGGCGATGGGTTTTGCGCCGGAAAACATCACTTTGTGCGACACCAAGGGCGTGGTCTTTCGAGGCCGCACCGAAGGCATGAACCAGTGGAAGTCGGCGCATGCGGTCAAGACCGAGGCGCGCAGCCTCGCCGAGGCACTCGATGGCGCCGACGTCTTCCTCGGCCTCTCCGCCAAGGGCGCGCTGACCACCGCCATGGTGCAGTCGATGGCCAAGAACCCGATCATCTTCGCCATGGCCAATCCCGATCCGGAAATCACGCCGGAGGAGGTCGCCGAGATCCGCACCGACGCCATCATGGCCACCGGTCGTTCTGATTACCCCAACCAGGTCAACAACGTGCTCGGCTTTCCCTACATCTTCCGCGGCGCGCTGGATGTCAGGGCAACCACCATCAATGACGACATGAAGATCGCCGCCGCCCAGGCGCTGGCGGCATTGGCACGCCAGGATGTGCCCGACGACGTCGCCGCCGCCTATCAGGGCAACCGGCCGAAATTCGGCCCCAACTACATCATCCCGGTGCCGTTCGACCCGCGCCTGATCTCGGCCATCCCGATTGCGGTGGCCAAGGCGGCGATGGATTCCGGCGTCGCCCGCAAGCCGATCCTCGATCTCGACCGTTATGCGCAGGAGCTGTCGGCCCGCCGCGACCCGATCGCCTCGACCCTGCAGCGCATCTACGACCGCGTGCGGCGCCAGCCCAAGCGCATCGTCTTCGCCGAGGGCGAAGAGGAGCAGGTCATGCGCGCCGCCGTCTCCTATGTGAATCAGCGGCTCGGCACCGCCATCCTGCTCGGACGCGACGACGTCATCAAGGAAAACGCCAAGCACGCCGGCATCGACCTCAACAAGCAAGGCATCGAGATCATCAATGCAAGGCTGTCGCGCCGCAACGGCATCTACACCGACTATCTCTACGAGCGCATGCAGCGCAAAGGCTTCCTGTTCCGCGACTGCCAGCGGCTGATCAACAACGACCGCAACCATTTTGCCGCCTGCATGGTGGCGCTGGGCGACGCCGACGGCATCGTGACGGGCGTCACCCGCAACTATTCGACAGCACTCGACGACATCCGCCGCGTCATCGACGCCAAGCCCGGCCATCGCGTCATCGGCGTCTCGATCGTGCTGGCGCGGGGCAAGACCGTGCTGGTCGCCGACACCGCCGTGCACGATATGCCGAACGCCGAGCAGATCGCCGACATCGCCGAGGAGGCCGCAGGCTTTGCCCGCCGCATGGGTTATGAGCCGAGGCTCGCCATGCTCGCCTATTCGACCTTCGGCCATCCGCAGGGCGAGCGCTCCGAGCGCGTCCAGGAAGCGGTGCGCATCCTCGACAAGCGCCGCGTCGACTTCGAGTATGACGGCGAAATGGCCGCCGACGTCGCCCTCAACGCCCGCGCCATGGCGCAATATCCGTTCATAAGGCTGACCGGCCCGGCCAATGTGTTGATCATGCCGGCGTTCCACTCGGCCTCGATCTCGACCAAGATGCTGCAGGAACTCGGCGGCTCCACGGTCATCGGTCCTCTGCTGGTCGGCCTGAACAAGCCGGTTCAGATCGTGTCGCTCAACGCCAAGGACAGCGACATCGTCAACATGGCGGCGATCGCGGCGTATACGGCGGGGACTTGAGGGGCGAGCCTGAGCGGTGAGGTCGCGAGGCGTTCAGCGCGGCGCGAATACGCGCGCGGCCTCAACGACCTCGTCGACCTGATCCTGCCGAAGCAGGTCGACGGGAATGCGGCCGTCGAGCTGCGCCGAGGGCCGCGTCAGCCACAGCCATGCGAGCCTTGGATTGGTGATCAGCGACAGCACGTCGCGAATGCCTGCAACCGGCCGGCCGTCGACGAACTGCGCCAGCGGGAAGACATGTTTGCGGCCGCCCTTGCGCAAGGCGATGACCTCACCCCGTCTCTGCCAACGGTGCAGGGTCGAGCGGGCGATGCGCAAATGCTCTTCCAGATAGGTCGAGCCGGCGACGCGGCCCGCCCAGTCCTCGATCAGCATCGATTCGAGATCGTCGGACTTTGGCAGCGAGGGGGGCTCGACATCGGTCAACGGGGTCATCGGCGGATTGATCACGCCGGCAATACCGGCTTCGCTGCGGCGCGCGGCTTCCGCCGCCAGCGCGCGCACGAATTTCGAGGCCAGGCCGGGCAGGTCGGCATGGATGGCGTCGATGGCGCGCTGGTGCTTCGGCGACAGCAAGGTGACGGCGGACGCTATGCTGCCGGCGATCTTGCCGACCGAGACCATGGTTGGCTTGTTGATGGCCTCATCATAGTGGGCAAGCGCGCGTTCGACCTCCTCCGCGACCATCTCCGCGAAGTCGTCCTGCCTGAGGGCCTGGATCTGAAATCTGTTCATGCATCTGTCTTCCGGGCCGCGCTCCCCTCAGCTGCGGCCGATTGTTGAATCTCTAGAGCGGAAAGCGGAAATCGCGGCGGCAATGAATCCGGCCGCCCGACAGCATGCTGTCTAGCATTTCTTGACACCCCAACTGACTGAGGGCGCACCGAAATGTCAGTCGCGGGACGCCCAGATTGCGTGTAGGTGCGATGTATGACAGCCGCGCGACGGTGAGAAGCGGACGGCCAAGCTGCCGATCTCCCCCCTCGTGGGGGAGATGCCCGGCAGGGCAGAGGGGCGCGCGAAGGATCGCTACGGAACGATGTTTTGCGCCCGCGCTCCAGGTCCTTCTGACGACGTCAACGTCGCGCAAGAATCCAGGAATTCATGCCGTCTATTTCGGGGTCGGCGGCAGTGTAAAGCCTTGAAGATGCTGGCGGGACGGTGCCCCCCTCTGGCCTGCCGGCCATCTCCCCCACGAGGGGGGAGATCGGCAGCTTGATGGCTGCTAAAGCAACCCCGCCTGCTCAGCCTCTCGGCGCAGATTCTGCCGTGGCCTGGGGCCGATCTGCTGGATCACCAGTCCGGCCGCCAGTGAGCCAAGGTCGCCGCAGGTCTGCAGGTCGCGGCCTTGCGTGTAGCCATGCAGGAAGCCCGCGGCATAGAGATCGCCGGCGCCGGTCGTGTCGACCAGTTCCTTGATGGCGGTCGCCTTGATCACCACGGTTTCGTCGCCGCGTACGATCACCGAGCCTTTTTCCGAGCGGGTGACGGCGGCGATCCGGCAATCCTTGCGGATCTGGGCCAGCGCCTCGTCGAACGACGACGTCTGGTAGAGCGACTTGATCTCGTGGCTGTTGGCAAAGACGATATCGACCGTGCCCGAGCGCATCAGGTCGAGGAATTCGTCGCGGTAGCGGTCGACGCAAAACGAATCCGACAGTGTCATGGAGACTTCGCGGCCTGCCGCGTGCGCCAGCTTCGCCGTCTGGCGGATTGCCTCCTTGGCGCGCGGCGGGTCCCACAGATACCCTTCGAAATAGGTGACCTTGGCGCCAGACGCCTTGTCGGCTTCGACATCCTCAGGGCCAAGCTCGACGCAGGCGCCGAGATAGGTGTTCATCGAGCGCTCGCCGTCGGGCGTGACGAAGATCATCGAGCGCGCCGTCGGCGGCTCGCCCTTGAGCGGCGTGGTGTCGAAGGCGACGCCCTGCGCATGGATGTCGTGGGCGTAGATTTCGCCGAGCGCATCGTTGGAGACCTTGCCGAAGAAGGCGGCGCGGCCGCCGAAGCTGGCGACACCGGCCGCCGTGTTGCCGGCACTGCCGCCGGACGCCTCGATCGCCGGACCCATGCGGCTGTAGAGCAGTTCGGCGCGTTGTGTGTCGATGAGGTTCATCGCGCCCTTGATGATGCCGTTGGTCTCGAGGAATTCCTCGTCGCACTGGGCGATGATGTCGACAATGGCATTGCCGATGCAAAGCACGTCATAATCCGGCATCAAAATCTCCGCCAAAACCCGAGCCGGCTTCTTGCCACGCCGGTCCGGCGCGGGTCTAGCGATTTGAAACCGGTTTGCCTAGGGCGTGAGACGCAACTTTGGCGGAACAGGCAAAAGGCGCATCAGCCGGGAGGCGCTATGACAATTCGACCGTGGCCGAAGCATTTCGTCGCCGCACCGCCTACAAGCCTGGTTCAGCCGATCCCGTTTCGAAGGCGAGCCAGCCCCATGTCTACAAAGAAGATCTCGACAAAGAACGAGCCTGCAAAGAACGACATGACCACCGACCTGACACTGCTCGTCGTTCTGGCAGTGCTCTGGGGCGCCTCCTACACCTTCATCAAGATCGGCGTCGAAACCATCCCGCCGGTCACCTTCATAGCCGCCCGCACCCTGATCGCCGGCGGTATCCTGTTCGCCATCATCCGCTGGCGCGGGCTCGCCATGCCGGGCGATGCGGCAAGCTGGCGCCGCTTTGCCTTCCAGGCATGCCTCAACAGCGTCATACCATTCACCCTGATCGCCGCCGCCGAGCGCTCGGTCGATGCAGGCCTCGCCACCATCCTGAACGCGACCTCACCGATCTTCACCTTCCTGTTCACCGCGCTCATCACCCGCCATGAGCCGGTCACGGTGCGCAAGCTGATTGGCGTCGGCGCCGGTATAGCTGGAATATGCCTGATCATCGGAACCCAGGCGCTTGATGGCATCGGTCACCAATTGTGGGCGCAGCTTGCCATCGTCGCAGCGACAATCTGCTATGCCGGTGCGGCCATTTTCGGCCGTGGCTTCAAGGGCCTCGACCCGATGCTGCCGGCCGCCGGATCGATGCTGTGCGGCGCAATCATCCTGGTGCCGCTCAGTCTTGTGTTCGACCAGCCGTGGACGCTGGCGCCGTCGACCGCATCGATCCTGGCCTTGCTCGGCCTGTCGGTGTTTTCGACCGCACTGGCTTTCGTCATCTATTTCCGCCTCATCCACACGCTGGGCTCGGTCGGCACCACTTCGCAGGCCTATCTGCGCGTGCCGATCGGCGTCGGCATCGGCGCCGTCTTCCTCGGTGAAAGCCTTGGTTCGACGGCATGGCTGGGCATGGCGTTTGTCGTGGCTGGGGTCGCTGCCATGGCCATCCCGGTTCGCAGGCCGGCGCTTGCGCGGTAGGCGCCCGCCGCTTGTGCTGGCGACCTGCACTGCTTATCTCGGGGGCGTCCGTCTTTCGGCGGTATCCGCTAACCCTTGGTTGAAGCACGGTGATTTTCGACGCTGCCCGCACTGCGGCCCTTGAGCTGCTCTCGCCTCCGTTTCGTGCCGTGTTCCTCAAGACGCTGGGCTTGACCCTGCTGGCGCTGGTGGCGCTGTGGTTCGGTCTGACCAGCCTTGTCGAGTGGCTGGCCCTGCCATGGTTGCAGACGCTGTTGCCCGGCACGCCGTCCTGGGCCGGGTGGCTGGGCGGCATCATCGCGGCAATAGCGCTTGCCTTCGGCATGGCGTTGCTCATCGCGCCGGTGACGGCTGTTGTCGCCGGCCTGTTCCTCGACGATATCGCCGAAGTGGTCGAGCGCACCGACTATCCCGGCGATCCGACCGGCCGCGCCATGCCGGCGCTGCGCTCGCTGGTGCTGTCGGCGCGATTCCTCGGCGTCGTCATTCTTGGCAACATCGTCGCGCTGCTGCTTCTCTTGGTGCCGGGCGTCAACATAGCCGCCTTCTTCATCGTCAACGGCTATCTGCTCGGGCGCGAGTTCTTCGAATTCGCCGCCATGCGCTTTCGTAGGGAAGAAGAGGCCAGGGCCTTGCGCAGGCACTATGCCGCCACAGTGTTTCTCGCCGGGCTGCTCATCGCGGCTTTCCTCGCCGTGCCGTTGCTCAACCTGCTGACGCCGCTGTTCGCCGCCGCCATGATGGTGCATCTGCACAAGGCGATCTCGGTGCGGGAAGTGGCTCGCTCCTCGCGCCACTGAGCATTTTCTTCAGAGCAACAGGAATCCGCGTCCGAGCTCGTCGTCCGCTTCGACGATAAACTCAGTCCTGCCACTATAATAGGCGCGGCCGCCGACGCGGGCGATGATCGCCTCGTGCGGGCCAGCCTTTGCAGTCCGCACCACGGCTCCCGAAAAACGCGAGCCGGCAATGCTTTCGAATGTGCGCGTCTGTCCGATCGCGATCTCGCCCTTGGCATGCATGGCCGCCAGCCTTGCGGTGACGCCGGAGCCGGTCGGCGAGCGGTCGACCTCCGCCTCGGCGAAGACGCAGATGTTTTTAGTCACCTCGCTGGAAAACGCATCGCGGCCATCGGTCAGGATGGTGCCATAGAGGAAGGCTAGGTCGGCATGGTCGGGATGCGACAGCGGCAATTCGGCCTTGATCCTGTCCGTCAGCGCGGTTGCCGCATCGACGAAATCGCGCACCCGGCTTCTGCCGAATTCAAGCCCGAATTGGTGACAATCGGCCAGCGCGTAGAAGGCGCCGCCATAGGCGACGTCGAAGCCGATCGTGCCATGGCCCGCCAGCTCTATCGTCTGCCCGCCGGCGAACAGGAAGGCCGGCACGCTTTCGAACGACACCGCACCGGCCTTGCCGTCCCTGACCTCGACCGAGGCGACGACCAGCCCGCACGGCGCCTCGATATTGACTGTCGTGATTGGTTCCTGTTTCGCCACCAATCCCTCATCTACGGCGTAGCGGCCGAGCGCGACGATGGCGTGGCCGCACATCGTCGAGTAACCCTCATTGTGCATGAACAGCACGGCGAGGTCGGCGCCGGGCAGGTCCGGCTCGACCAGCAAGGCGCCATACATGTCGTAATGGCCGCGCGGCTCGAACATCAGGATTTTCCTGAGATGATCGAGATGGTCGCGCACATAGGCGCGCTTTTCCAGGATCGTGCCCTTGGGAATACCGGGATAGCCGCCGGTGACGATCCTCAGCGGCTCGCCGCCGGTATGCATATCGACCACGGCCAGCGTCATGCGACGGGCTTCGTGAAGAGGGCCTGCAATTTGCCGAACGGCATGGCGGCGCGGGTGAAGCCGAAGGTGCCGTCCTGCTGGATCTCGCGTGCCGCCGTTTCCAGCATGCCATAGGCGAAATTGGTCAGCCACGGCCCGAGCGAGATGCGCTTGACGCCGGCCATGGCGAGGTCGGCGATGGTGAAGCCAGGCTTTGCCATGACATTGACCGGCTTGCTGACCGCCGAGCAGAGCGTGCGGATCATCTCGACGTCGCCGATGCCTGGCGCATAGAGCACGTCGGCGCCGGCCTTCTCGAACGCCTGCAGCCGCTTGATGGTATCGTCGAGGTCGGACTTGCCCCACAGGAAATTCTCGGCCCGCGCCGTGAAGACGAAATCGCGCTTCAGCGCCCGCGCCGCCTCCACCGCCGCCGCAACGCGCTCGACAGCGTGCGCGAAATCATAGATTGGCTTGTCGGGGTCGCCGGTGTGGTCTTCGATCGAGCAGCCGGCAAGACCGGCCGCTTCGGCCGCGAAGATGGTTTCGGCGGCCTGCTCGGCGCTGTCGCCCTTGCCTTTCTCGAGGTCGGCCGAGACCGGCAGGCTGGTCGCCCCCGACACCTCGCGGCAATGGTGGATCATCTGGTCGAAGGTCACCGCGCCGTCCGGCAAGCCGCGCGAAAAGGCAAAGCCGGCGCTGGTTGTCGCCAGCGCCGTGAAGCCGAACGAGCCGAGCAGCTTCGTCGTGCCGATATCCCAGGGATTGGGCATGACGAAGGTCGAGGCATGCAGGTCGCGGAAGATCTTGCCCTTGTCCATGGTAGTACCCCCATCATATGCGGTGTGGCTAAGTGGATTTTATCCTGCCCCATTTGGCCGGGCAAACGAATGCGGTTGGTTCAGAAGCGTTTGGCGTTCTCTCCTGCCAATTTGTCCAGCGTGTCGGAATCCTTGATGTAGTGCGATGTCTTCTTGTCCCAGTGATAGATGACGGAAATCGCGTGGGACTCTGGTCGGGGCGGAGTGTCGTCGCAGCTTTCGCCGTTGAGCACCATGGCATCGGTCACCGTCACTTTGATGGCAGCATAGGACTTCCCCTCCGCGATGGCCTGAAAAGCTACATCCTGCTTGCGGCTGTAGGCGCACAGGTTTTCGTCGAACGTATAGATCATGTCGATCAGTTCGAATTTGTCGTCGCGGACCATGATCAGCGGCGTGATCACATAGTTCTGGCTCGAGTTGAAATGCGCGCTCATGGTGATCAGGACGTCATCGTTGGCGCTGACCGAAAGCTTGCCCGGTTCGCGGAAGTAGGTGCCGCGGTCGAGCGCGACATTGACGGCGTCGAGCAATTTTGGCTTGGCCGTGACGTCGTAGAGCGCCAGCACCGCATAGCCTTCGGCGCTGTCGGGAGAGTCACCGAGGTCGAACAGCATGGCCAGCCGGTCCTTGCCGCCGGCCTTGATCGCAAGCACCGCGGCATTGGAAAAGCCCGAAGTTTCGGGCGGCGAACCGCCGCCATCCGGTCGCTCGATATGTCGCATCTCGATCGGTAACCCGCCCCTGTAGAAGCCGTCCTGGTCCGCGGCGAGATCTGGAATGACCATCCTCGCGAGGTCGAGATAGGTGGCATCCGTGCGGCCGGGCAAAGCACTGCCGAGTTCCGGGAAGCCGACGGCTTGCGCGCCGGCCGCAGTCCACAAAAACGGCAGCAGCGTCAAGGTAAGGAAGAAGCGGAACAGGGCGGGTTTCATGCGTGGCCTCGAATTGGCGGGGCCAAGCTAGCACGGACGATCGAGGCGTACAGCCGCGGGCTGAAGATCAGCTTAGTGGATCGGCACCAGCCCGGCCAGCTCGCGCATGTCGTCGAACAGGATGCCGCCGGCCTGGATCAGGCCAGCGCGGTCGGAATAGGGATCGGCATGATAGGAAAACACCCGCATGCCGGCGGCGATCCCGGCCTGCGTGCCGGCGACGCTGTCCTCGATGACGATGCAGTCGGCGGGCGCGAAGCCCATGGTCTTGGCCGCATGCAGGAACAGGTCCGGGAACGGCTTGCCACGGCTGACCATGGTCGAGGAAAACATCGCGTGTTCGAACAGCGGCAACAGCCCGGTCTGGCCGAGCGTGATGTGCATCTTCGACACTCGGGCCGAGGTGGCGACGCAATAGGCGATACCGGCTGAACCCACGGCTTCGACGAACTCGCGGACGTAGGGGATCGCTTCGACGCCGTGGGCAAACAGATCCGGCAGGCCGGCGTTCCAGCGATCGACGAAATCGACGCCGAGCCTGACGCTGGTCTCTGCTTCGATCTCTTTCTGCACCGACGCCATGCTGCGGCCGGAGAAATTCTTGCGGCAATATTCGAAGCTTGTCGGATAGCCGGCAGCGGTCAGCCATTCGGCGAGACGCCGATTGGCCAGGTTCTCTGTATCGACCAGGATGCCGTCGCAGTCGAAGATGACAAGTTTAGGCAGTTCAGACATCAGGCGGTGCCGGTCGATCCGAACCCGCCCGAGCCACGCGCCGTGCCGCCGGCCAAAGTGCGCTCTTCCACGGCCGCCTGCGTCACCGCCGCGAAGACGATCTGGGCGATGCGCATGCCGCGCGTCACCGCGAAATCCTCGTCGCCGAGATTGATCAGCAGCACCTTCACCTCGCCGCGATAATCGCTGTCGATGGTGCCGGGCGTGTTGAGCACGGTCAGGCCGTGCTTGAAAGCAAGTCCGGAGCGTGGCCGCACCTGACCTTCCATGCCCTCGGGAATCTCCAGGATCAGCCCGGTCGGCACCAAAGCGCGTTTTCCGGGCAGGATCAGCAGCGGCCGGTCGTCGGGCACCGCGGCGCGCAAATCCATGCCGGCGGCCCCGATGCTTTCATAGGCGGGGAGGGGAAGTCCTTCAGCATGCGGCAACCTGACGAAGCCGACGGTCGGACCGATGACGGAGGGAGTTTGAAGGGCTGCGCGCATAAAATCGATCCTATCGGCGCGAACGGCGATTCGGTCAACTCGACTACACTGCTATCAACGGCTTTCTTTTGGGCGGCACTGTGACCACCCAACGCTTCGTCATCCACGGGCGAAGCAAGGAGCGAAGCGACGCAGCGCAGACCATAGGATCCATGCCGCGACTTTAAAGCGTTGCTGCGGTGCAGAATTCTGCTCCGCTGCACTCCTCGGCCAAGGTCACGGCATGGATCCTCGGGTCTTCGCGACGGAGCTTCGCTCCTGCTCCGCCCGTGGATGACGAAGTTGGGAGGCTTCAGCTAATCTACCTCAGTTCCATCGGAACAACGGTCGTCTCCTTGATCTCCTCCATCACGAAGGAGGCGGATACGTCCGACAGCGACACCTTGGCGATCAGCCGCTGGTAGAGCCGGTCATAGGCCTTCACGTCGGCGACGCGGGCGCGCAGGACATAGTCGAGGTCGCCCGACATGCGGTAGACGCCGGTGATCTCGGGAAAGCCGGTCACCGCCGCCCGGAATTTCTGCAGCCACTCCGGGTCGTGGTTGGACGTGCGGATCAGGATGAAGACGGAAAGGCCAAGTCCGAGCTTTTCGGCATCGACCAGCGCCACGCGGCCGGTGATGACGCCATCCTCCTCCAGCCGCTTCACCCGGCGCCAGCAGGCATTGCGCGACAGCGCCACCCGTTCCGACAGCTGGTCGACCGACAGCGTGCCGTCGCGTTGCAATTCGGCAAGCAATTTCCGGTCGATTTCGTCGATTTCCAACGCCATGTGGGATGTTTGTCCCATCAACGGGACAAATACAAGGATATTTTGAGACCGATGAACCGGCGAAGCGTGTCAGGATACTCATATCAGGAACTTCAAGCGCTGAAGGGGACCAGCATGTCGGTCGCAAGGATTTTCACCTCTCATCCGGCCAAGGTCGGCGAAACCTATTTCACTCATATGGCCTTTGCCGGCTGGTTCTCGTCGCGGCTGCTGATGGCGGCTGGCGCCGCGCTCGTTCACGCTTTCTTGCCATTTCTGTTTGAGACTACCGCCAGCCGAATCGTTCGTGAGCTTTACGAGCGGACGCACAACAGAGGCACACACGCGATCAAGGAGCCTGCGGCTCTTATGGATCGCGCCTAGAGGGCGACAGAAGCGATGTGCCGGTGGGCGGCCTATCTCGGTGAAGCAGTCTTTCTCGAAGACATGCTCACCGCGCCCTGTCACTCGCTGATCGCCCAGAGCCATTGCGCCCAGGAAGCGAAATCGCCGACCAATGGTGACGGTTTTGGCCTTGCCTGGTATGGCGACCGCCCGGAGCCGGGTCTCTACCGAGACATCCTGCCGGCATGGTCGGATCCCAATCTGAAGAGCCTGTGCCGGCAGATCAAATCCGGCCTGTTCCTCGCCCATGTGCGGGCGTCGACCGGCGGCGCCACCAGCCGCATGAATTGCCATCCGTTCATCTCCAGCTCTTGGTCGTTCATGCACAACGGCCAGATCGGCGGCTTCGAAAAAATCCGCCGCGCGCTGGAGAATTCGCTGTCCGACGCTGTCTTCGACCAGCGCGAAGGCACCACCGATTCCGAATTGTTTTTCCTGCTGATGATCGACGAGGGATTGACCGGCGATCCGCAAGGCGCCGTCTCCCGCGCCACCAGCCGCGTGCTCGAAGCCTCGCGCCGCGCCGGCCTCGAACCGGCGCTGAAACTCACCGCCGCCTTCTCCGACGGGCAGGCGCTGCATGCGGTGCGCTACGCCACCGACGCTCACGCACCGACGCTCTACACGTCTGTCCTGCGCAAGGGCGGCGGCCGCTGCATCGTTTCCGAGCCGTTCGACCGCGAGGGCGGCGACTGGCAGGCGATCCCGCCGTCGAGTTTTGTGACGATCACTGGCGATGGCATGGTCATTCGCCCTTTCGCACCCGCATCGGCCAGGCTGGCACTGGCCGTCTAGTTGCAAAAGTGCGGCAACGCCGCGGGACAGCCCCCCTCTGTCCTGCCGGACATCTCCCCCACACGGGGGGAGATTGGCACCTGCGACTGCCGCGCTATTCCTTGCAACGTCCGAGATTGGCGAAAGCTGTCGTGACATCCAATCTCCCCACCTGTGGGGGAGATGTCCGGCAGGACAGAGGGGGGCGCCGTAGAGTGCAGACTTGGACAGTCCAGTCTGCACAATTTCGATCAAACGCAGCCAATCCTCGAATGCTCAACTCCATTTGAAGCAGCGCCGCTGTCCGCCATCCGATCAGGCGAACGCGGCCAAGCCGGAGCATTGTCAATGGACCTCGTCTTTTCCTCAACCATCGAGCTGGCCACTGCCATCGCCGCGCGGAAGATCTCCGCCGTCGAGGCACTCGACGCGCATCTGGCGCAGATCGATGCGCACAACGATGCGGTCAACGCCGTCATCTCGCTCGACAGGGAAGGGGCTCGCGAGTGCGCCAAGAAGACCGACGCGGCCCAGGCGCGCGGCGAGGCCCTCGGCCCGCTGCACGGCGTACCGTTCACGCTGAAGGACATGCACGATACATCCGGCATGAAGACCACGGTCGGCTTTCCGCCCTTTGCCGACTATGTCGCCAAACAGGACAGTCCGGTCGTCGCCCGCTTGCGTGCGGCTGGCGGCGTGCTGATGGCCAAGACCAATGTCGCGACCATGCTTTCGGACTGGCAGTCGAACAATCCGCTGTTTGGTCGCACCAGCAATCCCTGGAATCTCCAGCGCACGGCGGGCGGTTCCAGCGGCGGCGCGGCGGCTGCACTTTGCTCGGGGATGACGCCGTTCGATGTCGGCACCGACATGCAGGACTCAATCCGGCTGCCGGCCAGTTTCTGCGGTGTCTATGGCCTGAAGCCGACGGAGCACCGCGTCTCGCTGGCCGGCGTCTTTCCCGATCCCGGCGGTACTGCGCGCAGCGTGCGGCTGATGTCCTGCCTTGGGCCGCTGGCGCGCAGTGTGGAAGATTTGGCGCTGATCTATCAAATCATTGCCGGTCCTAATGGAAGCGACACCGATCTTGCGGCCGGTGCCGGTCGAGGATATGCCAAGCCTCGACCTCAAGACATTGCGCATTGCCTTCGCGCCGTTCTTTCCCGGGTTTCCAGTGGCGGGCGACGTCAGCGCCGCGGTCGAAAGTCTCGCAAGGCAGTTACAATCCGCAGGAGCGGTCGTCGAAGAAGCAAAACTGCCGAAACTTGACCTGCATGACGATCTGGAGCAGGGCGGCGCGCTGATCGGCATGATGCTGGAGGCCGCTCAGCCTGAGCCGCCGGAGGAACCGACACCGGTCTCGCGCTGGTTCGAGGCACTCGCCCGCCGCGACAAATCCATTCTCGCCTGGGACCGGTTTTTCGAGGCCTACGACGCGTTGATCTGCCCGGTCGCCATGACCACCGCCTTCCCGCATTGCGAGCCGGGCACGCCGATCAAGGTCGACGGCAAGGAGCAGAGCTACTGGATGCTGCCGGCCTATGGCGCCGTGTTCAACTACAGCGGCCATCCAGCGCTTTCCATGCCGTGCGGACTGGACAGCACCGGCCTGCCGATCGGCCTGCAACTGGTCGGCAAACGCTGGTCGGAGTCACGGCTGCTCGGCATCGCCAAGGCAATCGAACCACTCACCGGCGGCTTTCGCCGTCCGCCCGGCTATTGAGCGAAGCGCGACAATCCATAAGGGGCAAGTAAGGGGTCGCGCTCGCCGTCGAGGATTTCCCTTGTGGCGAACAGGCCGACGGCCGGCGCCAGCGTGATGCCGGAATGCATGACCGCGACATAGACACCGTCCATGCCCACCGCGCGGCCGATGATCGGAAAGCCGTCGATCGGCGTCGGCCGGTAGCCGACCGTGTGGAAATCCAGCGCCAGACCTTCGCCACCTCGCAGGCTGGCTTTCAGCGCCGCAAACAGCTCTTGGGCGGTGGCTTCCGCATCCATGCCGGGGTCGGAGCCGCCGAAATCCGAGCCGGCGATGATGCGGCCTTCCGCAGTTTGGCGCATGTGAAGCCGCTCGGCCAGCACCAGCCCGTTGAGCAGCTTTTTGGTGGGCCTTGAATGGACGATCAGGCCGGACGGCGTTTCGATCGGCAGGTTGATGCCGGCCGTCGCGGCGATCTCCGGCGAGCCGACGCCGGCCGCGACCACCACCTCGTCTGATGCAATCAATCCGTGCGAAGTGTCGACACCGGTGATCCTGCCGCCGGTCTGGACCAGGGCCGTCACCGTGCTGGAGATGGTCTTCGCGCCATGTCGCTTCGCGTCTGCCAATAGGGCATGGGCGGCGGCCACGGGCTCTGCGACACCTTCCTCAGCCACATGCAGGGCAAAGTCGGGAAGCTCGGCGAGATTGGGCTCGATGCGCGCGGCACCGGCGCGGTCGACGCGTTCGATGCCGTAGCCCCAGGCGGAATGCTCCGTGGCGTAGATTTCCATGTCGGTGGCCGACAGATCCCAGCACAGGCCACCGCACCAGCTGAGCGGCAGGCCGGGTAGGTCCTGCGCCAGCCGCGACCATTCGGCCATGGCGCGGGTGCGCAGCCGGAAATAGGGCTCCGGATTGCCCCAGCTGGCATTGATCCAGGCAAACGAGTTTGGGGTGGCGATTCCACCGACGGGGCTGTCGGAAATGACCGTGACCTGTGCTCCCGCCTTGCTCAGATGCCAGGCGATGGAGGCGCCGATGATGCCGGCGCCGATGACGATCACTTGTTTCGCCGCTGTCATGTTCGTTCCTTTGCCTCGTCATCCCGAGGGATGTTCATCCAGTGCCATCCCGGCAGCCGCTTGCCAACATTGCGCAGCGCAAAATATGCGGCAATGCACTGGCCGGAGCCACAGCACGACTGAGCTGTATGCTCTGACGGTGAGGCGGCGATCGGCAGCGCCCGAGCCGCCGGACCGGTCGACAGGCCGGCACTGCGCTGCTAGAAGCCCGGCCTGTCACACGGAAATCCCAGAGAATGCCCGAAGCAATAGAAGAAGAAGTGGCGCGCCGCCGCACCTTCGCGATCATCGCGCACCCGGACGCCGGCAAGACGACGCTCACCGAAAAGCTGTTGCTGTTCGGCGGCGCCATCCAGCTCGCTGGCGAGGTCAAGGCCAAGAAGGACAAGATCCAGACGCGGTCCGACTGGATGAAGATCGAGCGCGAACGCGGCATTTCGGTCGTCACTTCGGTGATGACCTTCGAGTATGAGGACAATGTCTTCAACCTGCTCGACACGCCCGGCCACGAGGATTTCGCCGATGATACCTATCGCACACTTTCCGCGGTCGACTCGGCCGTCATGGTCATCGACGCCGCCAAGGGCATCGAGCCGCGCACGCTGAAACTGTTCGAAGTCTGCCGCCTGCGCGATA
Organism: Mesorhizobium sp. M0491; assembly: GCF_040321265.1. NCBI lineage: Bacteria > Pseudomonadati > Pseudomonadota > Alphaproteobacteria > Hyphomicrobiales > Phyllobacteriaceae > Mesorhizobium > Mesorhizobium sp. M0491. The sequence continues at coordinate 187,882 of NZ_JAMYRE010000001.1, forward strand.
TCCCGATCATCACCTTCGTCAACAAGATGGATCGCGAAAGCCGCGATCCGTTCGAGATCCTCGACGAGATCGAGCAGAAGCTGGCGCTGGATACTGCCCCCGTCACCTGGCCGATCGGCCGCGGCAAGAATTTTGCCGGCACCTATCATCTGGCGCTGAATGCCGTGCGCAGGGGAGACGCGGAGAAAGAACGCACGCCGGTCAACGGTCCCGATTCCAACCGCGTTGCCGGCCTGCTGCCAGAAAACGAACGCGAAGCCTTCATCGAGGAACTGGAGCTCGCGCGGGAAGCGTGCAGACCCCTTGATATAGAAGCCTTCCGAGAGGGCCATCTGACGCCGGTCTATTTCGGCTCGGCGCTGCGCAATTATGGCGTGCGCGACCTGATCGAGGCGCTTGGCGCTTTTGGACCGTCGCCGCGCGCGCAGGAGGCCGACACCCGCAAGGTCGAGGCAACCGAGGAGAAGATGACGTCCTTCGTCTTCAAGATCCAGGCCAACATGGATCCCAACCACCGCGACCGCATTGCCTTCGTCCGCGTCTGTTCGGGCAAGCTCGAGCGCGGCATGAAGGCCAAGCTGGTGCGTACGGGAAAGCCTATGTCGCTGTCGGCGCCGCAATTCTTCTTTGCCCGCACCCGCGTCACCGCCGACGAGGCGTTCGCCGGCGATGTCGTCGGCATTCCCAACCACGGCACGCTGCGTATTGGCGATACGCTGACCGAGGGCGAGGAAATCCTGTTCCGCGGCGTGCCGAATTTCGCACCGGAAATCCTGCGCCGCGTTCGCCTCGGCGACGCGATGAAGGCGAAAAAACTCAAGGAAGCGCTGCACCAGATGGCAGAGGAGGGCGTCGTGCAGCTGTTTTCGCCCGAGGATGGCTCGCCGGCCATCGTCGGGGTCGTCGGCGCGCTGCAGCTCGACGTGCTGAAGGAACGGCTGAACTTCGAATACACGCTGCCGGTCGAATTCGAAATGTCGCGCTTCTCGGTGTGTCGCTGGATCTCGGCCGACGACAAGGCCGAGACGCTTCGCTTCATCGAGGCGCATCGCGGCGACATCGCCCGCGACCTCGACAATGATCCGGTGTTCCTCGCCCAGCACGCTTTCTCGCTGAACTACGAAGCGGAACGCTGGAAGGCGATCAGGTTTGCCACGATCAAGGACTATCAGGTCCGCGACAGAGCGGCGTAGGCGCCAGTTTTTCCTTCTCTCCGTTCACGGGGAGAAGGTGCTCGAAGGGCAGATGAGGGGCGGCGCGACCCTTGACTATCCTCTAGCGGCTTCCTCGATCTTGGCGATGTCGATCTTGCTCATCTGCATCATCGCCGACATCACGCGGCCGGCCTTGGCCCGGTCCGGATCCAGCAGCAGGCGCGGCAGCTGCTCCGGCACAACCTGCCAGGAGACGCCGAATTTATCCTTCAGCCAGCTGCATTGCGACGGTTGGCCGCCACCTTCGATGAGCTTGTCCCAGAAGTAATCCACCTCTTCCTGCGTCTTGCAGTCGATCGACTGCGACATCGCCTCGGTGTGCTTGAATTGCGGTCCACCATTGAGCGCCTGGAACTGCACCCCGTCGAGTTCGAACGTGGTCACCAGCACCTTGCCTTCATCGGCGTGGCCTTCGGGCCAGCGCATTACGCTCAGCACCTTCGAATTCTTGAAGATGGAGACGTAGAAATTCATGGCCTCTTCGGCCTGGCCGTCGAACCACAGGCAGGTGGTGATCTTTTGCATGTCGTGCTCCTCGGGTGGTTTTGGTTGCGTTACGGCGAAACGGCTGACTCCGAACGCGGTGCCATTTCCATGCCGTCTGCCCAAGGACGGGCATGCAGTGCGCCATCCGACAGTGCCACGCATTTTTTTTGAGAGAATCTGGCGCATTGCAAAATTGTGGCCAGACCGGGCTTGCGCGTCTATAACGCCTGCGGTCCGAATTCAGCTCTGCCGCGCCATGCTTGGCTGTGGCCAGCCACCAAGGAAAAAACATGCCTGCCTATCGCTCCCGCACCACCACCCATGGCCGCAACATGGCCGGCGCTCGCGGCCTCTGGCGCGCCACCGGCATGAAGGACTCGGATTTCGGCAAGCCGATCATCGCGGTGGTCAACTCCTTCACCCAGTTCGTGCCGGGCCATGTCCATCTCAAGGATCTCGGCCAGTTGGTCGCGCGCGAGATCGAGAAGGCCGGCGGCGTCGCCAAGGAATTCAACACCATCGCCGTCGACGACGGCATCGCCATGGGCCATGACGGCATGCTCTATTCGCTGCCGTCGCGCGAATTGATCGCCGACTCGGTCGAGTACATGGTCAACGCTCACTGTGCCGATGCCATGGTCTGCATCTCCAATTGCGACAAGATCACGCCCGGCATGCTGATGGCCTCGTTGCGCCTCAACATCCCGACCGTCTTCGTTTCCGGCGGTCCCATGGAAGCCGGCAAGGTGGTTCTGGCCGGCAAGACGCAGGCGCTCGACCTGGTCGATGCCATGGTCGCGGCCGCCGACGACCGAATTTCCGACGAGGACGTCAAGGTCATCGAGCGCTCGGCCTGCCCGACCTGCGGCTCCTGCTCGGGCATGTTCACCGCCAATTCGATGAATTGCCTGACCGAGGCGCTGGGCCTTTCGTTGCCGGGCAATGGCTCGACGCTGGCTACCCACGCCGACCGCAAGCGGTTGTTCGTCGAGGCCGGCCACTTGATCGTCGATCTCGCTCAGCGCTATTACGAGCAGGACGACGAAACCGCGCTGCCGCGCAACATCGCCTCGAAGGGCGCCTTCGAGAACGCCATGACGCTCGACATCGCCATGGGCGGCTCGACCAACACCGTGCTGCACATCCTGGCTGCCGCGCATGAGGGCGAGATTGATTTCGATCAGGACGACATCGACGCGCTGTCGCGCAAGGTGCCGGTGCTGTGCAAGGTTGCTCCGGCCAAGTCCGACGTCCACATGGAAGACGTCCACCGCGCCGGCGGCATCATGGCCATCCTCGGCCAGCTCGACAATGCCGGCCTGCTCAACCGCGACCTGCCGACGGTCCATACGCGAACGCTGGGCGAAGCGCTCGACCATTGGGATATTTCCCGCACGACCAGCCAGAGTGTGCGCGATTTCTTCCTCGCCGCCCCTGGTGGCGTGCCGACACAGGTCGCTTTCAGCCAGGATCGCCGCTGGGACGAGCTCGATCTCGACCGCGAGAAAGGCGTCATCCGCTCGACCGAACATCCCTTTTCCAAGGACGGCGGCCTCGCCGTGCTGAAAGGCAATCTGGCTCTCGACGGCTGCATCGTGAAGACGGCCGGCGTCGATGAATCGATCCTGAAGTTCACCGGCCCGGCCCGCGTCTTCGAAAGCCAGGATTCCAGCGTCAAGGCGATCCTGTCCAACGAGATCAAGGCCGGCGATGTGGTCGTCATCCGCTATGAAGGGCCGCGCGGCGGCCCAGGCATGCAGGAAATGCTTTATCCAACCAGCTATCTGAAGTCGAAAGGGCTCGGCAAGGCCTGCGCTCTGGTCACCGACGGCCGCTTCTCCGGCGGCACCTCGGGCCTGTCGATCGGCCATGCGTCGCCGGAAGCCGCCGAAGGCGGGCTGATCGGGTTGGTGCAGGAGGGCGATACGATCGAGATCGACATCCCGAACCGCAGCATCCGCCTTGCTGTCGATGACGCGGAGCTCGCTGCGCGCCGGGCGGCGATGGAGGCCAGGGGCGCCCTGGCCTGGAAGCCAGAGGAAAAGCGCAAGCGCAAGGTGACGACCGCCTTGCGCGCCTATGCCGCGATGGCGACCAGCGCGGCCAAGGGGGCTGTCAGGTTCGTGCCGGAATAAGGTTCGCGCCCAGGCCCCCTCATCCGGCCGCTACGCGGCCTCTTCTCCCCGCTAGGGAGAAGAGGCTGGCGCCGGCGCTGACGATCTCTTCTCCCCTCGGGGAGAAGGTGGCCCGAAGGGCCGGATGAGGGCGCCTGGCTCCAACATCCGGAACACCATCAGGGCATCAACTGATACTCATAAAGCTTCTGGTAGAGCCCGCCCTGCTTGAGCAAGGTCTTGTGCGGGCCGCTTTCCACCACCTTGCCGGCTTCGAGCACCACGATCGTGTCAGCCTGGTGCACGGTCGACAGACGGTGCGCGATAACGATCGTCGTGCGGCCTTCCGTCAATTGCTGCAGCGCGTCGCGGAACAGTGCTTCCGATTCGGCATCGAGCGCGCTGGTCGCTTCGTCCAGAAGCAGGATCTCGGCATTGCGCAGCATGGCGCGTGCGATCGAGATCCGTTGGCGTTGGCCGCCCGACAGCAGGCCGCCATTCTCGCCGACATCCGTCTCGTAGCCTTTCGCCTGCGCGCTGATGAAATCATGGGCGTTGGCCGCCTTGGCGGCGGCGATCACCTCTTCGTCGGTCGCACCCTCGCGCCCAAGCCGGATGTTGTGCATGATGGTGCCGGCAAACAGGAACGTGTCCTGGCTGACATAGGCGATCTTTTCCCGCAGCGATGCGAGCGTTGCATGGGAAATATCCTGACCATCGAACAGCACCTTGCCGCTCTTCGGGTCGTACATGCGCATGATCAGGTTTAGAATCGTCGACTTGCCGCCGCCGGAAGGCCCGACCAGCGCCGTCATCTTGCCGGGCGCAAGCGTCAGATCGAACCTGTCCAGCACCGGCGGCCCGTTCTGATAAGCGAAGTCGACGGCGTCGAACCGGATCTCGCCCGGTCCGGCCAGAAGCGGCTTCGCGTCCGGCTTCTCGACCAGAGTCAGCGGCTGGTCGGCGAGCTCGAACATCATGCGCACGCCGACAATGCCGCTTTCCAGCGATATGCGCACGCGCGCAAGGCGCTTTGCCGGCTCATAGGCGAACAGGAGCGCCCCGATGAAGGCCATGATGTTTCCAGGCATCTGGCCGCCTTGCAAGACCAGGAAGCCGCTGACGAAGATGGCCCCGGCAATTGCCAGTCCGGCCAGCGTCTCCATCACCGGGCTTGTCGCAGCCTCCAGCGTCGCGATGTTGTTGGCCCGGTTCTCGACGTCCGACACGGCCTTGTACATGCGGTTGCGCATTGCGCCTTCGAGGTTGAAGGATTTGACGACGCGCACGCCGATTGCAGTTTCCTGCATCACCTGCACGATCTGGCCGACCGAGCGAAACTCCATCGCGGCGAACTTGCGAACACGTTTGAGGATGCGGTTGACCCCGTAGATAGCCAAGGGGCCGACGACAAAGCAGATTATGGACAAGGCTGGCTGCTGCCAGACCATGACTCCTACCAGGACAACCAGCGACAACAGGTCGCGCACATAGGACGTGACAACGAGGTCGAGCACGTTGCGCGCAGCCTGCGCATTGTTGGTCATGCGTGTGATCAGGTCGGACGACGAGGTCGAATGGTAGAATTCGATGCCTTGCGCCAGGATGCGGTCGTAGATCTTGCGCTGGCGATCGGCGATAATGGCGTTGCCGACCCGGCTCATGAAATAAGCCTGGATGAAGTTGGCGAGACCCTTGAGAATGAAGATCGTGGCGACCCCCGCCGCAATCAGGTTGACGCGGTCAATCCGCTTGAAGACCACGAATTCGTCGGTGATCTCTTTGAGAATCCAGGCGCTGGCGCCGGTCGTGGCGGCCACCACAAGCATGGACAAGATCGCGGCGCCGTAGCCAAACCTGTGCTGGTAAAAGGATTCCCGGATCAACCTCGCAACGAGGCGCTGGTTTTCCGTCGAGCGGAAGAAACGAAACAAACGGCGGATCCTTGAAACCGGGACAACGAAGGCGGCTTATAGAGGGAGTTGCGGCCGGATGGAACCATCCGCGGCCGCCGCGGACAAACCGCTGTTGCAAGCGGCATCGACGGGATGCGATTTTCAGCCTCGGCTATATCAGATGATTCTTTTGACGGGATGACGACAGATGGATTTCGACCTTATCGTTCGCGGCGGCACGCTGCCTGATGGCAGGGTTGCCGACATAGGCATCAGCGGTGAGACGATCGCAGCGATCGAGCCCGTTATGCAGGGTTCCGCGCGAACCGAGATCGACGCCCGTGGCAATCTGGTCTCGCCGCCCTTCGTCGATCCGCATTTCCACATGGACGCGACGCTCTCATACGGCATTCCGCGCATCAACGCGTCGGGTACGCTGCTCGAAGGCATTTCGCTATGGGGCGAGTTGAAGCCGCTTTTGACGCATGAGGCGGTGCGTGATCGCGCATTGGCCTATTGCGACTGGGCGGTGTCGATGGGCCTGCTCGCAATCCGCACCCATGTCGATGTCTGCGATGACAGGCTGCTGGCGGTCGAGGCGCTGCTCGAGGTCAAGAAGACGGTCGCCCCCTATATCGACCTGCAACTGGTCGCCTTCCCGCAGGACGGGTTCTACCGCTCGCCGACGGCACGTGAGAACACCATCCGCGCATTGGACATGGGCGTCGACATTGTCGGCGGCATCCCCCATTTCGAGCGCACCATGGCCGACGGCACGCGTTCGGTAACGGAGCTGTGCGAGATCGCGGCCAAACGCGGCCTGATGGTCGACCTGCATTGCGACGAGACCGACGACCCGCTGTCGCGTCACATCGAACAGCTTGCCTATGAGACGCAGCGCCTTGGTCTGCAAAACAGGGTGGCCGGCTCGCATCTCACATCGATGCATTCGATGGACAATTACTACGTCTCGAAGCTGCTGCCGCTGATCGCCGAGGCCGGCGTCTCGGTCATTCCCAATCCGCTGATCAACATCATGCTGCAGGGCCGCCACGACACCTTCCCGAAGCGCCGCGGCCTGACTCGGGTCAAGGAGATGCTGGCGCTCGGCATTCGCGTCGGCTGGGGCCAGGATTGCGTGCTCGATCCCTGGTATTCGCTTGGCACCGCCGACATGCTCGATGTCGCCTTCATGGGTCTGCACGTTGCTCAGATGTCGAGCCCGGCCGAGATGGCGCGCTGCTTCGACATGGTCACCAACGTCAATGCCGCGATCATGGGCCTCGATCATCTCGGCCTGGCGGTCGGCAAGCGCGCCAGCCTTGTCGTCCTCGATGCCGGCAATCCGGTCGAAGCCCTGCGCTTGCGCGCCGAGCGCCTGTGCGTCATCGCCAGGGGCAAGGTGGTGGCGGAGCGGACGAAGCAGGAAACCAGGCTGTCCATCGACGGAAGGCCGGGAATGGTGAACCGGCGGCACATATCCAGCTAGATACAGCCGATTCCTGGCGCTGGTCTTACCCATTGCCCGAATTCTCCTCGTCAAAGCCGCCGCTTCCGTCTACGACGCGGCTTACTAGGGAGGAATCGGGATCGGCATGACGCAGCCCGTGGCGCAGAATTCGACGATCAGGAATGTGCTTCTGGCCGGCATTCTGCTGATGCTGGCCGGCGACTTCCTGTTTGCGCTGAACGACGCCATGGGCAAGTGGCTGGTCGCCAGCTTCTCCGTCGGTCAGGTGGTGCTGATCCGCTCCATCGGCGCCTTTTTCGTGCTTGGCCCGATGATTGCCCATCAAGGCACGGCCAAGCTGTTTCGCATGGAGCGCTTGGAGCTGCAGCTGCTGCGCGTTGTCATGACCACGCTCGACACCGCGCTCTTTTATGCCGCCGTGGTCTATCTGCCGCTTGCCGATGTCATGAGTTTCTACATGGCCGGGCCGATCTACGTTGCGGCGCTCTCGCACCTCTTGCTTGGCGAAAAGGTCGGTTGGCGCCGCTGGATGGCGATCCTGCTCGGCTTCTGCGGCGTTTTGATCATGCTGAAACCGTCCTCGGCGGCGTTCTCGCTGTCGTCGGGCTTTGCGCTGGTGGGCAGCATCTCCTTCGCCTTCGCCATCATCCTCAACCGCCGGCTGCGCGGCACCAGCGACACCAATCTGGTGACATGGCAGACTATCGGCACGCTGCTGGTCGGGGGTGTGCTGACCATCGGCGCCTGGCAGACGCCGTCGGCGCTCGATCTCGGCGCCATGCTGCTGCTCGGCATCGTCTCCTGCGGCGCGCATCTGATGATCACCAGGGCGCTCAAGCTGGCGCCGGCTTCGACATTGGCGCCGCTGCACTACACGCTGCTGCTGTGGGCGGTGGTGTTCGGACTGGCATTCTTCGGCGACGTGCCAGGCCCGCGCATACTGATCGGCTCGGGCATCGTCGTTCTGGCCGGCCTGTTCATCTTCCACCGCCAGAAAGTGGTCGAGACTGCGGTGCCGCCCGAAAACGTGCCGAAGGGCGTGAATTAGTAGGCTCAGCCCTGACGTATCGCCGCCAGGTGCCGTGAAAACTCCGTCGTCTCCATCAGCGCCTTGCAGCGCGCGAACCGACCGTCGGCATAGGCGCGAAAATCATCGACCGGATTGTTGTTGGCGAGCTGGATCAGCCCCCACAGCGTCCACAACAGGTCGCACATCGCCTTGTAGATGACGATGCGGCCGCGCTCCGCCGGCTTGGCCTCGCCGCCGAAATAGGCGCGCATCATCTCCTCATCCTGCCCCGTGTCGAATTTGCCTTCCACGCTGAGGTCGCCAAGGTCCCAGAGTGGGTCATTCATGCCCGAATACTCCCAGTCGACGATCCACATCCGCTCGCCGGTATCGAGAAAGTTCTCGCACAGCGGATCGCAGTGGCAGGCAACGAGCGGCAGCGGATAGGCGGCCAGCGCCGAGCGCACGCTCTCGGCGTCGCGCACCACGTCATGATAACCGGCGGGCAGGGCGACCTCCTTGGTGGACAGCACCTTGAGGTAATCGTCGATCATCGCGAACAATTCGAAGCGGAAGGGAAACACCGCGCCTGAATCGTGCAGCTTGCGAAAGGCCTCGCCGGCGCGGGCCGGACTGCCCGGACGTGTCCGGAATTTCTCCGGCGACATCGTTTCGGCGCCGGCGATGTAGCGTGTCACCATCACCCCGGTGCCGGGGTCGACATGCAGCACCTCGGGACTGACCCCTGCCTTTGCCGCTTCGCGTGCAGCCACTGCTTCGTTGGCCCGGTTGATGTATTCCTCGGTGCCCTTGCCGGGAATGCGCAGGCAGAAGTCGCCGGCCTTGAAGACGAGGTTGGTGAGGCCGCCCAGCCGTTCCAGCGGCCCGCTGTAGCCGGCCAGCATGGGAATGGCGTCCAGTGCCGCACGCGCCTCGTCAGTCACCATGCCTGCGCCCCCACGCCGTTATTTGTCGCAGCGACGGTTCCACAATTTTCGCGCTTTGGCTATCATCACTGCGAGATCAAAAATTGGCGGACTGGATAAAAGTGGCGGACAGCAAACATCATGGCGCGCTCGGCGCGGCCTACGCGGCAAAGCGGCCCGAAGAGGTGGCCGCACTCTATGATCGCTGGTCGGAAACCTATGACGCCGACATGTCGGCCGCCGGCTATCGCCATCCGACGATCTGCCTTGCCTTGCTGGCCCGCCATCTGCCGCGCGGTTCAGCACCGCTGCTCGATGCCGGGGCCGGCACCGGGCTCATCGGCGAATGGCTTGATATTGCTGGTTACCCGCAAGTCGAGGCACTCGATATTTCACAAGGCATGCTGGATCAGGCGGCCCGCAAGGGCGTCTATTCCGCGCTCCATTGCCTGGCGCTCGGCGGTCATCTGCCCTTTGCCGATGATGCCTATGCCGGGATCATCTCGGCCGGCGTCTTCACCTCGGGCCATGTCGGCGTCGAGGGGCTGGACGAGCTAATCCGCATCTGCCGCCCGGGCGGCGTGATCGTGCTGACGGTCAAGAACACGCTGTGGGATGCCGGCTTTGCCACGCGTGTCGGCGAGATCGAGGTGCAAGGCCTCGTCACCCGCGTCGAGGAAACGCGCCCTTACGTCTCCATGCCGGGCGAAGCCGACACCGTGCCCAGCCGCGGTCTCGCACTGCGCGTGACCTGACCTACGCTTTGACCCTGGCGCCTGCCGGGTCGTACATCGGCTCGAGATGGATCTTGGCCGGTGTCCTCTCCATCGCAACCACCAGTTCATAGTCGCCCGAGACCAGAAAATCGTCGCTCACCCCGTCGGCGTTGCGCACATAGCCGTAGCCGATGGTCTTGCCCAGCGTGTAGCCATAACCACCGCTGCTGAGATAACCGACCGGATCGCCATTGCGCAGTATGGTTTCGCGACCGAGCAGCACGATCTCGGGGTCGTCGACCGTGAAGCCGGCAAAGCGTTTCTTCAGTGCCGCGCCGCTGGTCTTCTCCAGCGCGCGCCGTCCAACGAAATCGGTGTTCTTGCGCAGCTTGACCGCCCAACCGAGCCCGGCTTCCTGCGGCGTGTCGTTGGGGGTGATGTCGGAGCCCCAGGCGCGATAGCCTTTTTCCAGCCTTAGCGATTCCAGCGCCCGATAGCCGACCGGGCGGATGTCATGCTTCTCGCCTGCCGCCAGCAGCGCGTCGAAGACTTCGCCGGTGGCCGCGATCGGCACATGCAGTTCCCAGCCGAGTTCGCCGACATAGGTGACGCGCAGCGCCCGAACCGTGTGGCCGGCGATGGCAATCTCATGCACATGGCCGAACGGGAAGCCGGCATTCGACACGTCGGCTCCGGTCGCCGCCGAGAGCACGTCGCGCGCCCGAGGACCCATCAGCGACAGCGTGCCGAAATCCTCGGTGACGTCGACAAGCCTGGCGTCGAGCCCTTCGCCGATATGATCGCTGATCCATGAGAAATCATGCGTGCGGAAACCTGTGCCGGTGACGATGTAGAATTTCTCCTCGGCCAGCCTCGCCACAGTGAGATCAGCCTCGATACCGCCGCGCGTGTTGAGAAGCTGCGTGTAGGTCAGCCGGCCGACCGGTTTGCTGACGTCGTTGGCGCAGATCCAGTCCAGCGCCTTCAGCGCATCGGGCCCGCTCAACTCGTATTTGGCGAAGGAGGATTGATCGAATATGCCAACCTTTTCGCGCACATGACGGTGTTCGTCGCCGACCGCCGCGAACCAGTTCTGCTGGCCCATCGAATAGATGTCCTGCGGCTCGACGCCTTCGGGCGCGAACCAGTTCGGCCGCTCCCAGCCGAGCTTCGAGCCGAACACAGCATTTTGCTGTTTCAGCCTGTCGTAGAGCGGCGAGAGGATACGGGGCCTCCCGCTGGCATACTCCTCATGCGGGAAGCCGATCGTATAGTGCTTGCCATAGGCCTCCAGCGTGCGGTCGCGGACCCACTGACGGTCGCGGTGCAGGTTGGAAAAGCGCCTGATGTCGACCACCCAAAGGTCGAGCGGTGCTTCGCCGTCGACCACCCACTGCGCCAGCACCCAGCCGGCGCCGCCGCCCGAGGCGATGCCGAAGGCGTTGAAGCCGGCGCCGACGAACATGTTGGCACATTCGGGCGCTGTGCCGAGAATGAAATTGCCGTCCGGCGTAAAACTCTCCGGCCCGTTGATCATCTGCTTGACGCCGACGGTTTCCAGCGCCGGCACGCGCGCGATCGCTTGGCTCATGTGCTGCTCGAAATGGTCGTAGTCGTCGTCGAACAGCCTGAACTCCCAATCATTGGGTACGTCGCCGCCGGGGAGACCAGTCGCCCAGGCCTGCGGGTTCGGCTCATAGCCGCCCATCACCAGCCCGCCGACTTCCTCCTTGAAATAGGTGCGTCGGTCAGGGTCGCGGATGGTCGGCGCGTCGGTCGCCAGACCGTCGATCTTCTCGGTGATGATGTACTGGTGCTTCACCGGCTGAAGCGGCACGTTGATGCCGGCCATGGCCCCCACTTGCCGCGCCCATTGGCCCGCACAGTTGACCACCTTGTCGCAGGCGATGTCGCCCTTGCTGGTCTTCACCGCCGTGATGCGGCCGTCCTTCATTTCGAAGCCGGTGACACGGACATCCTCGAACAGTTTGGCGCCATGCATGCGCGCGCCCTTGGCCAGCGACTGCGTGATGTCGGAGGGGCTCGCCTGGCCATCGGTCGGCAGCCAGGAGGCGCCGACGAGATCGCCGGTCTCCAGCAGCGGCCACATTCTTTTCACCTCGTCCGGCGACAGCAATTGCATGTCCATGCCGAAGCTTTTTGCTGTTGTCGCCAGCCTTTTGTACTCCGTCCAGCGGTCGGCATTGGTGGCGAGCCTGAGGCAGCCGGTCATCTTCCAGCCGGTGGCGAGACCGGTCTCGGCCTCCAGTCCCTTGTAGAGGTCGACGGAGTATTTCAGCACGCGGGTGATAGACGCCGACGAGCGCAATTGCCCGACAAGGCCGGCCGCATGCCAGGTCGAACCCGAGGTCAGCTTGCCCTGCTCCAGCAGCACCACGTCAGCCTTATGGTCGCGCGCCAGATGATAGGCCGTCGAACAGCCGATGATGCCGCCGCCGATGACGACGATGGCGGCCTGGCTCGGCAATGTCATGATTTCTGTATCCCGTATTTTGTCCGGTAGTTTTCAAGTGCCGCGTCGAGCCGGACGAGGTTTTCCTCGGTGTAGGCGACGTAGTCGATGCCTGGCGCGTCGAGATAGAGCTCGGAGACCATGCTCCACATCGCCTCGCGCAGCAGCGAGGCGCATTGCATGGCCGCGTGCGAACGGCGGATCGCATCGTCCGGCTCCTTCATGAAGTAGGCTGTCAGGAAGGCGAAGGATTCCTCGTCGCTCATGCCGGCGTTGGAGGCGGCGCCTGCGAGGTCGAACATCGCCGTGTTGAAACCGGCATATTCGAAGTCGATCAGCCACAGCCTGTTGCCGTCATCGAGAATGTTGGCCGGCAGCAGATCATTGTGGCCAAAGACGATCGGCAGCAGCTTCTGCGCGCGCTCCAGTTCGTCGGCCAGTGTCAAAAGGCGCGGCAAGTCGCTGCGCTTGCGGCTCCCGCCCTCTTCAAGCGTGCGCGCATAGTCGCGGATGACATGGAACACCCAGAACATGAAGCCGGCGCCGGAAACGTGATTGGGCATCTCCCGGTGGAAGGCGCGCATCAGAGCCGCGACGCGGCCGAGATTGGCGCGCACGTCTTCCGCCAGATAGGTTTTCGCACCGAGAAATTCCGTTACCAGTATGCCCGGTTCGGCATGGTGGACGGCTGGCGCGAAACCGGCGGCATGCGCCGCCCGCGCGGTCATAACCTCGCGCTCGCGAAAGACATGGTGGAACGGATAGTCCTTGCCGAAGCGCACGACATGTCGTCCGGCCGCGTCCGTGACCACATAATTCGCGTTGCTCAGGCCGCCGGGCAGCGGTGCGATCTCGATGCCACCGGTCCAGCAGGGCAGGGCGCGGATGCGATCTTCGGCGGTCACGGAATCATCCCTGGTTTGCTGGGCTTCGACAAGGCGCCGTGAACAGCGCAACGACGGCGGGGAGAAACGTAAATACTCTCGTCGGTGCGGGACGCCAGGATCGGTATCCCGCACCGCACCGACGAGCCCCTTGGCCAGGTTTTTGAGCCCGGCATCCGCCCCCGCGGATCTGAAAATTCCTTGTACAGGCACGTTCCAAACGGCCTGACCACTGAGTTGCGGCTCTGCCCCCAGTCGCAGATCTGAAGCCTGTTGATGTCTTTGATTTCACGCCCGGGTTGCCCGCTTGTCAATAAAAAGGTGTGACTTTTTTTGGGTATTTTGCCCGAAAGCATAAGGTAGTTCCTTTAAAAGCACTTGAATTACCTTAGAATCGGTCAGGAGCATCAGTTCGGGAAACCAGATGGCCCAGTCCAAACGACACGGCGAGATCCTGCGTCTCCTGCAGGAAGAGGGCACCGTCACCATCGCCAGTCTGGCCGACCGGCTGGGCGTGTCGCTCGAGACAGTGCGCCGCGACGTCAAGCCACTGACTGGTGATGGCTCTGTCCTCAAGATGCATGGCGCCATCGGCCTGCCGTCGATGATCGGCGAAGCGCCGTTCGAGCGGCGTATGCGTGAGAACGCCGACGCCAAGCGCGTCATTGCCCGCATGGTCGCCGCCACCATACGCGACGGCGAATCGATCATGCTCGACACCGGCACGACGACCTCGTTCCTTGCGCGTGAACTGCTTGGCCACCGGCGCCTGACGGTCGTCACCAATTCCTCGGATATTGCCCGCACGCTGGCCACCATCAACGGCAACAAGGTCTATATGGCGGGCGGCGAGCTGCGCAGCGATTCCGGCGCTGCTTTCGGCGCCTCGGCAATCGATTTTGTCAGTCGTTTTTCGGTCAGCCACGCCATCATTTCCACCGGCGGCGTCGACGCGGTGATGGGCGTCATGGATTTTGATCTGGATGAAGCCGAGTTCGCCCGCATGGTGCTGTCGCGCGGCCAGCGGTCCCTGGTCATCACCGATCACTCGAAATTCGGCCGTCTTGGTCTGGTCCAGGTCTGCGGCTTCGACAGCTTTTCCGAACTCGCCACCGATCGCTCGCCGCCGCACGACCTGGCCGCCGCCCTTGCGCAGGCCGGCGCGCGGCTTAGCATCGCCGACGAGGAAGCCGGGTTTTAGCTAAACACCAGCGACTGGTGGGCGCAGACGCCCGCAAAGGTGCCAGCCGATACCGCAAAGGCGATGTTGTGCATCGAACGTGCCGCGTCGCCGGCGGCGTAGACGCCGGGCACGGTCGTCTGCTGCCTGTCATCGACGGTGATTATCGGACCGAGAAGGCCTTCGGTGAAGCCGCAGCCGAGCTGTTCGGCCAGCGGGCTGGCCATGGTGTTGCGCGGTGCGGTGAACATCGCCCTGACGCCGGCCTTTCGGCTATCGTCGAGGTGGACGATCAACCCGCCGGAGCCGTCTTCCCGCAGCTCGGCAACGCTGGTGGGCTCAAACCGCACCTTTCGGCTCTCCAGCGCGCGCATCTGCTCTGTGTCAGGCTCGAACAGGCCGTTGCCGAACAGCGTGACATCGCCCCAATCGGCGATCAATTGCGCCTGATGCAGGGACATCGGGCCGGTTGCGAGCACGCCGAGCGGCCCGCCGGAAACCTCGTAGCCGTGGCAATAGGGGCAGTGCAGCACTTTTCTGCCCCAGAGCTCGGCAAGACCGGCAACCTCCGGCAGGATATCGCGCACCCCGGTGGCCAGCACCGGCCGTGTGGCGCCGAATGTCTCGCCGCCGTCGGTGGCGATTTCGAAATCGCTGCTGTCAGCAGCAACGGCCTTGTCCGCACGCCTGTCGACAACCCTGGCTGTCGGATAGGCCAGCAGCTGCCGCCTTGCGTCATCCAGGATTGCGCCGGGCGCGCGCCCGTCATGTCCGAGGAAGCCGTGCGAATGCTCGGCAAAGCGGTTGCGCGGCTGGCCGGCGTCGATCACCAGCACCTTGCGTCCTGCGCGCGCCACCTGGATGGCGGCGGACAGGCCGGCAAAGCTGCCGCCGACGACGGCAAGATCATACTGCATGGCTGGAGACTCCAATGAGGTCAAAACGGCGGCGGAAATCGGCGGTCAGGTCGGCCAGCGTGATGCGGCTCAGTTTCTCCGCCAGCAGCTTTTCGGCGGCGATGCGAAAATCGTCGAGCACGGCGATCACCGCCTGCTCGACGAGGCAGCCGGGGCTTTCCGGCTCGGTGCTGAACGGCAGCAGCGTCTCGCCAAGGGCGACGCTGATCTCGGCCAAGGATATTTTCTCGGGCGCCCGCCCGAGCAGCCAGCCGCCACCGTGCCCGCGCGACGAGGTGACGATGCCGGCATCGCGCAAGCCTGCGATGGTGCGACGGACCACAACCGGATTGGTGTGGATGAAGGTGGCAAGCTGCTCGGAGGTCAGCGCCTGTTCGGGCTTCTCGGCCATGTGGACGAGAATGTGCAAGGTCGAGGACAGTCGGCTGTTGCGCTTCATGTAACTTAGTTAGTTACGATTGGCGAAGCCGTCAAGTGTTCGCCGGTTGCCACTTCCCAGCATCGCGTCCGCCGTGTTTAGTCCGGCCATGGCTTTCACCATCCGCCAGTTGCAGTTCTTCATCGCCGTCGCCGAGCAAGGCACGGTCTCGGGCGCCGCGCAGAACCTGTCAATCTCGCAATCGTCGGTCACCGAAGCGATCAAGGAGCTCGAAAGCGATCTCGGCGTCGAACTGTTCGAACGCCATCCGCGTGGCCTCAACATCACCCACAAGGGCCACCAGTTCCTGCGCCACGCGACGAAGATTCTCGCGGACGTTTCCGACGCGCGCCGCTCTTTCTCGGGCGAGCAGACGGTGGCGGCCGGCCGGCTGCAGCTCGGCGTCACCTCACTGGTCGCCGGCTATGTGCTGTCGGATCTGCTCGCCCGCTACCGCCGCGCCTATCCCGGCGTCGAGGTCTCTGCCATCGAGGACAATGGCGATTATCTCGAACACCTCCTGATCGGCGGCAAGCTCGACATTGCCGTCATGGTCACCTCCAATTTGCGCGACCGCACCGCGTTGCAGTCGGAAATCCTCGAAGTCTCGGCCTATCGGCTGTGGCTGCCGCTCGGTCATCCGCTCGTCGGCGCCGACATCATCGGCATTGGCGACATTGCCTCCGAAACGCTGATCATGCTGACCGTCGACGAGATCGAGGAGAATACCGGCAAGCTGCTGACGGCGATCGGCGCCAAGCCGCATGTCGCCTTCCGCACCCGTTCCGTGGAGGCCGTGCGCAGTCTGGTCGCCACCGGCGCCGGTGTGGCGCTGCTGCCCGACCTCGTCTACCGGCCCTGGTCGCTGGAAGGCGACCGCATCGAATCGCGCGACATTTCCGGCTCCTTGCCGGTGGTCCAGGTCGGCATGGTCTGGCGGCGCGGCTCCGGTCTGCCGCAGGCGGCGCGCGATTTCATCGGCCTTGCCCAGTCGCAACGGACGGTCCGCCAGCGTCCCTGAGAGATCGACTGCCCACCTATCGGAAAAACCGATATCGCCCTTCTGATAAATGAATTTGCGAAACCGGAGTTTTCAAAGCACTTTCGGTCCAGGGACCAAAGCCGCCATCAGAGCGGCATCAAGCCCAACGGACGAACTGACAGTTTTCAGTCCGCGCGTGACCCCTAGCGAAGACCGAAACCGGCTTTCAGGGTCAGGCGCCTAAATGGGAGATCGACAATGAATTCATTCCTGAAGTCATGCACTGCTCTGACGGTCGCGCTGACCTTTTCCGGTCAGGCCGTCGCCCAGGTCAAGGAACTTGGCAAGGGCGAAGGCCAGGTCAACATCGTTGCCTGGCCGGGCTATATCGAGCGCGGCGAAACCGACAAGGGCTATGACTGGGTGACCTCCTTCGAGAAGGAGACCGGCTGCAAGGTCAACGTCAAGACCGCCAACACCTCCGACGAGATGGTCTCGCTGATGAATGAGGGCGGCTTCGACCTCGTCACCGCTTCAGGCGATGCCTCGCTGCGCCTCGTTGCCGGCAAGCGCGTGCAGCCGATCAACACCGATCTCATCCCGAGCTGGAAGACGGTCGACGAGCGCCTCAAGGACGCGCCGTGGTTCACCGTCGGCGGCGCCCATTACGGCGTTCCTTACCAGTGGGGCCCGAACGTCCTCATGTACAACACCGACGTGTTCAAGGAGGCTCCCAAGAGCTGGAACATCGTCTTCGAGGAAATGAAGCTGCCTGACGGCAAGTCCAACAAGGGCCGCGTCCAAGCCTATGACGGGCCGATCCACATCGCGGATGCCGCCAACTATCTGATGTTCCACAAGCCGGAACTCGGCATCAAGGACCCCTACGAACTGAACGAGGATCAGTACAAGGCTGCGCTGGAATTGCTGCGCGTCCAGCGCACGCTGGTCGGCCGCTATTGGCACGACGCCGCCATTCAGGTCGACGATTTCCAGAACGAAGGCGTCGTCGCTTCCGGCTCGTGGCCGTATCAGGTCAACACGCTGGTCGCCGCCAAGAAGCCGGTCGCGTCCACCATCCCGGAGGAGGGCGCCACCGGTTGGGCCGACACCACGATGATGGAAGCCGATTCGGCCAACCCAAACTGCGCCTATATGTGGATGGAACATTCGCTGTCGCCCAAGGTGCAGGGCGATGTCTCGGCCTGGTTCGGTTCGCTGCCCGTCGTGCCCGCCGCCTGCAAGGGCAACGAGCTTTTGACCGACGAAGGCTGCAAGACCAACGGCTACGAGAATTTCGACAAGATCAAGTTCTGGAAGACGCCGGTGTCGAAATGCACCACCCAGAACGACCAGTGCGTGCCCTACTACCGCTGGGTGTCGGACTATATCGGCGTCATCGGCGGGCGGTGATTTTTCTTACCCTCCCTCTCGTGGGGAGGGTCGACGCATAGCGTCGGGGTGGGGTCGGCTCGGCGTTTTTCGAGGCACCCCCACCCGCGGCTTCGCCGCGACCTCTCCATAAGGGGGGAGGTAGGACGTCGCGCGACATCAGCACACCAAACCGGCAACGGACTGACAGCCCATGACCTCCGCCGTCTCCTTCCAGAAAGCCTCGCGCCATTTCGGCAGCGTGCGCGCCGTCGACGCGGTCGATCTCGATATCGCGCCGGGGGAATTCTTCGCCATGCTCGGGCCGTCCGGTTCCGGCAAGACCACTTGCCTGCGCCTCATCGCCGGCTTCGAGCAGCCGACATCGGGCTCGATCTCGATCTTCGGCGAACGCGCCGAGGGCGTTCCGCCCTATCGCCGCAACGTCAACACCGTGTTTCAGGACTATGCGCTGTTCCCGCATCTGAACGTGCTCGACAACGTCGCCTACGGGCTGATGGTCAAGGGCGTCGGCAAGGTTCAGCGGCACAAGGCGGCGGAAGAGGCGCTGTCACTGGTGCGGCTGCCCGGCTATGGCGCCCGCCGCCCCGGCCAGCTTTCCGGCGGCCAGCGCCAGCGCGTCGCGCTCGCCCGTGCGCTGGTCAACCAGCCAAAGGTGCTGCTGCTCGACGAGCCGCTCGGCGCGCTCGACCTCAAATTGCGCGAGAACATGCAGGAGGAGCTGAAGTCGCTGCAGAAGGCGCTCGGCATCACCTTCGTCTTCGTCACCCACGACCAGGGCGAAGCACTGTCGATGGCCGACCGCGTCGCCGTTTTCAACGACGGCAAGATCATGCAGATCGGCACGCCGGAGGATATCTACCAGCGGCCGAAGACGCGTTTTGTTGCCGATTTTGTCGGCTCATCGAATGTACTGCCACCGGATTTCGTCCAGCGTTATTCCGGCCAGCATCGCTGGGGGAGTCTCCGCCCTGAATCCATTCGCGTCGGCCGCGCGGCCAGCGGGGGCACAAGTGGTGAAGGCGTGTCCGCCCGCCTCGTCTCGACCAACTATCTCGGCGCCACGACAAAACTGGCGCTCGACGCCGACGGCCTTCGACTGCACGCCATCGTGCCGGCCGGCACGGCCTTGCCTGGGGAAGGCGAGGCGGTCGTGCTGACTTTCAACCGCGAGCACCTGCATCTGATGGACGAGCCGGCATGATGAAGGTTTGCGCATTGCACCCCCCTCTGTCCTGCCGGACATCTCCCCCGCAAGGGGGGAGATTGGCTGTTACCACTGGCTTCGCCAGCTTCCAACGCTGCAGAGCCGGTGAGGCGGACAAGCTGCTGATCTCCCCCCTTGCGGGGGAGATGTCCGGCAGGACAGAGGGGGGTGTGAAGGATCTCGGCCTCTCATACATCCTCCATGAGTACAGAGCTCCATCATGACGACCGCCGCGCTCAGCTCCAATCCCGCGCCCGCCATCCTGCCGGGCAGCGGCGGCCTGCGTGGCGCGCTGTCGGACCTTTTCTGGCGCAAGCCGAAGGTCCTGCTGTTGCTCATGCTGCTGCCGCCGGTGCTTTGGCTGGGCATCGTCTATATCGGCTCGCTGTTTGCGCTCCTGGCGCAGAGCTTTTTCTCCATCGACGAGTTTTCCGGTCTCATCAACCGTGAGTTCACGCTCAAGACCTATGGTGACCTGTTCCAGGCCGCCAATCTCGATATCATCCTGCGCACGGTGACGATGGCGGCTCTGGTCACGCTGGCCTCGGCCGTCATCGCTTTCCCCATCGCCTACTACGCGGCGCGCTATGCGCGCGGTCGCTGGAAGGCCTTGTTCTATCTCGGCATCATGCTGCCGCTGTGGTCGAGCTATCTGGTCAAGATCTACGCCTGGAAGCTCATCCTGGCCAAGGAAGGCATCCTCACCTGGCTCCTCGCCAAGCTGCATTTGTTGTGGGTGCTCGACGCCTGGCTGTCGCTGCCGATCGTCGGCGGCAATTCGCTGTCGGTATCGTTCACCGGCACTTTCATCGTCTTCGTCTATGTCTGGCTACCGTTCATGATCCTGCCGGTACAGGCGGCGCTCGAGCGCGTGCCCGGCAATCTCGTCGAGGCCTCGTCCGATTTGGGCGCTTCGCCCGGCCAGACCTTCCGCAACGTGCTGTTCCCGCTGGCGCTGCCGGGCATCGTCGCCGGTTCGATCTTCACCTTCTCGCTGACGCTCGGCGACTATATCATCCCGCAGATCATCGGCACCTCGCGGCTGTTCATCGGCCAAGCCGTCTATTCGCAGCAAGGCACGGCCGGCAACATCCCGCTCGCCGCCGCCTTCACCGTGGTGCCGATCGTCATCATGGGCTTCTATCTCTGGGGCGCCAAGCGCATGGGGGCCTTCGATGCGCTCTGATGGTTCCCAGTCGGCGCCGCTCGGCCTGAAGATCGCCGCCGCCTGCGGCCTGCTGTTCCTGCATCTGCCGATCCTGCTGATCTTCGTCTACGCCTTCACCACCGAGGAGAAGAGCTTCGTCTGGCCGCCGCCAGGACTGACGACGCAATGGTTCGCCGTCACCTGGAACCGGCCGGATGTCTGGCAGGCATTGTCGCTGTCGGTCAGGGTTGCCGCGATCTCGACGGCGATCGCGCTCGTCCTCGGCACGCTCTGTTCGGCGGCGGTTTCGCGGACAAAATTCTTCGGCCGCGAAACCATCTCGCTGCTGGTCATCCTGCCGATCGCGCTGCCCGGCATCATCACCGGCATCGCGCTGCGCTCGGCCTTTTCGCTGGCAGATATCCCGTTCTCGTTCTGGACGATCGTGCTCGGCCACGCCACCTTCTGCGTCGTCGTCGTCTACAACAATGCCGTCGCCCGCTTTCGCCGCACCTCCGGATCGATGATCGAGGCGTCGATGGATCTCGGCGCCGACGGTTTTCAGACCTTCCGACATGTCGTGCTGCCCAACATTGCCACGGCGCTGCTTGCCGGCGGCATGCTGGCCTTCGCGCTGTCCTTCGACGAGGTCATCGTCACCACCTTCACCGCCGGCCAGCAGCAGACATTGCCGATCTGGATGCTGGAAGAGCTGATCCGTCCGCGCCAGCGCCCGGTGACCAATGTCGTCGCCATGGTCGTGGTGCTGGTGACGCTGCTGCCGATCCTTGCCGCCTATTACCTCACCCGCGACGGCGACCAGATTGCGGGCAGTGGAAAATGAAATCAGCGAATAGGGAGTGACGAATAGCGAATAGGGAAGATCGACAGTCAAACCCTACTCGCTATTCGCTACTCGCTACTCGCTCCTGTTAAGGAGAAACCTTATGGACACCCAGATGCTGATCGGCTCGAGATTCGAGAAGGGCACCGAAACCGAGGAGCCGATCCTCAATCCAAAGACCGGGGCGACCATCCTCAGCCTGCCCGAGGCCAGCCAGGCACAGATTGAGGCGGCGATCACTGCCGCCGAACAAGCGTTCGTCTTGTGGTCGCGCACCACGCCGGCGCAGCGCTCCGGCTATTTGCTGAAGATCGCCGACCGCATCGAGGCCGATGCCAAGGAATTCGCCACGCTCGAGGCGCTCAATTGCGGCAAGCCGATCAACGCCGTGCTCAATGACGAAATCCCGGCGATCGTCGACTGCTACCGCTTCTTCGCCGGAGCCGTCCGTTCGATGCCGGGCGTCGTCGCCGGCGAATACATTCCCGGCCATACTTCGATGGTCCGCCGCGACGCCATCGGCATCGTCGCTTCCATCGCGCCGTGGAACTATCCGCTGATGATGATGGCCTGGAAGCTGGCGCCGGCGATCGCCGGCGGCAACACCGTCGTCTTCAAACCGTCCGAGCAGACACCGCTGACGGCGCTGAAGCTGGCGAAAATCCTTGCGGACATCTTGCCCGAAGGCGTGGTCAATGTCGTGCTCGGCCGCGGCGACAGCGTCGGCAACACGCTGATCAACCATCCCAAGGTCAACATGATCTCGATCACCGGCGATGTCGCCACCGGCAAGAAGGTGCTGCAGGCAGCTGCCAAGTCGGTCAAGCGCACGCATCTCGAACTCGGCGGCAAGGCGCCGGTCATCGTCTTCGACGACGCCGATCTTGGCGCCGTGGTCAACGGGCTGCGCGCCTTCGGCTATTACAATGCCGGCCAGGACTGCACCGCCGCCTGCCGCATCTACGCCGGCAGGAAGATCTATGACAAGCTCGTCGCCGATCTCTCCTCGGCCGTCTCGACCATCAAATACAACCGTCCCGACGACACCGAAAACGAGATCGGTCCGCTGATCTCGCGCCGTCAGCGCGACCGCGTGTCCAGCTTCGTCGAGCGCGCCTCGGAACTGAAGCACATCGAGATCACCACCGGCGGCAAGCCGGGCGAGGGATCTGGTTTCTACTACCAGCCGACTGTCGTTGCCGGCGCCCTGCAGGAAGACGAGATCGTGCGCCGCGAAGTGTTCGGACCGGTCGTCTCGATCACCCGTTTTTCGGAAGTCGACGAGGCGGTGAACTGGGCCAACGACAGCGACTACGGCCTGGCGTCATCCGTATGGACCAAGGACGTGTCGCGCGCCATGGCGACGGCCGCCCGCCTGCAATATGGCTGCACCTGGATCAACACCCACTTCATGCTGACCAACGAGATGCCGCATGGCGGGTTGAAGCAGTCCGGCTACGGCAAGGACATGTCGCTATATGCGCTCGAGGATTATACCGCCGTGCGCCATGTGATGGTTGCGCATGGGTGAGAGGTGGTCCGCGTAGCGGACGAAAAGCCAATTGCTTGGCTTTTCGAGCTTCGAACGCCCGGAGCCTGCGTAGGGCCGGGCGTGGCTATTTTCTCTTCTCCCCGTTCACGGGGAGAAGAGTCGCTACTCCACAACGCGATAAATATTCCACAGGCTGGTGCCCGACACGACATAGGGCTCGATCTCCTTGCCCCATTTTGCATGCCCGTCGATCTTGCCGATCTTGGCGAAGAACGCCTCCAACTGGGCCAGGCTTTCGACCTGGTGATGGGACTCGACCGTCGCCTCCCGCGCGCCGATCGAACCGGTCATGATCTGGAATTCCAGCTCGTCGAGGCCGACCTGCGAGCCGATCTCGCGTTCCCATTTCTTCAACAGGTCGAGCACGGTCTGCTTGTGCCCGAACTTGGCGTCGATCTGCCATCTGGCGCTGAACATCGTCTTCTCCTCCAGCTTTGCGGCCCAGGCCGCGATTGATCCACCGGCTGTTGGTCTACTCGTCCCAGGCCTGCACGACGGTCTGCCTTGCGATCCGCCCGTCCTTCAGCTCCAGCATCGCCGCGCAGAACACCTTGGTGCCGTCCGGATAGGCGCAGGCCTGGGTGAAGGCGAGACTGTCGCCGTCGGCGATGGTGGTATCGACCTTGTGGGTCATCGCGCGGCTGCAGATGTCGTCCCAGAATGTGGTGATCGCGGCGCGCCCGCGGATTTCACGCGGCTTGCTCGGCGGGTTGTTGCGGTCGATCACCCGCACCAGCGCGTCGTCGGCGTAGAAGCTCGACAGCATCTTTCCATCACGGGTTTCGATGGCCTTCTTGATCGCCGCGCCATCCACTGTTTGGGTCTTGGTCAGCATGTCATTCTCCATTGGCCCGTCTTCCGGGCGGTTGATGGTCGAAGTGCTGCCCGGCGCTTGTCGCCAGGCAGTGGTTTTTACTGCGACTTCGCCTTGACGGCCGCGAACACGTCGTCGGCCTGCTTCTTGAAGGTCGTCAGATCGACCTGGCTGCCGTTGAGCATCGTCGACCAGTGGCGCACGATCGCGGACATCGCCACCGCCTCCTTGATCTCCTCGTCGCTGGCGCCGTTGAGCCTGGCCGCCTCGGTGTGGAAATAGATGCAATACTGGCACGGGATTTGTGCTGCGACGGCGAGGCCCAGCAGTTCCTTGGTCTTGCCGTCAAGCGCCGTCTTCGGGTTGAGCTGCACGCCCTTGATCTCGGCCCAGGCGCCGGCGACGGCCACATCCGGCAACGTCTTGAACATGTCCGGCACCGAGCCGAGCGTCGCCTCAATGTCCTTGTAGGTCGCCGCCGCGGACGCATCCTCGGCCTTTGCCGGAGCGATGGCGAACAGCGCTCCAATGCCTGCCGCTATCACAAGCGATTTGAGTGTTTGGTTCGACGTCAGCATTTCCTCCTCCGTTCGCAGCACCTTTCCGGCGACATCCGCCTGGCCTGCATGGGAGAATTGATAGCGCCTAGCCGCCCTTGGCCGCTTCGCCCGAAAGCGCCATGGCTCTCATGGCCCGTGCGGGCCAGGGTGCCTGACTGAGAACGCCGCCGCCGCCGCCCGCGACGGCAGGTCCAGCTTGAGCAGTATGTTGGCGACATGGCGCTTGACCGTGTGTTCGCTCAGCCTCAATTCGGCGGCGATCGCGGCATTGCTCTTGCCGTCGGCGACGAGGCTCACCACCTCGGTTTCGCGCGCCGTCAATGCGGCAGGCTCGGCAGCCTTGGGTTTGGGCCGGCAGGCGGGTTCCAGGTGTTGTTCGGACGTCGCATGGACCAGCGCCAACGGCTCCTCCAACTCGTCGACGCTGATGCGCCCGGCGTCGGTGAAATGCAGGCCCGACCCAGCCGCTAGATCGGCGATCAGACGCGACGCGATAATGTCGCCGCGGCCGGCATGGGCGGCTAGTTGCATCGCCACCCGCGCCGTCATCCCAACGGGCGGACCGCGCACTTCGATCTCGCCGACATGCGCCCCTTGCGCGCTTGCCACGCCGATTTCCTGCGCCGCCTCGCGCAGCGCCGCCGCGCAGCGAATGGCGCGTGCCGGGCCATCGAAGCGCGAAATCATCAACTCGCCCTGCAGGCCCACAGAGCGCCCGCCATGGCGCCCGACCAGCAGCTGCCAGGTTTCCTGAAAGCGTTGGCTGCGTTCGCTCCACATGCGGTCGCCGAGCCGCGCCGTGTCGTAGATGCGTGTCACCAGCAGCGCCGCCAGCACACGGTCCACTTCGCCTACGGCGCGCTCGCCGGTCAGGAATTCCTCGATCAAGTCGGCCACCCCATCGACATCGCCGGTCCAGATCGGATGATCGCGTCCCGGAATCTCGACGAGCCGGGCATCGGGAATCTTTTGCGCAAGGAAGCGGCTGGCATCGGGGTCGACCCGCGCATCGTTGCGGCGATGTATCACAAGCGTCGGCGCGCTGATCACGCTCAGGATATGGCGGATGTCGACGTCGGCGTTCATGCGCCACAGCGCCGCCGCCGAAGTCGGGCTCGCCGATAATCGTTCGAAACGTGCCCACCACTGAGCGAAATGCGCGTCGTCGACCCGGCTCGGCGCGAAATGGGGCAGCGTGGCGCCGGTGCCCCAGGCTGTCTCCGCCATCTCGATGAAAGCGTCGAGGCGTTCGCGCGACATCACCCATTTGTGGAAATGCGCATAGCCGCCATAGAGCGCCAGAGCTCGCGTCCGCTCCGGATAGGTGGCGGCGAACAGCATCGCCATCGGCGCGCCTTCGGAGGAGCCGAGCAGGGCTGCACGGCCGCTGCCGGCGGCGTCCATAACCGCGCGCACATCGTCCATCCGCGTTTCGAGACTGGGCAGGTTATGCGCGTCGACGCGGTCGGAAAGACCGGTGCCGCGCTTGTCGAACAGGATCAGCCGCGAGAATGCCGAAAGCCGCTTCAAGAGCCTGGTATAGCCCTCGTCTTCCCAGTGCAGGTCGAGGTTGGAAATGAAACCCGGCACGAAGACGAGATCGAACGATCCCTGCCCGACCACCTGATAGGCGATCCGCACATCGCCGCTACGGGCGTATCGCGTCTCGATCGGCCTCACGAGATTTCCACCCCGGCCTGACGATTTCTGGTCGTCAAACCATAGCAGAACAGCGCAGATTGCCGCAGCTAAACTTTAGCGATGGAGAATATAAGCCGGCGCGGCTTGGCGACTATTCCTGCGAGGCGGCGACATCGGCAGGGGAGGGCTCGAGTCCGAGTTTGAGGTCGGCCGCAGCCGGCGTGATCGGCCGCCTGATCCTGGCGGAGGCGGCCACCACCAACTCGTTGAAGTTCCCGGTGCCGTCGTCCAGCATTTCGAAGAACTGCCGCCGCATCCTCGGCTCCCAGAACTTGTTGATGTGCTCGGCGACGCCGGCAATGCCTTCCTCGCGCGGCTTGGAATGGAAGAAATCGGCGATCTGGTTTGCCATGCGCACCAGCTTGTCGGCGGTGCTCATAATGTGTTCTTCGTCATGCGACATGCTTGGCAACTCCGCAAACCACCCGGTCGGGGTGGGTGAAAATATCAAAATCGTCGCCGCGAACCAGCGCCACCAGCGTCATGCCGGCCTCTTGCGCCGTGCGGATGGCAAGTGCGGTCGGCGCCGAGACGGCGATGATGAAGGCCGAGCCGATAGAAGCCGTCTTCTGCACCATTTCAACCGAAACCCTGGATGTCACCACGACAGCACCGGATGCGCCGTCGATGCGGGCTTTGGCCAGCGCGCCGGCCAGCTTGTCGAGCGCATTGTGACGGCCGACATCTTCGCGCGCCATGACGATGCCCTTGCCAGGTACATAGAAGCCGGCGGCGTGCACGGCTCCGGTCTCGGTGTGCAGCGGCTGCACTTTCGACAGAAGCTTGACCGAACGGACAATGTCGTCGGCATCAAGCGTAAGCTTTGAAGCACCAACCGCATCGACCGAGCGCATTGCTTCCTCGATCGATTCGATGCCGCAGAGCCCGCAGCCGACCGGGCCGGCGAGCCTTCGCCGCCGCGCTTCAAAACGAGTGTTGGCTCGGTCCTTCAGCCGGATCTGGATGTCGATGCCGGCGCCATGGTCCTCGACCTCGATCGCTTCGATCTCATCCGGTAACGAGATGATGCCTTCGGTCAGCGAGAAGCCGAGCGCGAAATCCTCGAAGTCGGCCGGGCTCGCCATCATCACGGCGTGGGTGGTGCCGGCAAAGGAGAACGCCACCGGCGTCTCTTCCGGCACCATGCGGTCGGCAGCAGCCGTGCCGCTGGCGCGATGCGCCAAGCGGGAAATTTGGCTGAGAGGCTGGCGGGTACGCATCAGGTTCGCTTCATCCAAACAGGCGCCAATTCGGGAACATCATGGGCAATGGCTTCAAACGCCTCGTAGTGTCCGTTGCCCATTATCTTGCCGACGATGCTCCGAAGCTTTTCGAAATCCTCTTTGGCAGCATGTCCCTGAATATCACTTAGGAAGCGATCCAGATCGGCGCCTTGCTTCTCACAAAGGCGAAGGAGCATTTCGTAGGCTTCCTTTCGAGTCACCTTTGTTCCTCCGTCATTGCAACGTCGCCCTCATTTTATCGAAAGCGAGGTTCCCAAAAGCTATTCCGCCGCTTCCAGCTTCGCGATGCGCCGGCTCTGCTTGGCCTGCTCGTCATAGTCGCGCTGCCATTCCGACGGTCCGTTGGAGGCGCCGACCTGCACCGCCGTCACCTTGTATTCCGGACAGTTCGTCGCCCAGTCCGAGAAGTCGGTGGTGATGACGTTGGCCTGCGTGTCCGGATGGTGGAACGTCGTGTAGACCACACCGGGCGACACCCGGTCGGTGATCAGCGCGCGCAGCGTCGTTTCGCCCGAGCGGCTCGTCAGCCGGACCCAGTCGCCGTCGCGCAAGCCGCGGTTCTCGGCATCGTGCGGGTGGATCTCTAGCCGGTCCTCCGAGTGCCACATGCTGTTGTCGGTGCGCCTGGTCTGCGCGCCGACATTGTACTGCGACAGGATGCGGCCGGTGGTGAGCAGCAGCGGGAAGCGCGGCCCCGTCCTTTCGTCCGTCGCCACATATTCGGTCCGGATGAACTTGCCCTTGCCGCGCACGAACCCGTCGATGTGCATGATCGGGGTGCCGAGCGGTGCCTTCTCGTTACAGGGCCATTGCACGGATCCGACACGGTCGAGCAGCTCAAAGGAGACGCCGGCGAAGCTCGGCGTCGTCATCGCGATCTCGTCCATGATCTGCGAGGGATGCTGATAGTTCCAGTCCAGCCCGATCGCGCGGGCAAGTTCCTGCGTCGCCTCCCAATCGGCGTAGCGCGCCTTCGGCTCAAGAACCTTGCGCACCATGTTGATGCGGCGCTCGGCGTTGGTGAAGGTGCCATCCTTCTCCAGGAAGGTCGAGCCCGGCAGGAAGACATGCGCGTAGTTCGCCGTCTCGTTGAGGAAGAGGTCGTGCACGACGACGCATTCCATCGCGGCAAGGCCGGCGGCGACATGCTTGGTGTCGGGATCGGACTGCAGAATGTCCTCGCCCTGGATGTAGATGCCCTTGAAGCTGCCGTCGACGGCGGCGTCGAGCATGTTGGGGATGCGCAGGCCGGGTTCGTCGTCCAGCTTCACGCCCCACAGGGTCTCATAGATGTCGCGCACGGCTTCGCCGGAGATGTGGCGATATCCGGGCAGTTCGTGCGGGAAGGAGCCCATGTCGCACGAGCCCTGCACATTGTTCTGGCCGCGCAGCGGGTTCACGCCGACGCCGGGCCGGCCGATATTGCCGGTGGCCATGGCGAGATTGGCGATTGCCATCACCGTGGTCGAACCCTGGCTGTGTTCCGTCACGCCGAGGCCGTAATAGATCGCGCCGTTGCCACCGGTGGCGTAGAGGCGGGCGGCCCCCCGGATCAGCTCGGGATCGACGCCGGACAATTTGCCGACGGTTTCGGGGCTGTTTTCCGGCAAGGCGACGAACGATGCCCAATCCTGGAACTCCGTCCAGTCGCAGCGTTCGCGGATGAAGGCTTCGTCGAACAGGCCCTCGGTGACGATCACATGCGCCAGCGCCGTCAGCACGGCCACATTGGTGCCGGGCTTCAGCGGCAGGTGGTAATCCGCTTCGATATGGGCCGACTTGACCATCTCGGTGCGGCGCGGATCGAGCACGATCAGCTTGGCGCCCTGGCGCAGCCGCTTCTTCAGCCGCGAGGCGAACACCGGGTGAGCGGAAGCCGGGTTGGCGCCGATGATGACGGCGACGTCGGTGAAGTCGACGGAATCGAAATCCTGCGTGCCGGCCGAGGTGCCATAGGTCTGGCCGAGCCCGTAGCCCGTCGGCGAATGGCAGACGCGTGCGCAGGTATCGACATTGTTGTTGCGAAAACCCTGCCGCACCATCTTCTGGACGAGGTAGGTCTCCTCGTTGGTACAGCGCGACGAGGTGATGCCGCCGATCGAAGTGCGTCCATACTGATACTGGATGCGGCGGAACTCCTTGGCCGTGTGGGCGATAGCCTCTTCCCAGCTCACCTCGCGCCAGGGATCGGTGATCTTTTCCCGGATCATCGGCGACAGGATGCGGTCCTTGTGGGTGGCGTAGCCATAGGCGAAACGGCCTTTGACGCAGGAATGGCCGTGGTTCGCCTTGCCCTCCTTATAGGGCATCATGCGAACGACTTCGTCACCCTTCACCTCGGCCTTGAATGAGCAGCCGACGCCGCAATAGGCACAGGTGGTGACGGCGGAGCGCTCCGGCAGGCCCTTGGCAAGCACCGTCTTCTCACGCAGCGCATCGGTTGGACAGGCCTGGACGCAGGCGCCGCAGGACACGCATTCCGAATCGATGAACGCCTCGTGCATCCCCGCCGAAACCCGGGATTCGAAGCCTCGTCCCTCGATGGTCAGCGCGAAGGTGCCCTGCACCTCTTCGCAGGCCCGCACGCAGCGCGAGCAGACGATGCATTGCGAGGCATCATAGGTGAAATAGGGGTTGGACTCGTCGCGGGCGATGTAGTCGACCGCCAGCGAGCCATGGCCGGGCGCCACGCCACCTTCCGGCTTGACGTGGTTGCGACCTTCGATGCCGTAGCGGTTCTCGATCAGGCCGATCGACTTCGCCACTGCATCGAACTCGCTGGCGCCGGTTCCGGCCTGTTCGTTCCAGCCGGTCGGATGGTCGGAGACGTAGAGTTCCATGACGCCTCGGCGAATGGCGTCGAGCCGCTCGGTCTGCGTGCGCACGATCATGCCTTCGCCGACGGGCGTCGTGCAGGACGCCGGCGTGCCGCCACGTCCTTCGATCTCGACAAGGCAGAC
Source organism: Mesorhizobium sp. M0491 (assembly GCF_040321265.1). Taxonomy (NCBI): domain Bacteria; kingdom Pseudomonadati; phylum Pseudomonadota; class Alphaproteobacteria; order Hyphomicrobiales; family Phyllobacteriaceae; genus Mesorhizobium; species Mesorhizobium sp. M0491. The sequence goes on from NZ_JAMYRE010000001.1 coordinate 217,988, forward strand.
ACGGCACGAACCGAAGGAGTCCAGCATGTCGGTGGCGCAAAGCTTCGGGATCTCGACCCCGCCCTCCATGGCCGCACGCATGATCGAGGTGCCTTCCGGCACGGTGATGCTGCGCCCGTCGACGTTCAGCGTGACCTGCTTCTGCGCCTTCGATTGGGGGGTTCCGTAGTCGATCTCTTCGACGAGGGAGGGGAAGTCGGCCTTGATGTTCATCTGCCAGCTCCTATTCGGCAGCCACGCGCACGGGCGCTGGCTTGAAGTCGTCGGGGAAATGGGTGATCGAGCTCATCACAGGGTAGGGCGTGAAGCCGCCCAGCGCGCAGAGCGAACCGAACTTCATCGTGTTGCAGAGGTCGGTGACCAGAGCGAGGTTTTTCTCCGGCTCAATGCCCGCAACTATTCTGTCGATGGTCTCAACCCCGCGCGTCGAGCCGATGCGGCAGGGCGTGCATTTGCCACAGCTTTCGATGGCGCAGAACTCCATGGCAAAGCGCGCCTGTTTCAGCATGTCGGCGGTGTCGTCGAACACCACGATGCCGGCATGGCCGATCAGCCCGTCCTTGGCGGCGAAGGCTTCATAATCAAATGGCGTGTCGAACAGCGCGCGCGGGAAATAGGCGCCGAGCGGCCCGCCGACCTGCACGGCCTTGACGGGGCGCCCCGTGGCCGTGCCGCCGCCGATCTCGTCGACGATCTCGCCCAGCGTCATGCCGAAAGCGGCTTCGAACAGACCGGCATATTTGACGTTGCCGGCGATCTGGATCGGGATCGTGCCGCGCGAGCGGCCCATGCCGAAATCCTTGTAGTAGGCCGCACCCTTGTCCATGATGACAGGCACCGAGGCCAGCGAGATGACGTTGTTGATCACCGTCGGCTTGCCGAACAGCCCCTTATGCGCCGGCAGTGGCGGCTTTGCCCGAACCATGCCGCGTTTGCCCTCGAGCGAATCGAGCAGCGCCGTCTCCTCGCCGCAGACATAGGCGCCGGCGCCGACCCGGATCTCCATGTCGAAAGCGTAGGGTGAGCCCAGCACGCTGGCGCCAAGAACGCCAGCCTTGCGGGCGATCTCGACGGCCTTGTTCATCACCGCCACCGCATGCGGATATTCCGAGCGGACATAGACGAAGCCCTTCGTCGCGCCCGTGGCTATACCGGCGATCGTCATGCCTTCGATCAGCACGAAGGGATCGCCCTCCATGATCATGCGGTCGGCGAAGGTGCCCGAATCGCCCTCGTCGGCGTTGCAGACGATGTATTTACGGTCGCCAACGGTATCGAGCACCGTCTTCCATTTGATGCCGGTCGGGAAGCCGGCGCCGCCGCGCCCGCGCAGGCCCGACTCGGTAACCTGGGCGACGATGGCGGCAGGCGTCAGCGCCAGCGCGTTCGTCAGTCCGTTCAACCCGCCATGCTTCTTGTAGGATTCGAGCGAAAGCGGATCCGTGACGCCGCAGCGCGCGAAGGTCAGCCGCGTCTGCTTGGCCAGGAAGGGGATCTTGTCCGGCGTGCCCAGCCAGCGCTTGTGGTGGCCGCCGGTGAGGAAGCCGCTGTCGAACAGGCTTTTGACGTCGGACGGCTTGACCGGCCCGTAGGCGATGCGGCCATTGGCTGTCGCGACTTCGACCATAGGCTCGAGGAAATAGGCGCCGCGCGACCCGTTGCGCACGATCTTGGCTTCGATGCCGCGCTCGGCGAGTTCGCCGGCGATCGCCTTGGCGACCTTTTCGGCGCCAAGCGCCAGCGCACCGGAATCGCCGGGAATGTAGATACGCGGGATCATGAGCGCACCTCTGCAACGATCTCGTCGAGCTTCTCGTCATCGAGCCGCCCGATCACCTCGCCATCCAGCATTGCGGCGGGCGAACAGGCGCACAGGCCGAGACAATAGACCGGCTCCAGCGTCACCGAACCGTCGCGGGTCGTCTCATGGAAACCGATGCCCAGCAATTGCTTCAGCTTGGCGGCGATGGCGTCCGAACCCATCGACTGGCAGGATTCCGCCTGGCAGAGCTTCAGCACATGCCTGCCTGCCGGGTGGCTGCGGTAATCATGATAAAAGCTGACGACGCCGTGCACCTCGGCCCTGGAAATGTTCAGCGCCTCGGCGATGACCGGCAGCGCATCCTTGGGCACATGGCCGAACTCTTCCTGGATGCCGTGAAGGATCGGCAGCAATGGGCCTTCGAGGCCCTTCATCTCCTGGATGATCGCGGCCGTGCGCGACGTAATCTCGGTACTTGCAGGCTGCATTGTCATGCAGCGCCCTCCCTATCGTAGCGACCCATACTATCGGCCAAGAGCATCAAGCTGTTTTGGAACAACGACATGCGCGTGCCGCTTTATCGCTAAGTGCTTAAGAAACCAGAGAAAACCTATGAAATCAATAAAGCGGTTTCGTTGTACGATAGAAATTTTCTATCGTTCCGTTTGGCTAACTCTGTCTAGCGGAACGGTTGGCGTGGAAATCGTCCGCCAGCGCCATTGCCTCGTCCAGCAGCGCCGAGACCAAAGGTGTGTGCGGTTCGCGCGGTGTCGCCACCAGGCCGACCGTGTGGCTGGCATCTGGCTCGATGATCGGAATGGCCCGGATCGGCTCGGAAAAGCCGAATGTTTCCGCAAGGTTGAGCGGCATGATCGACGACCATTTGCCGGTGCGGATGTGCGAAAACAGCACGATCATCGAATTGGATTCCAGCGTCGGTCGCACCTGCACGCCGGCTTCGGCCAGATGCTGATCGATGATGCGGCGGTTCTGCATGTCCGGCGTCAACAGACACAGCGGCAGGCTCGAGAGCTCCGCCCATGTCACTTTGTCGCGGTCGGAATAGGGATTTCCCATCGCGGTGATCAGTTGGTAGCGCTCGTCATAGAGCGGCACGCTGGTCACCCGCCCCAGCGGCTCGTTGTCGAGATAGGTGATCCCGGCATCGATGTCGAAATTGCCGAGCAGCGACAGCACCTCGATCGAGGTCCGCGACAGCACCGAAAAGGTGACGCCGGGATGCTTTTCGCGAAACGGCGTCGTCAGCCGCGGCAGCATGGCGAGCGCCGTCGGGATGGCGGCGATGCGGATACGGCCGGAAAGTCCGTGGCGCGCCGCGCGCATTTCCTCGCGCATGGTTCTGGTGTCGCCGACGATGCGGCGTGCCCACACCAGCACCTGTTTTCCCTCCGGCGTCAGCCCCTGGAAGCGTGAGCCGCGCAGAACCAGCATGACGCCAAGCTGGCCTTCCAACTGCTTGATGCCGGCCGAGAGCGTCGGTTGGGTGACACCGCACACCTCCGCCGCCCGGCCGAAATGCTCCTCCCTGGCGAGCGCGATGAAGAATTCCAGCTTGTCGATCATGCGATCTTTCCGGTCGTTCGCTGCAAGGTCGGGGAAATTGTGCTCTACCGCAAGCACCACGCACAATTGCCCGGCATCCACACCTTTAAGCCGGCTACCTGTTTCCCGCGGCGCGATGCGGCGCTATGTGGATGAAACTGGGAGATCGACCATGCTGGGCTGGTTCCGCAAGCTTTTGCCGCGCGAAGATCGCTTCTTCGACCTGTTCGAACGACATTCCCGCACCGTGGTCGGCGGCGCCGAGGCGCTGGAGCAGCTTCTCCAAGGCAGAGATATAGACCTCTGGTGCCAGAAAATCATCGATCTCGAAGATGAGGCCGACCAGATCACCGCGGAAGTCCTGCTGGCGGTGCGGCGCTCCTTCATCACACCCTTCGATCGCGGCGACATCAAGGACCTGATCCAGTCGATGGATGATGCCATCGATATGATGCACAAGACGGTCAAGACGGTGAAGCTGTTCGAGCGCAAGGAGTTCGATCCGCTGATGCAGGAAATGGGTGGCGTCATCGTCGCCGCCGCCAAGCTGGTGGCCGAGGCGATCCCGCTGCTCAGCAAGGTCGCGACGCATACTGTGCGCCTCAACGCCATCGCCGAAGAGGTAATGCGCGTCGAAAGCCGGGCCGACGACCTGCATGAGCAAGGGCTGAAGGATCTCTTCAGGAAGCACGGCAGCAGCGATCCGATGGCCTATATGATCGGCTCAGAGATTTATGGCCAGCTGGAAAAGGTGGTCGACCGCTTCGAGGACGTCGCCAACGAGATCAGCGGCATCGTCATTGAGAATGTCTAGGTGATGGAAGCCACCATTGCCTTTCCCGTGCTGGCCGGCCTCGTCGCCGTCGCACTGTTCTTCGACTTTCTCAACGGCCTGCACGATGCCGCCAATTCCATCGCCACCATCGTTTCCACCCGCGTGCTGCGGCCGCAATATGCGGTGCTGTGGGCGGCATTCTTCAATTTCATCGCCTTCATGTTCTTCGGCCTCCACGTTGCCGAGACCGTGGGCAAGGGTATCATCGACGTCAGCATCGTCACCCCGGCGGTGATCTTTGCAGCGCTCGTCGGCGCCATCGTCTGGAACATCGTCACCTGGATCGCCGGCATCCCGTCGAGCAGCTCGCACGCGCTGATTGGCGGTCTGGTCGGCGCCGGTGTGGCAAAGGCAGGCGTGGGCGCCATCGTCTGGACAGGGCTTGGCAAGACGGTTGCGGCAATCGTCTTGTCGCCAGCGACCGGCTTTATCCTGGCTCTTGTCCTGATCCTTGCCGTTTCCTGGCTCTTCGTGCGCCAGACACCGTTTGCGGTCGACAGCACCTTCCGCGTCATGCAGTTCTTTTCCGCCTCGCTCTATTCCCTCGGGCACGGCGGCAATGACGCCCAGAAGACCATGGGCATCATCGCCGTGCTGCTCTATTCGCAAGGCATGCTCGGCGCGACTTTCTATGTGCCGCTGTGGGTCGTGCTCACCTGTCAGACGGCGCTGGCGCTCGGTACGTTGTTCGGCGGCTGGCGCATCGTCCACACCATGGGCTCGAAGATCACCCGGCTGAACCCGATGCAGGGTTTTTGCGCCGAGACCGGTGGGGCGATCACGCTGTTTGCCGCGACCTGGCTCGGCGTTCCCGTATCGACCACGCACACGATCACCGGCGCCATCATCGGCGTCGGCGCCGCCCGCCGCGTCTCGGCCGTGCGCTGGGGCATTGCCGGCAATATCGTCATTGCCTGGATCGTCACCCTGCCGGCCACCGCTTTGATTTCGGCGCTCACCTACCTCGCGGTTGGCCTGGCGAGGTGAGGTGAGGAAATCTACCTGTCCACAAGGTTCAGGATGTTGCCGTCTGGATCCTTGAACCAGGCGACCTTCATTCCGTAACCGACGTGGATATCGCCCTCCAGTGTCAGGCCCGGCATCTGATAGTGCTCGAAGGCGACGCCCTTCGACTTCAGCGCCTTGACGATATCGCCGATCCCGTCGCCAACCATCCAGGTCACCGCTGTCGCCTTGTTGGTTCCGGCAAATTGGGAATGATAGACGTTGAGGGTGGTATCGCCACTTTTGTAGACGATCAGTTCGCCGCCCTCATCGTGCACCTGTTGCAGGCCAAGCGTTCCCTCGTAGAAAGCCTTGGCCTTTGCCAGGTCGCTTACCGCCAGATTTGCCATTGCGTTGCTGTTTGCGAGCATGATGGTCTCCTTTCCTGGTTGTCGGCCCGTGCTGGTCACCGAAATAGGTCGCCGCGATCGTTTGACGACTGTCGCTTGACCTGATTGTTGGCCGCATCGGCGCTCGATTATCTGGAAGACGTTTGGCGCGGATGAAATCCGACAGGACCCGCCGCTTTTTTCAGGCACGCCAAGACAGCCATTGCTCCACGGCTTGGTTCTGTCCGGAAACTGCATTATCTCAGGTGCAAGCTGCATCTCAGGCGCAAGCTGCGTAAGGAAAAACTGCCATGTCCGTCACCAAGGAAATCGTCACCGAGCGTCTGAAGACGGTCAACGGGCCGGATTTCACCGGCAACATCGTCGACCTCGGCATGGTTTCGGAGATTTTCATCGCCGACGGGAAGGTCTTCTTCTCGATTACCGTTCCCGCCGCTCGTGCCCAGGAAATGGAGCCGCTGCGCGCCGCCGCCGAGCGGGTCGTCAAGGCAATCCCCGGGATCGCAGGCGCGGTCGTCGCGCTGACGGCCGAAAAGAAGGGCGGCGGCATGGAGGCGCCGGTTCCGTCGCGCCCCGCACCGAGGCCCGTTCCGCCGGCTGCGCCCGCTGCCGCCGCGCCGCGTGCGGCTCCGCACGCGCCCGCCTCGCACAGTTCGGGCAAGCGTGGCGTGCCCGGTATCGAGGCAATCATCGCGGTTGCGTCCGGCAAGGGCGGCGTCGGCAAGTCGACCACCGCCGTCAATATCGCGCTCGGCCTCGCCGCCAACGGCCTGCGCGTCGGCGTGCTGGATGCCGACATCTACGGACCGTCCATGCCCAGGCTGCTCAACATCCACGGACGGCCGCAGACCGTCGACGGCAAGATCTTGAAACCGATGGAGAATTACGGCCTGAAGGTGATGTCGATGGGTTTCCTCGTCGACGAGGAAACGCCGATGATCTGGCGCGGCCCGATGGTGATGTCGGCGCTGACGCAGATGCTGCGCGAGGTCGAATGGGGCCGTCTCGACGTGCTCGTCGTCGACATGCCGCCCGGTACCGGCGACGCGCAACTGACCATGGCCCAGCAGGTGCCGCTGGCCGGCGCTGTCATCGTCTCGACGCCCCAGGATCTGGCCCTGATCGACGCGCGAAAAGGCCTCAACATGTTCAAGAAGGTCGACGTGCCGTTGCTCGGCATCGTCGAGAACATGAGCTATTTCATCGCCCCGGACACCGGCAAGCGCTACGATATCTTCGGTCATGGCGGCGCGCGCCGCGAGGCCGAGCGTCTCGGCGTCACCTTCCTTGGCGAAGTGCCGCTCGAGATGGGCATCCGCGAAAGCTCGGATGCCGGCACGCCGGTTGTCGTCTCGAAGCCCGACGGCGCCGAGGCGAAAATCTACCGCGACATCGCTTCGAAGGTCTGGGACCGGGTCAACGAAGAGCGTGGTGCAGCTGCTGCCGCCGTGCCGAGTATTGTGTTCGAGTGATGCCCGCTTGAGGGCTCAGCCGCCGACCTTTTCGCCGAACGACGAAAAAAACTGTCCGGCCAGTTTCTTCGAGGTCGATTCGATCAGGCGGCTGCCGAGCTGGGCGATCTTGCCGCCGACATCGGCCTTGGCCGCGTAGTTCAATACCGTGGCGTCAGGTCCATCTGCCGTCAGCGTCACGTCGGCGCCACCCTTGGCGAAGCCGGCAATGCCGCCCTTGCCTTCGCCCTGGATGGTGTAGGAGTGCGGCGGCTTCAGGTTCTTCAGCGTCACTTCGCCGTTGAATGTCGCCTTGATCGGTCCGATCTTCACCACCACGGTTGCCGCCATCTCGGTCGGCGACTTCATCTCCAGGCTCTGGCAGCCGGGAATGGTCGCCTTCAAGACCTCGGGATCGTTCAGCGCTTCCCACACTTTTTGCAGCGGTGCGGCAATGCGCTCCTCGCCTTCGATCACCAAAGCCATGAAAACCTCCCGGACAAGACTGTCGGAACCCGTAACGCACGGCTTGGTGCGTGTCTATCGCACCAAAGTCCGGTTGCGACCGCACGCCCTCTTGCCTGCTCCCGCGCGTTGCCATATCGATTTGTCTTACAAATACGGAGACCATGATGGCAGGCGCCCCAACCCACAAGAAAAAATTTCGCTCGCAGGAGTGGTTCGACAATCCCGACAATCCGGGCATGACGGCGCTCTATCTCGAGCGCTATCTCAATTACGGCCTGACGCGCGCCGAACTGATGTCCGGCAAGCCGCTGATCGGCATCGCACAGACCGGCTCGGATCTGTCGCCTTGCAACCGTCACCATATCGAACTCGCTAAGCGTGTGCGCGAAGGCATCGTCTCGATGGGCGGCATTCCTTTCGAATTCCCCTGCCATCCGATCCAGGAGACCGGCAAGCGCCCGACCGCGGCACTTGACCGCAACCTTGCCTATCTCAGCCTTGTCGAAGTGCTCTACGGCTATCCGCTCGATGGCGTCGTGCTCACCATCGGTTGCGACAAGACGACGCCGGCGCTGCTGATGGCGGCGGCCACCGTCAACATCCCGGCGATCGCGCTGTCGGTCGGGCCGATGCTCAATGGCTGGCACAAGGGCAAGCGCACCGGCTCCGGCACCATCGTCTGGGAATCGCGCCAGCGCCTGTCGGCCGGCGAGATCGATTATGACGAGTTCATGGACATCGTCGCCTCGTCGGCGCCGTCCACCGGTTATTGCAACACCATGGGCACCGCCACCACGATGAACTCGCTGGCCGAAGCGCTTGGCATGCAGTTGCCGGGCTCGGCCGCGATTCCCGCGCCCTACCGCGAGCGCGGCCAGATTTCCTATGAGACCGGAAAGCGCATCGTCGAGATGGTGCATGAGGATCTGAAGCCGTCCGACATCATGACGAGAGAGGCTTTCGAGAATGCCATCGTCGTCAATTCGGCCATTGGCGGCTCGACCAACGCGCCGATCCATCTCAACGCCATCGCGCGCCACCTCGGAGTCAAGCTCGACAATGACGACTGGCAGACGGTCGGCCTCAATGTGCCGCTACTGGTCAATTTGCAGCCGACGGGCGAATACCTTGGCGAGGACTACCACCATGCCGGCGGCGTGCCGGCGGTCATCGCCGAACTGATGAAGGGCGGGCTGTTGCCGCATCCCGGCGCGCGCACCGTCAACGGCAAGTCGATCGGTGAGAATAGCGAGGGCGTCGCCAACGAAAATCCCGACGTCATCCGCTCTGTCGCCAAGCCGCTGAAGGCCAATGCCGGCTTCATCAATCTTCGGGGCAATCTGTTCGATTCGGCGATCATGAAGACCAGCGGCATCTCGCCGGAATTCCGCGAACGCTATCTCTCCAACCCCAAGGATCCCGAGGCTTTCGAAGGCAACGCCATGGTTTTCGATGGGCCGGAGGATTACCACGCCCGCATCGACGACCCGGCGCAAGGCATCGACGAACACACCATCCTGTTCATGCGCGGCGCTGGCCCGGTCGGCTATCCAGGCGGTGCCGAAGTCGTCAACATGCAGCCGCCGGCCTATCTCATCAAGAAGGGCATCCACGCGCTCGCTTGCATCGGGGACGGCCGCCAGTCGGGTACGTCGGGTTCGCCATCGATCCTCAACGCCTCGCCGGAAGCGGCGATCGGCGGCGGACTGGCGCTGCTCAAGACGGGCGACAGGGTCCGCATCGACTTGCGCAAGGGCACGGCCGACATCCTCGTTACCGACGACGAGATCACCCGGCGCCGCGCCGAACTGCAGAACAATGGTGGCTTCCACTATCCCAAGCACCAGACACCCTGGCAGGAGATCCAGCGCGGCATGGTCGCGCAGTTCTCGGAGGGAATGGTGCTGAAGCCGGCGGTGAAGTATCAGGACGTCGCGCACACCAGCGGCGTTCCCAGAGACAATCACTGATTGCTCCGGGGACAATCACTGATTGCTCCGGGGACAATCATTGATTCTGGATCGACGGATGGCGGCTTGATCAAATCAAGCCGCCGTCGGTTTTCCGGTCAGCGTGTTGCCGGGTAGGTCGAGAACGGTCACCGTCCTTGACAAGCGCGCCCAACAAATCCACCATCATGACAAGGGGTGCATCGCGACGACCCCGTGAGGCGTCAGCCCAACGTTCGCGTCCAAGCTTCTCTTCCAGGAGGTGGACGCCATGCCGTCAACAACCGCTATCACTGTATCGCAACTGTCCCGGCTCATCGGTCTGCCGGGCGCGCCTGTCATTATCGATGTTCGCATCGATGACGATTTCGACGCCGACCCGCGCCTGTTGCCGGCTTCGTGCCGGCGCGATTTCAAAACCGTTTCGACCTGGGCGGCCGCATTCGCCGGCAAGCCGGTGGCCGTCGTATGCCAGAAGGGGCAAAAGCTCTCGCAAGGCGTCGTTGCATGGCTGCGCCATGAGGGGATATCAGCCGAATCCCTTGAAAGCGGGTTTGAGGCCTGGCGCGATGCCGGGGGACTTCTGGTCCGCACCGCCAAAATGCCGCGGCGCAATGAAAAGGGCGCCACCGTCTGGGTGACGCGATCGCGCCCGAAGGTCGACCGCATCGCTTGCCCATGGCTGATCCGGCGTTTCCTCGACCCCGACGCGGTGTTCCTGTTTGTCGAGCCCGCTGAAGTATTGGCTGTTGCCGACCGCTTTCAGGCCGTGCCGTTCGACATCGACAATGTGTTCTGGAGCCATCGTGGCGAACGCTGCACCTTCGACACGATGATCGAGGAGTTCGGGTTGGAATCCGAGGCGCTCGATCGCCTCGCCGTAATCGTGCGCGCGGCCGACACCGCAAGCCTCGACTTGGTGCCCCAGGCGGCCGGTTTTCTGGCTGCCTCGCTGGGTCTGTCGCGTATGTACCGCGACGATCTGGAACAACTGGAAGCAGGCATGCTGCTCTACGACGCGTTCTTCCGCTGGTGTCGCGACGCCACCGAAGAAACGCACAACTGGCCCGCTGCGGGTAAGCCGTCATGACCATTCTTGTCCCCGACAACAAGGCGGTGGCCGTCGAGCCGCCGGCTGCGCCGACCTTCGCGGAAGCCACGAAGGTCTGGGCGAGGATCGGATTGCTCAGCTTCGGCGGACCTGCCGGGCAGATCGCGCTGATGCACAAGGAGCTGGTCGAGGACCGGCGCTGGATCGGTGAACAGCGCTTCCTGCATGCGTTGAACTACTGCATGTTGCTGCCTGGCCCGGAAGCCCAGCAACTCGCCATCTATGTCGGCTGGCTGCTGCACAGGACGATCGGCGGCCTTGTCGCCGGCATCCTGTTCGTCGTGCCGGGCGCGCTGGTCATGCTCGTCTTGAGCAGCCTTTACATGCTCTACGGCGACATGCCACTCGTCGCGGCGCTGTTTTTCGGGGTTAAGGCGGCGGTGCTTGCCATCGTCATCGAGGCGGTGATCCGGATCGGACGGCGCGCCCTGAAAAACCCGGTCATGGTGTCGATCGCGGTCGCGGCGTTCATCGCCATCTATGCGTTGAATGTGCCGTTTCCGCTCATCGTCTTGTTCGCCGGCCTGACGGGATGGCTGGGGGATCGCATTGCTCCCGGCCTGTTTTCCGGCTCGGCCCATGGCAAGGACGATGTTGCCGACTTCAAGGGAGCGGTCGACCTGATGTTCGAGCGTGGCGAACTGGCCCATGTCAAACCGACCAAATGGCACGCGCCGCGCACCGTCGCCATCTGGCTGCCGATCTGGCTCGGGCCTGCACTTTTGATCTGGTGGTTCACCGGCTCCGCAAGCGTCTGGACCGAGATAGGCCGGTTCTTCAGCCTGATGGCTGTCGTCACCTTCGGTGGCGCCTATGCGGTCCTCGCCTATGTCGCGCAGGCAGCCGTCCAGTCCTTCGGCTGGCTGGCCCCTGGTGAAATGGTTGATGGCCTTGGGCTTGCAGAAACGACGCCGGGTCCGCTCATCCTGGTGTTGCAGTTCGTCGGCTTCATCGCCGCGTTCCGCCATTCCGGCTCGCTCGACCCGTTGCTTGCCGGATCGCTGGGGGCGTTGCTCACCCTGTGGGTGACGTTCACGCCCTGCTTTTTCTGGATATTCCTCGGGGCGCCCTACATCGAGGCGTTGCGCGGCAACAAGGCACTGTCGGCCGCACTGGGCGCGATCACCGCCGCAATTGTCGGGGTGATTATGAATCTGGCCCTATGGTTTGGCTTGCACGTCATCTTCCGTGAGGTGCATGCGACGGGTCTTGGCATGAATGTGCCGGTGCTTTCGTCGATCGACTGGCGCGCGGCCTTGCTTTCGGGTGCCGCCATGATCGCCATCCTGAAGCTGAAGATCGGCATGCTGCCGACACTCGCGCTATCCGCCCTTGCAGGGGTCTTGCTGGCGGCGGCTGGTTAGATAGCACCGCCTTTGTATGCCCACCACCTAAGTGGGCTGGAACGGAAGGAAACATCATGGCCGGACGGCGCTCTTCCCTCGGCTTCCTCGGAATGTTCGGCCGCTCGGGCGACTTGAGGCAGCTCGACGATGCATTGCGCGGCGCGGATCTGCATCCAGCCCTTGTGCCGGAGGGCGTGAAGCTTACCCTGGTCAATCTCATGAAGGATCGCTGGCCCGACGAGCCGCCACGGGGTACCTATGCGTCGGTGGCACAATTATGCAGCTATTGCATCGCGGGTCCCGAAACCTTCGAGCAAGCCAATGGCCATGAGCGGACGCTGGAAGCCGAGCGCCGCATCGAGGCGGCGCTTGAAACCGGCGACAGCCTCGACGCGCAGATCGTGCTGATGACACTGCATGCCAAGCTCATCAACCCCGAAGTCGTCGACCGATACGGGCTCAGCGCGGAATGACGCGAAAGGCAGGATCTGCCTGATCCTCCTAAGGCAGCCGAACCGTTCAGGCCCGGCTGATCTCCTCGAGATACCAGCCGATGTAGCGCAGTTCGTTGTGTTCCATGGGCGCGATAGGTCCGGGCACGAAATAGTGCGAGCGCACGCCGCGCGCGGTGTGCTCGATGATCTTCTTGTCCTCTTCTGTGGTGATCTTCCACAGCCAGGTCAGCTTCTCCAGATCGTAGTCCTGTCCCTCGACCGCGTCGCCGCGCACCAGCCAGATCAGTTCCATCTCGCATGTACCAGCCGTTTTCGGGATGAATCGGTAGATCATGCCGTGATCGGGATAGCAGACGAGAAAGGTCGTGCCGCCGAGATGGATGGAAGTGACGCCACCGTCATAGTCGGTGAAGCGGCCCATCAGCGGGGCCACCGGAGAGCCGTCCTGGCTGCCGCTCGAAACGCCGTCATAGAGCGCGTAGCGGAAGGTGTCGATTGCTTCCTGACCGGCCGCCGAGTTCTGCCAGCGGTTGGCGCTGCCGATCTCGATGCCGAGCGCGCAGGTGCGCTGCTCCATCGCCGCATTGAGCTGCTCGATCATCTCGGCCGGTTTTTCCAGCGCATGCGTCTGCGAATATTCCGGATGCGCCGGTCCGCAATGGTAGCATTCGACATAGTTCTCGACGGCGAGCTTCCAGTTGGCGTCGAGCGGATAGGACTGACGATACGCCACCTTGGCGTCGCCCCAGCCATATTGGCCGCAACTCGTGCGCAGCGACTGTTCGATCGGATCGAAATCGAGCGGCGTCTCGGCGAAGGAAATGAAGACCAGCCCGGAGGCGACGCGGACATGAAGCTTCTTCAGCCCGTGCGCCGAGCGGTCGAAATCCTTCGACATCAGGCGGGCAGCGCGCAATGAGCCGTCATTGGAATAGCTCCAGGCGTGGTAGGGGCACACGAACATCTTCGCGTTGCCCTTTTCCTTGGTGCAGACCTCGGCGCCGCGGTGGCGGCAGACATTGAGCATGGCATGCACGGTGCCATCCATGCCGCGTGTCAGGATGACCGCCTCGTCGCCCAGTTTGAACAGCTCGAAATCGCCCGGGTTCGCGATGACGCTGGCATGGGCCAGGCAGTGCCAGTGGCGGCGAAAGACACGTTCCATGTCGCGCTCGAAGATTGCCTGGTCATGATAGAAGGCACGCACCAGGCCGTGACCTGGCCGATGAGATGCCACCAGCCGATCGATCGCGTCGCCGTCTGTGTGGGCTTGCTGGATAGGATGCACACTCATTTGTCGTTCTGCCCGATGGTTGATCCTGGGTGGTGGCTGCATGGCTGCACGAACTCGTCTCCGGTCAGCCGCCCATTTGCGTGCGCGGCAGGTGGATCAGGTTGCCGAAACGGGCACGCAATCTGTCGTCGACCTGTTTTGGCACATGGCGCGGAAATCGTTCGGCAAGAATGCGTTTCTTCTCGGTGATCGCACGCAGCAATATATCAGGCCGGCCCTTTTCGTTCCATTCCTTCGGCGAGGAACGATCGCCGAGGGCGGGATAGAAGTGCTCGGTCTGCATCAGCTTGAGCGTTTGTTCGTTGTCGAGATAGTGGCCCGGACCCTTGAGGCAGACCTCGGCGATGCTGTCGATCGACAGGGCCTCGTCGGTCACGTCGATGCCACGCGCGCAGCCCAGGCAATGACCGAGCATGTCGTTGTCGATGACCAGGCTCTCCAGGCAGAAGCCGAGCAGCGAGGCATGCATGCCGGCCGCCTCGTAGACGAGGTTAAGGCCGGAGAGGCCGGCCATCACATTGGTGATGCCTTTTTCGTAGCCGGACTGAATATCGGGCAATTTCGAATCAGTCATGCCGGCGGCGGAGCCGCCGGGCAGGTCGTAGAATTGCGCCATCTGGGCACAGGCCGCCGTTGCCACCGACTGCTCGGCCGACCCGCCCGCCATGGCGCCGGTGCGCAGGTCCGACATGAACGGCCAGGCGCCGAAGATCGCCGGATGGCCGGGCTTGAGCGCGTTGACATAGACCAGGCCGGCCAGCACTTCGGCCACCGCCTGCATGACGGCGCCGGCCATCGCCGCGGGTGCCGTGGTGCCGGACTGGCCGGTCGACAGCAGCAGGATCGGGATGCCGCCTTCAACGCAGGCCTCAAGCACGCCGCAGGCATCCTCGGCGAATTTCATCGGCGGCACGACGAATGAGTTGGAGTTGGAAACGAATGGCCGGGCGCGGAAATTCTCCTCGCCGCCGGCGATGGCGTACAGCATTTCAAGCGCAGGCTTCACGTTCTCACGCACGGTGAAGGATGTTCCGACGTGCTTCGATGTTCCCATCACACAGGCATAAAGCGTGTTGAAATCCATCTCGAGCGGATCGGCGATGTCGCGCGCCACCATCGGCCGCTGGAAGAAATGGATGTTGTCCAGCCCATCGACGATGCGGGCGGCATCATAAATATCCTGCAGCTTGGACTCGCGGTACTCGCGCTTTTCGATATCCACCAGGTGCACGGCGATGCCTGCCGTGCCGTAGTGCACGCGCTTGCCCTGGACCACCATGTCGTGCCTGGGGGCCTGGCCATGAAGTGTGAAATGTCGTGCCGCCCGCTTGATGGTGTCGAGCACGAGCGCGCGCGGAAAGCGGACCCGGCCATCGTCGCCATGGACCGCCCCCACCTTGGTCAGTACCTTTATGCAGGAAGGAATGGCGTTGGCGAAACCCACTGTCTCCAGAAGCGTCAGCACGCCTTCGTGGATACGCTCGCGGTCATCCCCGCGCAGCGGCCCGTAGCCGCCGCCCTCGATGGCCTTGTGCTGTGGTCTGGTATCCTCCACTAGGGGAGATGATCGCATGGCATGTCCTGTTTCGCGAAGACCGGAGCGTTGTGGACGACGGTTCGCCGGCGTGTCCTGCTGTTCGACAGCCACTGGCATGGAAGCACTCCACCTTCGTCGGCAGGAACTCGTGGCGGTTGGTCCACCATCGGCCTGCTTCTTCCCCTGACGCCGACTATGCCGCCGGCACTGGCCCATCCTATGGGCCAGCTGGCCCAGTTCCATGTGCCAGAACTAAAATACCGGAGCCGCTGCGAGCGGCTCCGGTCACGAGAGATCAACGATGGATCAGGCGGCTGCGGGTCTGCGTCCGGCGGCCGTGGCCAGTTCGCGAATGCCTGGCTCGATGTGCTGCAGTGCGATCGACGAGATGCCCAGCCGCATGAAACGCGAAGGCTTTTCAGTGCGATCGAAGAAACGGTCGCCTGGCTCGATGATGACGCTGCGCGAGGCCGCTGCCTCGGCCAGCCCGCGCGAATCGGTGCCGCGCGGCCCTTCGAGCCACAGCGACGTGCCGCCGGCCGAATCGGTCGAGCGCCATTCCGGCAGGAAGGCGGAAATCGCATGGACCAGCCGCTTGCGCCGTTCGTCGAAGGCCGACGACAGCCGCCGCACCAGCGCCTCGTGGTGGCCGAGCGACAGGAACAGCGCGACGGCGCGCTGGTTGTTCGCCGGCGGATGACGCAGCATGAAGCGGCGCAGCGCCCTGAGTTCCGCGATCAGTCCCGCGGACGCCACGATGTAGCCGAGCCGCAGGCCGGGAGCCAGCGTCTTGGACATCGAGCCGACATAGACCACGCGGCCGGAGCGATCGAGGCTCTTCAGCGCTTGCTGCGGTGCCTCGTCGAGAAGCTGGCTGTCATAGCCATCCTCGATGATGATCTGGTTGTAGCGGTTGGCTCGCGCCAGAAGATCCTGCCGCCGCTCAGCCGACAACGGCACCATGGTCGGGCAATGATGGCTGGGCGTGACGAAGACGAAGCCGGAATCATTGGGAATAGAAGCGGTTACGATGCCGGACTGGTCGACCGGCACCGGCTGTATCTCCGCGCCCGCAAGGCGGAAGATCGAGCGGGCGTCGGGGTAGCCGGGGTCCTCCATCGCCACCTTGGAGCCTTTGGACATCAGCAGCGTCGCCAGCATGTAGAGCGCGTTCTGGGCGCCCAACGTGACGATGATCTCGTCGGGATTGGCGAAGATGCCGCGCCGGGGCAGGAGCCGCGCCTGGATCTGCTCGATCAGCAGCGGATCGTCACGGTCGACCATGTCGGACGCCCAGTTGCGGATTTCCAACACCGCCAGCGCCATGCGGTTGCACTCGCGCCATTCGGCGGTAGGGAACAGCGCCGGATCGAACTGGCCGTAGACGAAGGGGTAGGACGACTTGATCCAGTTCTCGTGCTTGGCCGGCGGCGGCATGTCGCTGGCGAAGATCTTGCGGCGTGCCTTCCAGTCGATCTCGTTGGCCTGGTCGGGCGCCTTCTGGTGCGGCTTGGCCGGTGTCGCCAGCACATCGGGATTGACGAAATGTCCACGCCGCTCGCGCGCCACCAGGAAACCCTGGTCGACGAGCTGCTGGAACGCCAGCACCACGGTTCCGCGCGCCACGCCAAGTTTTTCGGCCAGGATCCGGCAGGAAGGAAGCGGCATCGAAGCGGCGATCTGGCGGTCGAGAATGGCGGCCACGATGGCTTGGCGGATCTGCGCCTGCAGGGTTTGGCCGGATTCAGCCGAAATCCGGAACAGGCCGGACCATATCGCCGTATCGTTTCGCTGTGGCATGGGAGATTTCCTTGATGGCCAGCCTTTTTCGTTTGGCTGGACCAGCCGAACGTAACCGTGGCACAAGGGGTTGCGCCAATCAATTTTTCTGATCGTTGGGATTTATGCCAGTGATCCTTCACGCCATTTTGATGCTGCGCCGCGGCAGAGCTGCGTGACTCTGTGCGTCATCGCTGCGCATTGAAACGGGTGGAGTTCGGCCCGATAGATTGTCGCGACGACACGCGCCGGAAACATCCGGTCCGTAATGATGGCTCGAGGTCTCGGAGTTTGGCAGTGGATCAATCGTCCTTTCAAAAACAGCTCGCCGCCTTGCGCGATCACCGCGCTGCAGCGCCCGCCAGCATGCGCCAGGCCTTCGCCGCCGATCCCAAGCGGTTCGTGGAATTCTCCGCCACCGATGGCGATCTGCTGCTCGACTGGTCGAAATGCGCGGTCGATGCGACCGCCATGGAACTGCTGGAAAAGCTCGCCCTGGCCGCCGATCTCGAAGGTCGTCGCGCCGCTATGTTCGCCGGCAAGAAGATCAACGTCACCGAGGACCGTGCCGTGCTGCACACGGCGCTGCGCAACCTGACCGGCAAGGGCGTCACCGTCGATGGCCAGGATGTCAAGGCTGACGTCATCGCCGTGCTCGACGCCATGGGCGCCTTTGCCGATGCCGTGCGCTCCGGCAAGGCGGCCGGCGCCACCGGCAAGAAGATCACCGACATCGTCAACATAGGCATCGGCGGTTCCGATCTCGGCCCGGCCATGGCGACGCTGGCGCTGGCGCCCTATCATGACGGGCCGCGCGCGCATTACGTTTCCAACATCGACGGCGCCCATATCCACGACACGCTGAAGGGGCTGTCCGCCGAGACCACGCTTTTCATCATCGCTTCCAAGACCTTCACCACCGTCGAGACGATGACCAATGCGCAGACGGCGCGCGACTGGGTGCAGAAGGCGCTCGGCAAGGAAGCGGTCGGCAAGCACTTCGCCGCCGTGTCGACCGCGCTCGATCTGGTCGCCAAGTTCGGCATCGCGCCCGATCGCGTCTTCGGCTTCTGGGATTGGGTCGGTGGCCGCTATTCGCTCTGGGGCGCCATCGGCCTGCCGGTGATGATCGCTGTCGGCCCGCGGAATTTTCGCGCCTTCCTCGATGGCGCGCATGAGATGGACGAGCATTTCCGTACCGCACCGGTGCAGGAGAACCTGCCGGCGCTGCTGGGGCTGGTCGGCTGGTGGCATCGCGTCATCTGCGGCTACCCGGCGCGCGCCGTCATCCCTTACGACCAGCGCCTGTCCAGGCTGCCGGCCTATCTGCAGCAGCTCGACATGGAATCGAACGGCAAGAGCGTCACCCTCGAAGGCACAGAGGTGACGACGCCGACCGGACCGCTGGTCTGGGGTGAGCCCGGCACCAACGGCCAGCATGCCTTTTTCCAGCTGCTGCACCAGGGCACCGATTTCATCCCGGTCGAGTTCCTCGCCGCGGCCGTCGGCCACGAGCCCGATCTCAAGCATCAGCACGATCTGCTGCTCGCCAACTGCCTGGCGCAGTCGGAAGCGCTGATGAAGGGCCGCACGCTGGACGAAGCCCGCGCCCAGATGCTGGCCAAGGGCATGAAGCCGGCCGAGGTCGACAAGATAGCCCCGCACCGCGTGTTCTCCGGCAATCGCCCCTCGGTGACCATCCTTTACCGCAAACTCGACCCGCGCACCTTCGGCCGGCTGATCGCGCTCTACGAGCACCGCGTCTTCGTCGAGGGCACGCTGTTCAACATCAACTCGTTCGACCAGTGGGGCGTCGAACTCGGCAAGGAACTGGCCACCGGCCTTCTGCCTGTCGTGGAGGGCAAGGAAAGTGCCGCCAAGCGGGACGCATCGACCGCAGGCCTTGTGGGATTCATCCACCATTTGCGTGGCTCGGAGTGAAAAGCTTGGCAGACATCAAGGGAATATTGTTCGACAAGGACGGCACGCTTGTCGACTTCAACGCCACCTGGCTCGGCGTTGCCGACTTCATGGCCATGGATGCGTCCGAAGGCGATCGCTGGAAAGCCGACAGGCTGCTGGCCGCCGCCGGCTTCGATTTCGCCAACAAGCGCTTTAAGCCTGACTCGATATTTGCCTCCGGCACCAATCTCGACGTCGTCGAATTGTGGTTTCCGCGCCTCTCCAACGAGGACCAGATGCTGGCGGTCGCCCGCTTCAACGAGATCACCTCGGTGCAAGGCTCGGCGATGGCCGTGGCGCTGCCGGGCATCGTCGACACGCTGACGGCACTGCACAGGAAGTCCTACCGGCTTGGCGTCGCCACCAACGATTCGACCAGCGGCGCGGAAAAGACGCTTGTCACGCTCGGCGTCGCCCAATTGTTCGACGCGGCCTATGGCTACGACGCGGTGGCCAATCCGAAGCCGGCGCCCGACACGATCCTGGCCTTCAGCGATCTCACCGGCCTCAGGCCGGCGGAAATCGCCATGGTCGGCGACAACCGCCACGACCTCGAAATGGCGCGTGCCGGCGGCTGCGGGCTGGCGGTCGGCGTGCTCTCCGGCACCGGAACCCGCGAATCGCTGGCCGGCATTGCCGACGCCATCCTGGATTCCGTTGCCGATCTGCCGGATTTTCTCTCGGCGCGGGTCAAGGAGACGATCTGATCCCGTCGGTAGACGCGGCCGCCTCGTCAGCCTTCGAAGCGAAAGACGCCGCTTGGCTGCAGCGCGCTGTCTTTCGCCTGGCCGAAATCCGGCACCTTATGTTCGGCGAGCAGGCGCAGCCGTGATCGTGGCAGATAGGCGCGGCTAGGATCGCCGACCAGGACCTCGATGCCGGCATTCAGGCAGCGTTCGAAAAAAGGCATGACGCGGTCGGCGACGCCTTGGCTGTAGAAGACATCGCCTGCAAGCACGAGGTCGAGGGCCGGCGGCGGACCCCTGGTGATGTCGTCTCCGATCACGGTGATGGCGACACCGTTGGCCGCCGCGTTTAGAGCGAGCGCGGCAACGCCGTTGCGGTCGATCTCTGCGGCGATGACTTCGCGTGCCCCAGCCTTGGCGGCGGCAATGCCGACAAGACCCGAACCGGCGCCGAGGTCGAGCACGCGGCGGCCGGCTACCGTTTGCGGATGATCCAGTATGTGGCGCGCAATCACCGCGCCGCCGGCCCACACATAAGCCCAGTAAGGCGGCTGCGGCTCGGGTCCATCGTTGTCCGCCTCGATCGTGTCGTCATCGTCGCCAGCGCTTTGGTGCGGATCTATGAGCCGTCTCAGGCCACTGGCCGGATGCGGTGTATAAAGCTGGATCTCAGGCACCGACGGCACCGGGGCGAGGCGCATGTTCGCCCTGATGAATTCTGCCGGGTCAGGACGGCAAGGTGCATCCACCGCCTCCGCGCCGCCGGCTGCGATCATTCGCGCAGCGCTCGACGCAGGATCTTGCCGACCGGTGTCTTCGGCAACTCGGTGCGGAACTCGATGTATTTGGGCCGCTTGTAGCCGGTCAGGTTCTCGCGGCAGAAGGCGGTGAGCGTCTCCGCGGTCAGCGCCGGATCCTTCTTGACCACGAACAGTTTCGGCACCTCGCCCGAATGCTCGTCCGGCACGCCGACCGCCGCCACTTCGAGCACGCCCGGATGCATCGCCACGACTTCCTCGAGCTCATTCGGATAGACATTGAAGCCCGAGACCAGGATCATGTCCTTCTTGCGGTCGACGATCTTGGTGTAGCCGCGTTCGTCCATGAAGCCCATGTCGCCGGATTTGAAGTAGCCATCCTTGGTCATCACCTTGGCGGTCTCATCGGGCCGGTTCCAGTAGCCCGCCATCACTTGCGGTCCTCGGATGCAGACCTCGCCGACCTCGCCGAGCGGCAAATTGTTGCCGTCGTCGTCGCGGATGGCGATCTCGGTCGAGGGCAGCGGCAAGCCGATGGTGCCGGTGAAGTCGCCGGCGGTGAACTTGTTGGCGGTGGCCACCGGCGAGGTTTCCGAGAGGCCGTAGCCTTCGGTGACCGAACAACCGGTCAGCGTCTTCCAGCGTTCGGCGACGCCCTTCTGCACCGCCATGCCGCCGCCCAGCGTCAGCACCAGCGGCTTGAAGTCGAGCTTGCGGAAATCCTCATTGTTGAGCAGCGCGTTGAAAAGCGTGTTGAGGCCGGGAAAGATGTGCACCGGATATTTCTGCAATTCCTTGACGAAGCCGGGAATGTCGCGCGGGTTGGGAATGAGCACATTGCGGGCGCCTTGCTGCATGCCCATCAGCGCGTTCACGGTCAGCGCGAAAATATGATAGAGCGGCAGCGCGCAGATGAAGTTGGGGTGCGCCGGTTTCGGCTTGATCGTGTAGGCATCCTCCATCCACTGCGCGTTCTGCGCAACGTTGGCGAGCACGTTTCTGTGCAGCAGTGTGGCGCCCTTCGACACGCCCGTGGTGCCGCCCGTATATTGCAGGAAGGCGACATCGTCGGCTTCCACCTTGGCCGGCTTGAAGCCCATGCCGGCGCCGGCCTTCATGGCGGCATTGAACTTGACATGGCCGGGCAAGGACCATGCCGGCACCATCTTCTTCACGCGGCGCACGACGAAATTGACGATCGTGCCCTTCAGGCCGCCAAGCATGTCGCCCATCGCGGCGACCACCACATGCTTGACCGTGGTCCTGGCGATCACCGCCTGCAAGGTGTTGGCGAAGTTCTCCAGGATGACGATGGCTTGCGCACCGGAATCCTTCAACTGGTGTTCGAGCTCGCGCGGCGTGTAGAGCGGATTGATGTTCACCACCACATAACCCGCTCGCAAGATCGCCATCATCGCCACCGGATATTGCAGCACGTTCGGCATCATCAGCGCGACGCGCGCGCCTTTCCGCAGGCCTTTCGATTGCAGGTAGGCGCCGAAGGCCGCCGACAGCCGCTCGACATCGGTGTAGCTGATGGACTTGTCCATGCAGGTGAAGGCCGGCTGCGCGGAAAACTGCTTGCAGGCGGCGACGAGGAAATCGCCGATCGAGCTGTAGGGCAGGGCGCCGATCTCGGCCTGCACGTTTTTCGGATAGCTCTTGAGCCACGGCTTTTCCGGCAAGCCGGCGGCCAGCGCCGTCAGCGTTTTCGGCAATCGGTTGGCGGTGGCGTCGGCCGGCCTTGCCGCCGGTGGGGTCTTCATCGCCGCGGCGGCTTTCGATGCCGGCCTGGCAGCGGGCTTTGCCGCCCCCGCTTTATTTCCCGACGCCGTCTTTCCGGCCGCAGCCTTGGCCGGGGCTTTCACCACTGGCCTTGTGCTTGCCCTTACGGGCGCCGCGGCCGCCTTCGGCGTGGCGGCTTTGGAAACGGGTGCTTTCGGCTTGGCAGTACCGGCTGCTTTCGACGGCGCCTTGGCTCCCGGTTTCACCGGCGCCGTCGTCCTTGATGCTTTTGCCAACCGTTCCTCCCTGGACAAGTCTTGTTCATCCGCGCCGCGCTCGCCCCTGAATTGACAAGGACGCCCTCCGCTGCGGCCGCTACACCCTATGTATTGCCTCCGTTGGTGACCGTGCAAGTCTTGCCCTTGCGGCAACATGGCGAAAGATTTGCCGTCGAAAGTCTTTGCCGCCGCCAGCGCTCCCAGGCGGTGTCCTGGCGCATCCCTCGGCCGCTCGGAAGCGCCGGGAACATTTATATCGTCAGCTTGGCGATCAATAAAAAAATTCGGTTGTTAATAATCTCGTGAATGGAAAAAACTGTTAATTTTTCTGCAATTTGGCAAAATAGCGGATTTTTTTCCTGCTTCCCGCGGGGTAAGCAAACGGGGTGTTCCAAAGCCGGAAAAACGGTGCTTATATGCGCGCTTCGCGAGCCTGATAGAGGGGCTTGGAAGAACATCAGGGAGTGCTCAATGAATAAGAAGCTGACTTTTGCAGCCGCGTTGCTGGCTGCAAGCGTCCTGAGCGGCATGGCCAATGCGAAAACTCTGGTCTACTGCGCGGAAGCTTCGCCGGAAGGTTTCGATCCGGCGCCGTATACCGCAGGCCAGACGTTCGACGCGTCATCGCGCACCGTCTTCAACCGCCTTGTCGAATTCGATCACGGCAAGACGACGACCTCGCCGGGCCTGGCCGAGAGCTGGACGATCTCCGACGATGGCAAGGAATATGTCTTCAAGCTGCGCAAGGGCGTCAAGTTCGCCGCAACCGACTATTTCACCCCGACGCGCGACTTCAACGCCGACGACGTGGTGTTCTCGTTCGAACGCCAGGTCGACAAGAACGGCCCCTGGTTCCAGTACATTCCGGGCATTGCCTACCAGTATTACAATGACCAGTTCGGCGACAACATTACCAAGGTCGAGAAGGTCGATGACCTGACGGTGAAGTTCACCCTCAAGGAGCCGGCGATCACCTTCATTCCGACGCTGGGCATGGATTTCGCCTCGGTCGTCTCCAAGGAATATGCCGACAAGCTGCAGGCCGACAAGACGCCTGAGCTGTTCAACCAGAAGCCGATCGGCACCGGCCCGTTCATCTTCGTCGACTACCAGACCGACGCCGCCATCCGCTACAAGGCCAACCCGGACTATTGGGGCGGCAAGCAGAAGATCGACGATCTGGTCTTCGCCATCACCACCGATCCGGCGGTGCGCGCGCAGAAGCTCAAGGCCGGCGAATGCAACATCATGTCGTACCCGGCACCGGCCGACATCGCCGGCCTGCAGGCCGATGCGAACCTGAAGGTCGAGGAGCAGGAAGGCCTCAATGTCGGCGCGCTGATGTACAACACCCAGCAGAAGCCGTTCGACGACGTGCGCGTTCGCAAGGCGCTCAACATGGCCATCAACAAGAAGGCCATCATCGATGCCGTCTTCCAGGGCGCCGGCCAGGTGGCGATCAATCCGATCCCGCCGACCATGTGGTCCTACAACAAGGAAGTGAAGGACGATCCTTACGATCCGGATGCAGCCAAGAAGCTGCTTGAAGAAGCCGGCGTCAAGGACCTCAAGATGAACGTCTGGGCCATGCCGGTGTCGCGCCCCTACATGCCGAATGCGCGTCGCACCGCCGAGCTGATCCAGGCGGACTTCGCCAAGGTCGGCGTCACCGTCGAGATCGTCAGCTACGATTGGGGTGAATACCTTAAGCGCGCTTCCGCGGTCGATCACGACGGCGCCGTCATCGTCGGCTGGACCGGCGACAATGGCGATCCGGACAACTTCCTCGGCGTGCTCCTGAGCTGCGCTTCCGTCGGTTCGAACAACCGCGCGGAATGGTGCAACAAGGACTTCGATGCGCTCATCAACAAGGCTAAGACCGTTTCGGACCAGGCCGAGCGCACCAAGCTCTATGAACAGGCACAGGTCATCTTCAAGGAACAGGCACCCTGGGCGACGCTCGCTCACTCCAAGGTGTTCATGCCGATGCAGAAGACCGTCACCGGCTTTGCGATGGATCCGCTCGGTATCCACCGCTTCGACGGCGTCGATATCGCCGAATAAGGTTGCGAAACGGGGGCGCCACCATGTGGTGACGCCCCCACTCGCCCGCCATGCTGCGTTATATCCTCGGCAAGCTCGCCCTCATCATCCCGACCTTCATCGGGATAACCATCCTCGCCTTTGGCTTCGTGCGCATCCTGCCCGGTGATCCGGTGCTGGTGCTTGCGGGCGAACGCGGCCTGTCGCCCGAACGCCACACGGCGCTGATGCACCAGTTCGGTTTCGATCTGCCGATTTGGCAACAATACCTGACCTATCTGACGAATGTCCTGAGCGGCGATTTCGGCACCTCGTTTTCAACCAAGACGCCGGTGCTCAAGGATTTCCTGGTGCGCTTCCCGGCAACGGTCGAACTCGCCATCTTCGCCATGATCTTTGCCGTTGTCCTGGGTGTCGCCGCCGGCATCTTCGCCGCCATCCGCCGCGGCTCCTGGTTCGATCAGCTGACGATGGGCACGGCGCTGGCGGGCTATTCCATGCCGATCTTCTGGTGGGGCCTGCTGCTGATCATCGTCTTCTCCGGCACGCTGCACTGGACGCCGGTTTCCGGCCGCATCGACCTTCTCTATTTCTTCAAGCCGGTGACCGGCTTCATGACCATCGATTCGCTGATCTCGGGGCAGAAGGGCGCATTCCGCTCGGCGCTGTCGCACCTGATCTTGCCGACCATCGTGCTCGGCACTATCCCGCTCGCAGTCATCGCCAGGCAGACGCGCTCGGCGATGCTCGAAGTGCTGGGTGAGGACTATGTCCGCACCGCGCGCGCCAAGGGCCTGGCGCCGCGCCGCGTCATCGGCCTGCATGCCTTCCGCAACGCGCTGATCCCGGTCGTCACCACCATCGGTCTGCAGGTCGGCACGCTTTTGACCGGCGCCATCCTGACCGAGAGCATCTTCTCCTGGCCCGGCATCGGCAAATGGATGATCGACGCCATTTCCAAGCGCGACTATTTCACCGTGCAGGGCGGGTTGCTTTTGATCGCGCTGATCGTCATGTCGGTCAACCTCATCGTCGACGTGCTCTACGCCGTCATCAACCCACGCATCCGGGCCAACTGACATGAGCAATGAAGGCCCAGCCACCATCGAAGCCGCGACCGTCGTCAAGCCGCAGGATGCCAGGCTGCAGATGTTCGGCGAGTTCTGGCACTACTTCTCCGTCAACAAGGGCGCGGTGATCGGGCTCTTCGTCTTTGCGCTGCTGATCCTGATCGCCATCTTCGCGCCGCTGCTGGCGCCGCATTCGCCGGACGATCAGTTCCGCGACTTCTTCCTGACGCCGCCGGCCTGGCAGGAGGGCGGCAACGCGCAGTTCCTGCTCGGCACCGACGCTGTCGGCCGCGATATGCTGTCGCGCCTGATCTACGGCTCGCGGTTCTCGCTCGCCATCGGCTTCGTCGTCGTCACGTCAGCGCTGATTTCAGGCGTCATTCTCGGCCTACTCGCCGGCTACTGCCGCGGCTGGGTCGACACGCTGATCATGCGCATCATGGACATCATCCTGGCCTTCCCGTCGCTGCTATTGGCCCTGGTGCTGGTCGCGGTGCTTGGCCCCGGCCTCGTCAACGCCATGATCGCCATCGCCTTCGTGCTGCAGCCGCATTTCGCCCGGCTCACCCGCGCCGCCGTGATGGCCGAGAAGACCCGCGAATATGTCGTCTCCGCCAAGGTCGCCGGCGCCAGTCATCTCAGGCTGATGCTGGTCACCATCCTGCCCAACTGCATCGCGCCGTTGATCGTGCAGGCGACGCTGTCCTTCTCCAACGCCATCCTCGAGGCGGCGGCCCTTGGCTTCCTCGGCATGGGCGCGCAGCCGCCGACGCCGGAGTGGGGCACCATGCTGGCCGAGGCGCGCGAGTTCATCCTGCGTGCCTGGTGGGTGGTTACTTTCCCGGGTCTCGCCATCCTGATCACCGTCTTCGCCATCAACCTGATCGGCGACGGCCTGCGCGACGCGCTCGACCCCAAGCTGAAGAGGTCGTGAGCATGCCTCTGCTCGAGATCAAGAACCTCACCGTTTCCTTCGACACCGCGGCCGGACCGTTCATGGCCGTGCAAGGCATCGACCTCTCGATCGAGCCGCGCGAAGTGCTGGCGATCGTCGGCGAGTCCGGTTCCGGCAAGTCTGTGGCGATGCTCGCGGTAATGGGCCTGTTGCCCAACACCGCAACCGTCAAGGCAGACCGCATGGCCTTCGACGGCGTCGATCTCCTGAAGCTCAGCCCGTCCGAACGCCGCAAGATCGTCGGCAAGGACATCTCGATGATCTTCCAGGAGCCGATCGCCAGCCTCAATCCGTGCTTCACCGTCGGCTTCCAGATCGAGGAGGTGCTGCGCTTCCATATGGGTATGGATCGCGCTCAGCGGCGCGCGCGGGCCATCGAGTTGATGAAGCTGGTCGGCATCGCCGATCCGGAAGAACGGCTTAGCTCGTTTCCGCACCAGATGTCGGGCGGCCAATGCCAGCGCGTCATGATCGCCATCGCCATCGCCTGCAATCCGAAGCTGCTGATCGCCGACGAGCCGACGACGGCGCTCGACGTCACCATCCAGAAGCAGATCCTCGATCTGCTGGTTTCGCTGCAGGCCAAATACGGTATGGGCCTGATCATGATCACCCACAATATGGGCGTGGTGGCCGAGACCGCCGACCGTGTCATCGTCCAGTACAAGGGCCGCAAGATGGAAGAGGCCGACGTGCTGTCGCTGTTTGAATCGCCGAAGAGCAATTACACGCGGGCGCTTTTGTCGGCGCTGCCGGAGAACGCCGTCGGCGACCGGCTGCCTACCGTTTCCGACATGATGTTCGAGCCGGCGCCTTCGGCAGTTGGAGCCGCCTGATGAGCACCACGGTCCTCGAAGGCAAGAACATCGTCCGCGACTACCATGTCGGTGGTGGCCTGTTCACCGGGCCGCGCACAGTGCACGCGGTCAAGGGCGTCTCGTTCAAGGTCGACAAGGGCAAGACGCTGGCCATCGTCGGCGAAAGCGGCTGCGGCAAGTCCACGCTCGCCCGCATCATCACGCTGATCGATCCGGCGACGTCAGGCGACCTGTTCATCGACGGCAACAAGGTCGACATCGCCAAGGGCGGATTGACCAAAGAGATGCGCCGCAAGGTGCAGATCGTCTTCCAGAACCCCTATGGATCGCTCAATCCGCGCCAGAAGATCGGCGACGTGCTGGGCGAGCCCCTGCTGATCAACACCGACAAGCCGGCGGCCGAGCGGCGCGACCTGGCGATGAAGATGCTGAAGAAGGTCGGCCTCGGTCACGAGCACTACAACCGCTACCCGCACATGTTCTCGGGCGGCCAGCGCCAGCGCATTGCCATTGCCCGTGCGCTGATGCTCAACCCAAGCCTGCTGGTGCTGGACGAGCCGGTCTCGGCGCTCGATCTTTCCGTGCAGGCACAGGTGCTCAACCTGCTCGCCGACCTGCAGGACGAGTTCCAGCTGACCTATGTCTTCATCAGCCACGATCTGTCCGTGGTGCGCTACATCGCCGACGATGTGATGGTGATGTATTTCGGCGAAGCGGTCGAATACGGCTCGCGCGACGAGGTCTTCGCCGACCCCAAGCACAGCTACACCAGGACGCTGTTCGCGGCGACCCCGCGCGCCGACGTCGCCTCGATCAAGGCGAGGCTAGCGAAGAAGAAAGCGGCTTAACGTCTCTTCGTCATCCTAGGGCGGAGCGGCGCGAAGCGTCGCGCAGACCCTAGGATCCATGCCGTTTACCTCAGCCGAAAGGTGCAGCGGAGCAGAATTCTGCACCGTGGCAACACTCGAACGTCACGGCATGGATCCTCGGGTCTGCACTGCGTCGCTACGCTCCTTGTTCCGCCCGTGGATGACGACGCTGGAGAGGCCGCCGCTCAGGACAACTTCGCGATGATGGCGCGCAACGCTTCGCCGAAGCGCCGGACTTCCTCGACTGTGTTGTAGTGGACCAGTGAGGCGCGGATGGCGCCGCTGTCCATCGATAGGTTGAGGCGCTTCATCAGCCGCGGCGCATACATGTGGCCGTCGCGGATGCCGATCTGCATCTCGGCCATCTCTTCGACGATCCGCTGCGGCGACAGTGTGCCGATGTTGAAGCAGAACGTCGGCACGCGTTCGGTGATGCGGGCCTCGTCTGCGACGCCATAGATGGTCGCGCCGCAACCTTTCAGCACCGCAAGCATCTCGCGCGCCAGCACCAATTCGTAGTCGCGGATGGCGCCCATGCCGGCAACGATGTTGTCGCGCCGCGAGCGGTTGTTGGAGGGTGCGAGATTGCGGCCGATCAGTTCCAGGTACTGCACGGCGGCATCCATGCCGGAGACGTTCTCGTAGATGAACGTGCCTGCCTCGACCTTGTAGGGCGGCTCGTTGGGGATGAAATCCTCGCGGAAGGTCGGCAGCCGTTTCAGCGTTTCGAAACGACCCCAGAGGAAGCCCATATGCGGCGAGAAATTCTTGTAGCCGGAGCAGACGAGATAGTCGCAGTCCCAGGCCTGCACGTCGATCAGCCCGTGCGGTCCGTAATGCACGCAGTCGAGGAACACTTCGGCGCCGGCCGCGTGCGCGATCTTGGCCACCGCGGCGACATCGACGATCGAGCCGATCGAGTGCGCGGTGACCGTGCAGGCGACGAGACGGGTGCGGTCGGAAACCAGCGGGCGCAGATCGTCGACATGCAGATTACCGTCCTCGCGCATCCGCCACCATTTGAATTTCGCACCGGCGGATTCCAGCGCCAGCCAGGTCGCGATGTTGGCGTCGTGGTCCATGTCGGTGATGACGATCTCGTCACGCTCCTGAAGCATCTGACCGATACCGAGGCTGACCAGGCGGATGAACGAGGTGGCGTTCATGCCGAAGCAGATTTCCGCCGGGCTATAGGCGTTGATGAGCAGCGCTACGCTTGTCCGAGCATCGGCGACCGACTGGTCGACGGTGACGCTGCGGCCATAGCGGCCGCCGCGCTGCACATTGTGCGAAACCAGATGGTTGGTCACCGCGTCGAGCACGCTTTGCGGGATCTGCGCGCCGGCGGCGTTGTCCAAAAAGATGAAGTCGCCAGCCCGCTGCAAGGCTGGAAACATGGCGCGGATGGCGTCGACGGGGAACGCGGTGGCGTTTGCATTGTCGGTTTGATGCTTGTTCACGGGTAGGCTCCTGCAAAGGACTTGAGCGGGGTAGTGGAGGTCAGCGCTTCTTTTCGGTCTTGAAGCGCTCTTCAAGCAGGCTGACGAGGCGGACCATCGGCCAGAGGAAGATGAGGTAGACAAGCGCTGCGCCGATCAGCGGCGAGGGGTTGGCGTAGAGCGACTGCGCGTTGGTCGCTTCCTTCAAGAGTTCCGGCAGCGCCACGGTGGAGGCGAGCGAAGTGTCCTTGAACATCGAGACGCAGTTGCTGGTCATCGGCGGGATGACGACGCGGATCGCTTGCGGCAGCACCACCTTGCGCAAGGTCAGCAGGAACGGCAGGCCAAGCGCCTGCGACGCCTCGAACTGGCCGCGCGGGATGCTCTCGATGCCGGAGCGGAACACCTCCGCCGAGTAGGCCGACATGATGAAGGCGAAAGCAGTCACGGCGGAGGCCCAGGACGACAGGCGTATGCCGAGGAACGGCAGTGCATAGTAGATCAGGATCAGCACGACCAGCACCGGCAGGGCGCGGAAGATGTCGGTGTAGCCGACCGCCAGCCACCGCAGCGGCTTCGGCGCATAGAGCCGCACCAGGCTGATCCCCAGGCCGATGGGGATGCCGATGCCGATGCTCAAAATGCCGAGCAGCAGCGTGTTCAGGAAGCCGCGCAGCAGCGCCGGCAGGCTGGACATGATGACATCGGGATTGAAGAAGGTATCCAGCAGCGACATGGGAGCGTTCCCGAACCCGAGAGCAAGGATGCTCAGGTTAAAACCAATCGACCTCGCCAATGGCGAGACGGTCTGCGCGGAAGCCGGCGCTGGCGCATGAAATGAATCGTGCCGGCCTGGAAAGCCGGCACGATGTCAGCGCAGCTTTCAGCTCAGGCCTTCGGCAGCGGCATTTCCTTCATGGTCGAAGAGTCGGCGGGCGCGTCGCTGCCGAACCACTTCTTGTGGATGGCGGCCAGCGTGCCGTCCTTCTTCATAGCGCTCAGCGCGTCGTTCAGCTTGCCGAGCAGCGGGTGGTCCTTGCTCATCATCAGGCCGTATTGTTCGCCGGTCTTGATGCGCTCCTTGACGACCAGGTCCTTCATCTTGGTGAAGGAATACTCCATGCCTGGAATGTCGCTGACGGCGGCATCGACGCGGCCGGCGCTGAGGTCGAGCAGCAAATTCTGCTGCGTGTCGTAACCCTTCACGTCGCTGAAGCCGCCGGCTTCCTGATGTGCCTTGACCCAGGTTTCACCGGTCGAGCCGGACAGCACGCCGACGATCTTGCCCTTGAGGTCGGCCTCGGCCTTGATCGGGCTGTCGGCCTTGGTGGCAATGCCCATGTCGGAATCATAATAGGGCTGCGTGAACGACTGCGACTTCAGCCGCTCGGCCGTGATGGTGATCGACGAGATGGCGACGTCGATGCGCTTCGACGTGGTGGCGGCAAACAGCGCCTGGAAGCCGAGATCGGCGATGTCGGTGGTCATGCCGATGCGCTTGGCGGCTTCGTTGACGATGTCGACTTCAAAGCCTTCGAAGGTGCCGCTCTCGTTCTTGAATTCGAAGGGCGGGTTGGTCGGATAGGCGCCGACATTGAGCACATCGGCGGCATAGGCGGTGGCGGGGCCGGCGGCGATGCCGACGGCGGCGGCAAGAAGAAGCAATTTGCGGCGCGTGAAGCTCATTTGTGTTCCCTCTGTTGTTGATCGGGCGGGTTGCTCCCGCACGGTTTTTTGCCGCCCCGCTTCACGCAGGACGTCAATTCATGGCAGCGACCATGCGGTCATGGTTGGCGACGTTTTGTGTTGCAGATCGCGGATCTGCGCGCGCACTTCATCGAAGGCATGGCGCGCATTGGATGATGACTGGGGCAGTATGAACGACAAGAACTGAGACTCCCACCCGGAGCACCCACGATGGACTGGCCGGCACGATGAACTGGTCTGCACGATGGACTGGCCGGCAAGCCCGTCCGGCACGGCAATCGCCATCGACTCTGGAATGCTTATCCAAAGTGCGGCGCTTTTCAAGGCGAAAGTTTTAAGCTTAAAAAGCTGCGGTGTCCGTTGCGTGGCCGACACGGTGCGGCCCGCTGGAACCGATACCCGCGAGCGATGGCGACGCGAAGCTATTTCAGGCTTGAAATATCTCCGCGCGGGCCTAGCGTGTGCTCTCTCGCCGGGAGGTCGCGACATGAACAAACCACACCCCTTGCACGGCCCGAACAGATTGAAGCTGGGGGTCTTTTCGACCAATGCCGATGGCGGGCTGGCCATAACCGATGTGCCTGAACGCTGGACGGCAAGCTGGCAGGACAATCTGACCGCAGCCCAGATCGCCGACCGTGCCGGGCTGGAGTTCATGCTGCCGATCGCCCGCTGGCGCGGTTTTGGCGGCCGCAACAAGGTGCGGGAATGGTCGTTCGAGACCTTCACCTGGGCGGCGGCCCTTGCCATGGCCACCGAGCAGATCGGCCTGTTCATGACCGTGCATGTGCCGCTGGTGCATCCGCTCTATGCCGCCAAGGCGCTAGCGACGGTCGACCACATCAGCCAGGGTCGCGCCGGCCTGAATATCGTCTGCGGCTGGAATCCGAAGGAATTCGGCATGTTCGGCACGCCTCTGGTCGAGAAGGGCTACGACCAGGCAGCGGAATGGATCGAAATCCTCGAAAAGCTTTATGCCTCGCCCGACCCGCTCGACTATGAGGGCACCTACTACCGCCTCAAGGAAGCCGTCAGCCGTCCGGCCAGTCTGCAGGTGCCGCGCCCGGTGACCATGAACGCCGCTTTCGGCGGGCCCGGCCGCGATTTCGCCGCCGCGAGATGCGACTATCTGTTCACGACCTTTTCCGAAATGGGCGATGCCGGCAAACATGTCGCCGACATCAGCGAGCGGGCAGACAAGGTGGGCCGTGATGTCGGCGTCTACACCGTGGCGCATGTCGTCTGCCGCCCGACGATGGAAGAGGCGCGGGCATATTACACGCGCTATGCGGTCCATATGGCCGACCACGACGCCGTCGATGCCCACATGGCCGGCAAGAAGGAATTCTCGCAGTCGCACGACCCGCACGCCTATGACCGCTACCGGCAGCGTTTCGCCGGCGGCGCCGGCACCTACCCGCTGATCGGAACGCCGGAAACGATCGCCGCCGACATGGTCGCCATTGCCGGGCATGGCTACCAGGGCATCGCGCTGTCCTTCGTCAATTACACCAGGGAGTTGCCCTATTTCTGCGATCACGTGCTGCCGATTTTGCGGAAGGCGGGGCTTCGCGCATAGTAGTGGTGATCAGTTGCGGTGGATCATCGCGGATATTCGGAATTAGCCGAAGCCTCCCCAACGTCGTCATCCCTGGGCGAAGCAGGAGCGCAGCTCCCGTCGCGGAGACCCTGGGATCCATGCCGCGACTTCGGCCGTGGAGTGCAGCGGTGCAGAATTCTGGACCGTGGTGACGCTTTGGAGTCCCGGCATGGATCCTCGGGTCTGCGCCGCGTCGCTTCGCTCCTTGCTTCGCCCGTGGATGACGAAGTAATGGGCGTTTACTCCGGACGAACGAATTCCCTATTCCGGAATAACGGCAGTCGCCTGGATCTCCACCTTGGCCCGGTCTTCGACCAGCGCCACCACCTGCATGGCGGCCATCGCCGGAAAATGCCGGCCGATCACCTCGCGATAGGCCTCACCGATGCCCCTGAGATTGGCGAGGTATTCGGCCTTGTCGGTGAAATACCAGGTCATCGAGGTGATGTGCTGCGGCCCGGCACCGGCTTCCGCCAGCACCGCGACGATGTTCTGAAGCGTTTGCCGCACCTGGCCTACAAAATCGTCGGTCTCGAACTGGCATTGCCCGTTCCAGCCGACCTGTCCGCCGACGAAGACGAGCTGCCCGCGTGCCGCGACGCCATTGGCGTAGCCGACAGGTTTTGCCCAGCCTTCGGGCTGCAGAATCCTGTGCATTCAAAACCTCCCGGTATTCCAAAACCCAATTTTCAAAATCGAACGCTCGTCAAAATCTCTGCCGTCAGGCCGCGCCCATCACTTGCCGTGCAATCACCACTTTCTGCACGTCGGAGGCACCTTCATAGATGCGCAGCGCGCGGATCTCGCGATACAGGCTTTCGATGATGTGGCCCTTGCGGACACCGTCGCCGCCATGCAGTTGCACAGCCTTGTCGATCACCTCTTGCGCCTTGTCGGTGGCAAACAGCTTGGCCATCGCCGCCTCGCGTGTGACCCGCGCGGCACCCATGTCCTTGGTCCACGCAGCGCGGTAGACCAGAAGCGCCGCCGCATCGACGTCGAGCGCCATATCGGCGATATGCCCCTGCACCATCTGCAATTCGGCCATCGGCGCGCCGAACAGTTTGCGCTCGGCCACGCGTTTGATGCTTTCGTCCAGTGCGCGGCGGGCAAAGCCGAGCGCCGCCGCGCCGACGGTCGAACGGAACACGTCGAGCACCGACATGGCGATGCGGAAGCCATCGCCCGGTTTGCCGATCAGCGCAGAGGCGGGAAGGCGGACCTGGTCGAAAGACAGCCGCGCCAGCGGATGCGGCGCGATTACTTCCAGCCGTTCGGCGATGCCAAGGCCCCTGGCGTCGCCAGGCACGAGGAAGGCGGAAAGCCCCTTGGCGCCCGGCGCCTCGCCGGTGCGGGCAAAGACGACATAGAGGTCGGCGATGCCGCCATTGGAGATCCACGTCTTCTCGCCGGACAAGACGTAGCTGTCGCCGTCGCGGATCGCCGTCATCTCCGTGTTGGCCACATCCGATCCCGAGCGCGGCTCCGACAGGGCAAAGGCTGATATCGCGTTGCCGGCGCGCGTCTTCGAAAGCCATTGCTGCTGTTGCGGCGTGCCGAACAGGCTGAGCGCGCCGGTGCCGAGCCCCTGCATGGCGAAGGCGAAATCGGCCAACCCGTCATGACGGGCGAGTGTCTCGCGCGTGATGCACAAAGTGCGGACGTCGAGGGGGCCAGGATTGTCCGTGTCGAGCGCCGTCGGCTTCAGCCAGCCGTCCCTGCCGAGCTTGCTGACCAGCTCGCGGCAGGCGGCGTCGACATCATGGTGATCGACTGGCAGGTTTTTAGCGCACCATGCCTCGAGGCGCTCGGCAAGCTGGCGGTGGTGGTCTTCGAAGAACGGCCAGGAGAGGAAGGAACGGTCAGGCATGGGCGCCTCCTTCCGCGCAGCGATCCTTCACACCCCCCTCTGCCCTGCCGGGCATCTCCCCCGCAAGGGGGGAGATCGGACGTTGTTTTGGCTTTCGCCAATCTCCAAAATTGCAGTATGGGCGCTGCCAACGAAACCGCTGATCTCCCCCCTTGCGGGGGAGATGCCCGGCAGGGCAGAGGGGGGTGCCTGGGCGCAAACCGCTCATCCTCAATCCCCCTCGAACACCGGCTTTTCCTTGGCCACGAACGCCTTGTAGGCGCGCTCGAAGTCGCGGGTCTGCATGCAGATCGCTTGCGCCTGCGCTTCCGCCTCGATCGCCTGGTCGAGACCCATCGACCATTCCTGGTTGAGCTGCGTCTTGGTGATGCCGTGCGCAAAGGTCGGGCCGGAGACGATGCGCGCCGCCATATCGAGCGCGTCGGCCTCCAGCGAGGCGGCATCGACCAGCCGGTTGTAGAAACCCCAGCGTTCGCCTTCCGCCGCCGTCATGGTGCGGCCGGTGTAGAGCAGTTCGGCGGCGCGGCCCTGGCCGATGATGCGCGGCAGGATCGCGCAGGCGCCCATGTCGCAGCCGGCGAGGCCGACGCGGGTGAACAGGAAAGCGGTCTTGGCTTCCGGCGTGGCGATGCGGATATCGGAGCTCATCGCAATGATGGCGCCGGCGCCGACCGCGACGCCGTCGACCGCCGCAATGATCGGCTTGCCGCAATTCAGCATCGCCTTGACGAAATCGCCGGTCATGCGGGTGAAGGCGAGAAGCTGCTTCATGTCCATCTTGACCAGCGGGCCGATGATGTCGTGGACATCGCCGCCGGAGCAGAAATTGCCGCCATTGGACAGGAACACCACGGCGTCGACGTCATCGGCATAGACCAGGTCGCGGAATGTGTCGCGGAGTTCCGCATAGCTGTCGAAGGTCAGCGGGTTCTTGCGCTCGGGCCGGTCGAGCCGGACCTTTGCGATCCTGCCCTCGACCTCCCAGAGGAAATGCTTCGGCTTGCGTCCGGCCATTGCGGTCATTCGCGTCCCTCCCAGTTGCTGCGGAACGAGGTCAGCATGCCGGTCAGCCGGCGCGCGTCGTCCTCGCTGACCTTGCCCAGCAATTCACCGATCCAGCCTTCATGCGCCGCGGCGATGGTGGCGAAGGCCTGCGTGCCTTCCTCGGTCAGCCGCACCATCGACGTGCGGCGGTCGCCATTGCGCCTCGCGCGGGCGACAAGTCCTTCCGAAACCAGCCGGTCGACGATGCCCGTGACATTGCCGTTGGAGACCAGCAGGAAACGCGACAGGTCGCTCATCAGCATGCCTTCCGGCGCGCGATAGAGGGCGGCCATCACGTCGAAGCGCGGCAGCGTCGTGTTGAATTCCTTCTTCAGCCGCTCGCGCAGCTCGGCCTCGATCGTGCGCGAGGCGCGCAGCAGCCTGATCCACAGCCGCAAGCGGTCCTTGCCGGGTCCCGACGGCGCGGGCAGGGGGCCGGCTACCATGTTTCGCCTCCTGAGATGGAAATCGCCTGTCCGGTGATCGATTGGGCGGCGTCGCCGCACAGCCACAGCACGGCGGCGGCGACCTCCTGCGGCTGGATGAAGCGGCCTTGCGGGTTGGTCGAGGCAAGGCTTGACCGCGCTTGCTCGACCGAGCGGCCGGTCTTCTCGATGATGCGCTGGATGGACTCTTCCAGCATTTCGGTTTCCACAAAGCCTGGGCACACCGCGTTGACGGTGACGCCGGATTTCACTGTTTCGGCGGCAAGAGCCCGCATCAGGCCGATGACGCCATGCTTGGCGGCGACGTAAGACGCGACGTAGGCGTAGCCTTTCAGGCCGGCGGTCGAGGCGATGAAAACAATTCGTCCCGTTTTCCGCGCGGCCATGCCGGCCAGCGCCGGCTTCACCGTCAGGAAGGCGCCGGTCAAATTGACGTCGAGTGTTCGCTGCCAGTCGGTAAGGGTGGTTTTGTGCGCCGGCGCGCTGCCGGCCATGCCGGCATTGGCGACGACGATGTCGAACGGTCCGCGCGCGGCTTGCGCCCTCTCGTAGAGCGTCGCCATTGCCGC
The DNA here is from genome assembly GCF_040321265.1 of Mesorhizobium sp. M0491. NCBI lineage: Bacteria > Pseudomonadati > Pseudomonadota > Alphaproteobacteria > Hyphomicrobiales > Phyllobacteriaceae > Mesorhizobium > Mesorhizobium sp. M0491. The sequence goes on from NZ_JAMYRE010000001.1 coordinate 254,732, forward strand.
CTCGTCGGTGACATCGGCGACAATGCCGAAGATGCGGTCGTTCTCGCCGGCCACCTCAGTGAGCTCCGCTTCCCGGCGGCCGCAGATGGTCACGTCGATGCCGGCAGCAGCCAGCGCCAGCGCAACGGCCCGGCCGACACCGGACCCACCGCCTGTGACCAGCGCATGCTTGCCCGCGATCATGCGCCAATCCTCGAAACTTGGCGCCAAGTGCCCCCACCCCTAACCCTCCCCACAAGGGGGAGGGAGAAGGAGAAGGCTACGACAGCGCCCATCCATTGCAAACTTCTGCGGTTCCAGAGCCGATTGCGACTTGGTCCCCTTCCCCCTTGTGGGGAGGGGCTAGGGGTGGGGGTATAGCGCTGACGTGGCAAATGAAAAACAATCATACTTTCAGCCCCGCTGCCGCGTCGCGCTCGGCCAGACGGTAGAGCTGGTCGCGCCCGGGCAGATAGGGATCTGGCCATTTGACGCCACGGTCGCCGAGCGTGACGGCGGCATGTAGCGTCCAGTAGGGATCGGCGAGATGCGGCCGTGCCAGCGCCACCAGATCGGCGCGGCCGGCCATCAGGATCGAGTTGACATGGTCCGGCTCGTAGATGTTGCCGACCGCCATGGTGGCCATGCCGACCTCGTTGCGGATGCGGTCGGAAAACGGCGTCTGGAACATGCGGCCATAGACCGGCTTCGCCAGTGCCGAGGTCTGGCCGGCCGAGACGTCGCAAATGTCGACGCCGGCCTCATGCAGCAGCCGCGCGATCTCGACCGCATCGGCTGGCGTCACACCTTCGATGCCGACCCAGTCATTGGCCGAAATGCGCATCGAGATCGGCTTCTCCGCCGGCCAGGCGGAGCGCACCGCGCGGAAGATTTCGAGGGGATAGCGCATGCGATTATCCAGCGAACCGCCATAGGCATCGGTGCGCCGGTTGGTAACCGGCGTGATGAAGGACGACAGGAGATAGCCGTGCGCGGCGTGGATCTCGAGCATGTCGAAGCCGCAACGATCGGCCATCTCGGCAGAGGCCACGAATTCGTCGCGCACTTTGTCCATGTCGGCGCGATCCATCGCCTTCGGCACCTGGTTTTGCGGCGACCACGCAACGGCCGAGGCCGCCATCACAGGCCAGTTGCCTGAGACCAACGGCACGTCGGTGCCCTCCCAGCCGAGCCGGGTCGAGCCCTTGGCGCCGGAATGGCCGATCTGGGCGCAGATCTTCGTTTCGGTCTCGGTATGGACGAAATCGACCAGCCGCTTCCACGCCACCTCATGCTCGGGCGCATAGAAGCCCGGACAACCGGGCGTGATCCGCCCTTCCGGGCTGACGCAGGTCATCTCGATATAGAGGAGGCCGGCGCCGCCCTTGGCCCGCTCGGCATAGTGGGTGAAATGCCAGTCGGTCGGACAGCCGTCGACGGCCTTGTACTGCGCCATCGGCGAGACGACGACGCGGTTCTGCAGCCTCATGTCGCGCAGCTTGAACGGCGCGAACATCGGCGCGCGGCGCATGCCGCCGGCGCCCGCCTGGCGCTGGAACCATTCCTCCGCGCCGCCCAGCCATTCGGCATCGCGCAGCCGCAAATTCTCATGGCTGATGCGCTGCGAGCGGGTCAAGAGCGAATAGTTGAACTGCACCGGATCGAGGCCGAGATAGCGCTCGACCTCCTCGAACCATTCCAGCGAATTGCGCGCCGCCGATTGCAGCTTCAGCACCTCGGTGCGGCGGGCATCCTCATATCTGCGGAACGCGGCCTCAAGGTTCGGCTCGGTTTCGACATATTCGGCCAGCGCCACAGCACTTTCCAGCGCCAGCTTGGTGCCGGAGCCGATCGAGAAATGCGCCGATGCCGCCGCATCGCCCATCAGTGCCAGATTCTTGTAGGACCAGCGCTCGCACAGCACGCGCGGAAAATTGATCCAGGCGGAACCACGGATGTGGTTGGCGTTGGTCATCAGCGCGTGGCCGCCGAGATGTTTTTCGAAGATCCGCTCACAAACGGCAATCGATTCCTGCTGCGACATCGCGCCGAAGCCGAAAGCAGTCCAGGTCTGTTCGCTGCACTCGACGATGAAGGTCGCGGTGTCGCTGTCGAACTGGTAGGCGTGCGCCCACACCCAGCCATGCTCGGTCTTCTCGAAGATAAAGGTGAAGGCGTCGTCGAATTTCTGTTGGGTGCCGAGCCAGACGAACTTGCATTTGCGGGTGTCGATGTCGGGCTTGAAGATGTCGACGAAACTGTTGCGCGCCCTGGAGTTCAGGCCGTCGGCCGCGACGACCAGATCATGCGTCTCCATGTAGGGCTTGGGATCTGCAATGTCGGTCTCGAACATCAGCTTGACGCCGAGTTCGCGCGCCCGGCGCTGCAGCAGGACCAGCAGCCGCTTGCGGCCGATGCCGCAGAAACCGTGACCTGACGAGACCGTGCGCACGCCGTCATGGATGACGGCGATGTCGTCCCAGTAGGCAAAGTGCTTCTTGATCCAGACGGCGCTGACCGGGTCGTTTTTCGACAGATTGTCGAGCGTCTCGGCCGAAAGCACGACGCCCCAGCCGAACGTGTCGTCGGCGCGGTTGCGCTCGAACACCGTCACATCATGCGCGGCGTCCCTCAGCTTCATCGAAATGGCAAAGTAGAGGCCGGCTGGTCCGCCGCCGAGAACCGCAACCTTCATGTCTGCGATCTCCTCTTCGCTTGCTGGAGTTCAGTATCGCGCCGGCGACAAGATATTTCAAGCTTAAAGTTTTATATCAAAACGATTGTCCTGACATGGCGAAAGCGCGCCTGCGTGTGATCACGCAAGCGCGCTGCCGGATCAATTTTCCGGGTTCTTCGGGCTCCACAGCACCGTCTCGGCGTCCTTCTCATAGGCCATTCCGTCGGGATAACTGATCGCTTCCAGTTGCAGCCCCCACGGCGCCTGGAAATAGAGGATGGTCTGGCCGGCGGCCGGCCCTTCCTTGACCGGCAGCGGCCCCATCCGCGTCTTGACGCCCTTGCCTTCGAGATAGGCTTTGGCGGCAGCGACGTCGTCGACATAGAAGGCTATGTGGAAGCCGCCAATGTCGCTGTTCTTCGGCGTCAGGTCCTTCTGGTCCGGTGCTGTGTATTTGAACAGCTCTATGTTCGATCCATAGCCGCAGCGGACCATGGTGACCTCTTCGATCACCGCCTTCGGGTCGACGCCCAGGAGATCCTGCATGAAGGTGCCCTTGTCGTCGGCGAACGGACCGAACGACATCGCCTTCTTGCAGCCGACCACTTCGGTGAAGAAGTCGACCGCTTGCTTCATGTCGGGAACGGTGATGCCGGTGTGGTCGTGGCCGCGCATGCCCGGGATCGAATCCGCCGAGGCCATGCCGGCGCTGCCGAGCACCGCGGCGGCCAGCGTTGCAATTGCGATTTTGGTCTTCATGTCAGTCCTCTCCATTTGGCGGGACTTGGGTCTTTTGGTCGCACGCCCGAGGCCCGCTCTTCGGCGTGCGTATGCATTCATGTCGGCGCCTTGGCGGCGGAAGGAATGTCCAGCCAGCTCGCATCGATCTCGGGCAGCGGAATGGCCGCGATGAGATCGCGCGTGTAGGCCTGCTGCGGCTTGTCGAACAAGGCGTCGGTGGCGCTCGCTTCGACGATCACGCCTTCGCGCATGACGATCACTTGCCGGCACAGCCGCCGGATGACCGACAGATCGTGGCTGATGAAAGCGACGGTCAGCCCCATTTCCGCCGCCAGCTTTTCCAGCAGCGTCAGGATCTGCGCTTGCGTCGACACGTCGAGCCCTGAGACGATCTCGTCGGCCAGCACGAATTTCGGCGACAGCGCCAGCGCCCGCGCAATGCCGACGCGCTGGCGCTGGCCGCCCGACAATTCGTGGCGATAGCGGCTGGCGAAACTTTGCGGCAGGCCGACACGCTGCAGCGCCTCAGCGACGCGCGCCTTGAGATTGTCGCCGAGGCCATTTTGCTTGAGTGGCGCGGCGATAATGCTTGCAATGGTGCGGCGCGGGTTGAGCGACGACATCGGATCTTGGAAAATCATCTGCAGATTGCGGCGCAGTGGCCGCAGTTCCGCCTCCGGCAGATGCGTGATGTCGCGGCCCTCGAAAGTTATGCTGCCGGCGCTCGGTTCCAGCAACCGCACCAGAGCACGGCCGAGCGTCGATTTGCCGGATCCGGATTCGCCGACGATGCCGGTCACCGAGCCCCTGGGCAGGTCGAAATCCAGGCCCTTCAGGATTTCGACCAAGGGCGCGCGGCCGATCAGCGGCTTGCGCGTCATGTCGGGCAGCGCGACCTTCAGCCCGCGCACGGAGAACAACGGTTCAACCATGCGACCGCCTCCAGGCCTGGTCTGCGGCAGCGATCTCCGAAGCAAGCCCGGCCAGCACCGCCTCGTCCACCGGCTTCAGCGAGGCGAAAGGATCGGTGTAGCGTGGCGTCGCCGCCATCAGCGCTCGCGTGTAGGGATGCTGCGGTGCTGCGAAGAGGGCAGCCGTGTCGGCCTCCTCCACCACCTTGCCGGCATAAAGCACCGAGACCCTCTGGCTGATCTTGGCGACGACGCCGAGATCATGGGTGACGAACAGGATCGCCGTGCCATGCTCGCGCTGCAATTGCACGATCAGCCGCAGGATCTGCTTCTGCACGGTGACGTCGAGTGCCGTCGTTGGCTCGTCGGCGACGATCAGCCTTGGCTCGGCGGCGAAGGCGGCAGCGATCAGCACGCGCTGGCGCATACCGCCTGACAGTTCGTGCGGATAGCTTTTCAGCACACGGTCGGGATCGCGGATTTGTACCTCGTCCAGCAACTGGCGAATGCGGCTATCGGCCTTTTGCCCTGCCCAGCCGAGGATCCGCACCAATCGGTCGGTCATCTGCGAGTCGATGCGCCGCGACGGGTTGAGCGCTGTCAGCGGGTCCTGCGGGATCAGCGCCGTGCGTGCCCCGATCAGCGTGCGCCGTGCCTTGGGCGGAAGCTTGCCGAGGTCTTCGCCTTCAAGCCGCATGTCGCCTTCGACAATGCGCACACTCGAAGGCAGGACGCCGAGCACCGCCTTGCCGATCATCGTCTTGCCGGCGCCGCTTTCGCCGACCAGCGCGCGGACTTCACCGGGCTGGACCGCAAGCGACACCGATCGCAGCACGCGCTGGCCGTTGGGCAGCACCGCGCTCAGATCCCTGATGTCGAGACAGGCGCTCATCGCAGCACCGGATCGAAACGCGTCTTCAGCGCCTCGCCGAACTGGCTGAACGACAGCACGGTCACGATCAGCGTGATCAGCGGGAACACCAGCACCCACCATGCCTGATGGATCGACAGCCGGCCCTCGGCGATGATGCCGCCCCAGGTCGGATCGTCGGTCGAGATCGACAGATTGACGAAGGACAGGATCGCCTCGACGATGACGGCGATGCCCATTTCCAGCGACAGCAATGCGACGATCGACGGCACCACATTGGGCAGCACTTCGCGCAGCATGATGCCGATGCGGCCATAGCCGGCGATGCGGGCGTTCTCGACATAGTCCATGCGCGACTGACCCATCGTCTCGGCACGGATCACCCGGCAAAAACGCGTCCAGTCGATGATGGCGATGGCCAGGATGACGGAACTCAAGCCCGTGCCAAGCACCGCCACGAGCAATATGGCGAACAGCACCGGCGGAAACGCCATCCAGACATCGACGATGCGCGAGATGATGCGGTCGGCCCAACCGCCGAAATAGCCTGCGATCAGGCCGAGCGTCGAACCGACCAGGCACGCAGCGATGGCTGCGGAAAAGGCGACGATGAAGGCGATGCGGCCGCCGAAGATCAGCCTCGACAACAGATCGCGGCCGAGGCTGTCGGTGCCGAGCCAATAGCCGGGTTCGGCGCCATTCATCCAGAATGGCGGCAGCCGTTCCAGCATCAAATCCTGCGCCAGTGGGTCCTGCGGCCCGACCAGCGGTGCGAAGATCGCGGCCAGCAGCGCCAGCAGCAGCCAGCCGCCGGCAAGCCACAAACGTGGCGACACACCTCGCCTTTGAGCACGACCCTCATCCATGGCGTAGCCTCGGATTGAGCAGCGCGTACATCATGTCGACGCTGAGGTTGATCAGCACGAACAGCAGTGCGAAGACCAGTACGATGCCCTGGATCAGCGGCAGGTCGCGGTTGATGACCGCGTCGATCGCCATGTTGCCGAGGCCCTCATAGGAAAACAGCCGTTCGACGATGACCGTGCCGCCGATGAGGAAGGTGAACTGCACGCCAACCAGCGTCAGTGTCGGCAAAGCGGCATTCTTCAAGGCCTCGCGCAGGATGACCTGCGTTTCCGAGAAACCCTTCACCCGTGCCAGCACGACATAGTCGAGATCGAGCACTTCCTTCAGCGACTGTTTCAAGAGCTGCGAGATGATTGCCGCCAGCGGCAGCGCAAGCGCCACGGCCGGCATCAGCATGTGCTTCAGGAGATCCCAGGTGAGGTCGAGGCGCAGGCGCAACAGGCTCTCGAACAGATAGAACTGGGTGACGAAGGGCAGGTCCAGTTGTGGCGACACCCGGCCGGAAATGTCGAAGATCGGCACCAGAACGCCGAACAGAAGGATCAGCACCAGACCCCACAGGAAATCGGGAATGGACAGCGCCGCGCCACTGGCGATGTCGATGCCGGCCTCGACCGCCGTGCCGCGCTCGCGCGCGCCGATCACCGCCGTCGTGCCGCCGAGCGCCACCGCCATGATGAGCGCGACGATGGCAAGCTCCAGCGTCGCCGGCAGCCGGTTGAAGACGAGGCCGAGCACGTCTTGCCGCAGCGAGATCGAGGTACCGAAATCGCCCCTGGCCAGGCCGGAAAGCCAGATGAAGAATTGCTGGACGATGGTCTTGTCGAGCCCATAGAGCGCCCGCAGCCGGGCGATGTCGGCATCCGTCGCGCCGGGCGGCAGCATCATGGCGATCGGATCGCCGGGCGCGACGCGGATCACGACAAAGACGACGACGGCCACGCCGAACAGCGTGATCAGCATCGTCAGAAGGCGGATCAGGAATCTTTGCAGGAGCATGTAAATCTTTGCAGGAGCCTGTTGGCTCGTATCCCGGATAGAAATGCGCGCCGTCGCTATGGACGGCGCGCCGCAATTCCAGGCCGATATCAGGCCGGGGTCATCAGGGCCGGCAGCAGCGCGCCGGACACATGCTGCACCACATTGACGCCCTTGGCATGCACGATCGGCTGCGCATACTGCATCAGCGGCAGCACATAGGCCTGCTCGGCGATGTATTTGTCGACCGCCTTCCAGCCGGCGATGCGCTTGGCCTCGTCCTTTTCGCCCCACAGCGGATTGATCATGTCGATCAAATCCTGGCTGTCCCACACCGAATGCGGGCTCGGGCCGTACATGGCAAAGCCGGTCGAGGTGGTCGGATCGCCGATGGCGTTGCCCCAATTGTAGAAGGCGGCCGGCGCCAGCTTGTCGGCGGCGCGCAGTTCGTAGTGCTTGGCGATCTCGTAGACTTCGATCGTCGCCTCGATGCCAACCTTGCGCCACATGCCGACGATCGCCTGGATCATCTCATAGTCCTTGGGCTTGAAGCCCTTGGTCGTCTGGATGGTGAACTTGACCGGCTTTTCCGGCGAATAGCCGGAAGCGGCCAGCAATTCCTTGGCCTTTTCCGGATTGTGCTCGACCTTGATCGACGCGTCGTAGGATGCGTATTCCGGCGTTTCCAGCGTATCGATCGGCTGGCCGTAGCCGCGCAGCAGGCGATCGACCAGCAGCTTCTTGTCGATGGCCATCACGGCGGCCTGGCGGACGTTCTTGTCCAGCATCGCCTCGATATCGTTGAAGAAGATCATGCCGATGTCGGAAACGTTCTTGCACGAGCCGGCCAGCCCGTCCTTGGCGATCAGCCGGTCATACTCCTCATAGGGGATTTCGAGCGTCACCTGCGAGGAGCCGGATTCGATCTCGGCGACGCGGCTTGCCGCGTCGGCGACGAACTTGATCGTCACATTCTCGAAGGCCGGCTTGCCGCCCCAATAGTTCGGGTTTGCCTTGAGCCGCAGGAAGGCGTTGCGCTCGAACCTTTCCACCATGTAGGGGCCGGTGCCGATCGGCGCCTTCTCGAAACCTTCGGCGCCGACCTTTTCGTAGTAGGCCTTCGGCATGATGTAGCCGGTCAGGAACGACATCCATTTGAAATAGACCGGGTCGAACTGCACGACGTCGCCGGTGATCTTGTTGCCGTCGATCTTGAAATTGTTGACGTTCTTCCAGACGAACTGGATCGGGTTGCCGGTCTTTTCGTCACCCGCCCGCTGCAGCGACCAGACAACGTCCTCTGGCGTGAACGGCGAGCCGTCATGCCAGGTCACGCCTTCGCGCACCGTCATCGTGATCTTGGTGCGGTCGTCGTTCCAGCCCCATTCGGTCAGCAGGCCCGGCGCGAAGGACAAATCGGGCTTCTGCGGGATGAACTGGTCGAACACCGACTGGTAGAGGCCCTGGATGGTCGGGTTGACGGCCGAAGGCCCGGTGGTCGGATCCCAGGACGGCAGGTTGACGTTATAGGCGATGGTCAGTTCCCCGGCAGCCGCCTTGGCAATCTGCGGCAGGCCGACGGCGGCCACCCCGAGTGCCGCGGCACTGCATCCCAGCAATTCACGTCTGTTGATTGTCATGGTCGTTCCCCTTGTTGGTTTTCTGTTTCTGCGCGTCTTAGGTCATTGGTTCAGGCTTCTTGGGCAGCAGCGCCTTGCCCCTCGTAGCCTCAAGGAAATCTCCGGCTCCTACCTCCCGCCAAGCTGTTGTGCGAGCATAAAGCCCGACGCCGCACCTGTGCCGGCGCCCGGCCATGTCGCGGCTCCGGTGAGGTGCAGATGCGCCACCGGCGTGTTCCAGCCGGCATAGCCGCGCGCCGGGCGGAATAAAAAGTTCTGCGCCAGATGATGGCTGCCGCAGACCTGGTCGCCACCGACGAGGTTCGGGTTCTCGCGCTCAAGATCGATGGGCGAGAAGACGGCGCGGCTGAGGATCTTGTTGCGCAGGCCGGGCGCATAGGTCTCGATGATGTCGAGGACACGCTCGGCGTAGGCGTCCTTCACCTCGTCCCAATGCGCGGGTGCGATCTTGCCGGCGGCATCGCCTGTGATTTCGGCGGGCAGCATGCGCACCTGCACCCACAGCACATGCTTTCCCTGAGGCGCTCGCGAGGGGTCGATCGCCGTCGGCTGGCCGACCACCAGCGTCGGCTCGTCCGGCAGCATGCCCGCCATCGCCTGCTGATAGGTGCGCGACATGGCGTCGAGCGACGGCGACAGATGCACATAGGCGAACTGCCGCAACTCGGCTCCGGCGCGCCATTCGGGCAAATCGTCGAGCGCCAGATGAATCATCATCGTGCCCGGCGCGTGGCGGAACTTTTGCATCGCCGTGTCGAAGCCGGCGTTACCCGAACCATTGGGCAGCAGCTTGCCGGTCAGCGCCTTGGGCGCGACGCCGGCAATGACCGCTTTGGCGGCGGTATGCGTCTCGCCCGAAGCGAGCCGGACGCCGGTCGCCTTGCCGGCGGAAACGGTGATCTCGGCCACTTCGGCGCCGGTGACAATCTTGCCGCCGGCGGAGGTCACCATGCCCGACAGGGCGCGGATGATGGTGTCGGCGCCGCCTTTGCCCAGCACCATGCCAAAGCTCTGGTTGGCCATTGATTCCAGATAGGGGAACACCGCACCCCCGGCGATGTCGGGCGCGAAGTCGAGATGCATGCCCCAGGTGGCGAGCGTTGCCCTGATATGCAGCGACTGGAAATTTTCCTCCAGCCAGGCGCGGGGCGAGGACAACAGCAGCCGGCCTGTATCGAGCGCCCCAGACATGCCCTTCTTGCGCCACAGGTTCCACGCGATGCCGGCAAGCGCGCGGGCGCTCATCGGCGAGCCCAGCAGCCGGAACAGATGTTCGGCCTCCGCCGGGAAGGCGGCGACCAGCCTGCGCCATGTCGTGGCGTCAGTGGCGGAGAAGGCGGCCATGCGCGCAGTGGTCTTTTCCATATCGTTGCTGACGCCGAACCAGCGTCCGTCCGGGAACGCGCTGGCAAAACAGTCGGCAACGGGCGCGAACTCCAGCCCCTGCGCTTTCAATTCATTTGCATATTTCCGGTGGAAGGCCGAGCCGGCGAACAGGCTCAGATTCATCGCGCCGAAATCGTGGCGGAAGCCGGGAAGGGTGAATTCGCGCGTCTGGACGGCGCCGCCGATCGCTGCGTTACGCTCGAAAATCCCGGTTTTCCAGCCTTTGAGCGCCAAATGCGCGGCGCATGCCAGACTGTTGTGGCCCGCCCCGACAAAGATGGCGTCGAACTCGCTCACGCCTCGTCCCCATTTCCTTTATGCTTAAAGATAATTGCAGATGCATATGTTTTCGTCTAGTAGGATATTAAGGGCCGACACGAGCCTTGATCATCACACGAAAGAGGGAACTTCAGACCATGGACACCCAAAAACTCCTCGGCGAAGTCGCCAGCCAGCTTCTTTCAGGCGCCATCAAGGTGGTCGACCTGTCGGCGCCACTCGGGCCGGACACGCCATTGATCAAGCTGCCGCCGGAATTGGCCGTCGACACGCCGAAGGTCGAGATCCACAACATCTCCCGTTACGACAAGAACGGTCCGTGGTGGGCCTGGAACTGGCTGAAGCTCGGCGAGCATTCGGGCACGCATTTCGATGCGCCGCAGCACTGGATCTCCGGCAAGGATTATCCGGACGGTGCCACCGACACCATTCCGGCGCAGAACTTCGTCGGCCCGGTCAATGTCATCGACTGCTCGAAGGAAGCCGCCGCCGACCCTGATTTCCTGCTCACTGTCGACCACATCAAGGCATGGGAAGCCAAGCATGGCGCGATCAATGCCGGCGAATGGGTGGTGATGCGCACCGACTGGTACAAGCGCAACGGCTCGGAAGCCGAGTTCCTCAACGCCAACGAGACCGGCCCGCACACGCCCGGCCCGACGGCCGAAGCCATCCAGTTCCTGATCAGCAAGGACATCAAGGGCTGGGGCTCGGAGACGATCGGCACGGATGCCGGCAAGGCCGGCGGCATGGAGCCGCCATTCCCGGCGCACACGCTGATGCACAAGGCCAACCGCTACGGTCTTGCCAGCCTTTGCAACCTCGACCAGCTGCCGCCGAAGGGCGCTATCCTGATCGCGGCGCCGCTGAAGATCGAACACGGCACCGGCAGCCCGATCCGCGCGCTGGCACTGGTGTCGAAGGGCTAAGCGAAAGCGTTTGCCGTGACCCAGCCGGATCACATCATCGTCGGCAGCGGCATCAACGCGCTGGTCTGCGCGGCGATGCTCGGCGGCAAAGGGGCGCGTGTGCTCGTCCTGGAGCGCAACGACCGCATTGGCGGTTGCATGCGCACCGAGGAGATCACCGCGCCCGGCTTCATCCATGATGTGATGGCGACGACCTTCGTGCTGTTCATCACCTCGCCGGCCTTTGCGGCGCTGGGCGCCGACCTTGCACGGCACGGGCTGGAGTTCTGCCACACGGGCACGCCGACCGGCGTGCTGCGGCCGGATGGCAGCCATGCCGTGCTCAGCACCGACCGTGCCGCCAACGTCGCCGCCCTCAATGCGATCGCGGCAGGCGACGGTGACCGGCACGCGGATGATGTCGGCGGCATCGAGCGCAATGCCGGCCTGCTGTTCGGCTTGCTCGGCGGCAGCCTGTGGTCCTATCCGACCGCCAAGCTGCTGGCCGGCGATGGCTGGCGGCGCGGCCCGCGCGGTCTTGCCGCCTTTCTCGGCGAGGCACTGGTGCCGGCGCGCGGCTGGCTGGAAAACACCTACCGGTCCGAAACCATCCGCGCGCTGTGGGCGCCCTGGGTGCTGCATGCTGGATTAGGCCCTGAAGATGCATTCTCCGGCCAGATCGCTAGGGTTATCGCCTTCGCGCTTGAGGCGGCGGGCGCGCCGATCGTCAAGGGCGGGGCAAAAAACCTGCTGGCGGCCTTCGAGGCTTTGATCCGGGAACGCGGCGGCGACATCCGCACCGGCGCCGATGTCGCTTCGATCGTTCAAAGCAATGGCCGCGCGACCGGCGTGCGACTGGCCTCGGGCGAAACGGTCCATGCCAACAAGAGCGTCATCTGCTCAGTCACGCCGACGCAGCTCTACGGCAGGCTGCTTGGAGCCGACGCTCCCCAAGCCGATGTCGAGGCGACGCAGAAATACCGATACGGCAAGGGCAATTTCCAGATCCATTATGCTCTGAGCAAGCCGCCCGCGTGGCGCGGCGAAGGCCTGGACAAGGTGGCGCTGCTGCATCTGACGCCGGGACTGGATGGCGTCTCGAAAGCCTGCAACGAGGCGGCGCGCGGCATGTTGCCGGAGGTGCCGACCATCTGTGCCGGCCAGCCGCATGCGCTCGATCCGTCGCGCTGCCCCGAAGGCAAGGCGATCCTGTGGCTGCAATTGCCCGAGGCTCCCCGCCACATCAAGGGCGACGCCGCCGGCATCCTGCAGGCGCCGGTTGACGGGCAATGGACCGAAGAGTTGCGGGAAGCCTATGCCGATCGCGCCGAGGCCATCCTCGCCGGCCATATCGACGGCTTCAGAGATAGCGTCATTGCGCGTCGCGCCTATTCGCCCGCTGACCTCGAAGCGATGAACATCAATCTGGTCGGCGGCGACCCCTATGGCGGTTCCTCGACCATCGACCAGTCGTTCCTGTGGCGGCCGTTCAAGAGCAGCCGCAACCATCAGACCGGCATCAAGGGCCTCTACCATATCGGCGCCTCGACCCACCCGGGGGCCGGCCTTGGCGGCGGTTCCGGCTTTCTCCTTGCGGGGAGGCTGTGATGGAAGAGAAGGTCACCGAGAAGCGCCAGCGCATTTCGACCCTGGGGCAGATCGGCCTGCAGCAATTCGCGCCCTATCTGATGAACCGCATCATGGGCCGCTACAACGCCACCTTGCGCGACGATTTCCGCAAGCAGGGCCTGACCATTCCGCAGGTGCGCACGCTGGCCGTGCTGTCGGTCACCGACGGCATCACCGTCAACGACCTCTCGGTCTATACGGTCATCGAGCAGTCGACCTTGAGCCGGACGCTCGACTCGCTGGAGGGCCAAGGCCTCGTGCGGCGTGAGCAGGGCGTCACAGACAGCCGCATCCGCCATGTGTTCCTGACCGATGAGGGCCGCGCCGAGTTTACCCGCGCCTGGCCGGCCATGCATGACGCGTTCGAGGCGATGTTCGACGATATCGACGACGCCGAATATTCCGCACTTATCGCCACGCTTTTGAAGATGCTGAAGAACATTCGCAAGCACGACATCTAGACCTACGCGTCGCCAGCCTCGGGCGGTACCGGAAGGAGAAAAAAATGGCCGAACGCTCTTTTGCCAAGGAAGTCGAAAAGCTTCGGCTGGGTGCCGGCGAGGAATTTGCCGGCGAAGGCATCCTCGCCATCACTAAAGCGCTGCTGCAATGCGGCGTCGGCTATGTCGGCGGCTATCAGGGCGCTCCGATCAGTCACCTGATGGACGTGCTGGCCGACGCACAGGACATTCTGGGCGAACTCGGCGTGCATTTCGAAGCCAGCGCTTCCGAAGCCACCGCCACCGCCATGCTGGCCGCCTCGGTGCATTACCCAATCCGCGGTGCGGCGACCTTCAAGTCGACGGTCGGCACCAATGTCGCCTCCGATGCGCTGGCCAACCTCGCCTCCGGCGGCGTCACCGGCGGCGCGCTGATCATTGTCGGCGAGGACTATGGCGAAGGCTCCTCGATCATGCAGGAACGCAGTCATGCCTTCGCCATGAAAAGCCAGGTCTGGCTGCTCGACCCGCGCCCCAACCTGCCGTCGATCGTCAAGTCGGTGGAGGACGGTTTCGAACTGTCCGAGATTTCCAACACGCCGGTCATGCTGCAGGTGCGTATCCGCTGCTGCCACGTGCATGGCCATTTCATCGCCAAGGACAACAAGCGGCCGCCTATGACGGTCGCCGATGCGCTAGACGCACCGCGCCGCGACACCGGCCGCATCGTGCTGCCGCCTGCTTCCTTCCTGCATGAGAAGGAGAAGGTGCAGAAGCGCTGGCCGGCAGCGGTCGATTTCATCCGCAAGAACAAGATCAACGAGTTCTTCGGCTCGGATCATGGTTCGGTCGGCATCGTCATGCAGGGCGGCATGTACAATTCGGTCATTCGCGCGCTGCAGCGGCTAGGCCTTGCCAACACTTATGGCGACACCGACGTGCCGCTCTATGTGCTCAACGCCGTCTATCCCTTGATCGATGACGAGTTCCTGTCCTTCTGCGAGGGCAAGCAGTCGGTGCTGGTCGTCGAGGAAGGCCAGCCCAACTACATTGAACAGGCCTTTGCTTCGATGCTGCACAAGGCCGGGCGCGGCACCAGGCTGGTCGGCAAGGAACATCTGCCGATGGCCGGCGAATACACCGGCCAGGTCATGCTCGACGGCATCGGCGCCTTCCTGCGCGCCGAGGCGCCGCATCTGCTGCCCGGCGAAGTGCGGGCGCCCAACAAGGTCGGCGATGGCGTCGACGCAGCCGACCTGATCAATGTCGTGCCGGGCCGTCCGCCGGGCTTCTGCATCGGCTGCCCGGAACGGCCGATCTTTGCCGCGACCAAGCTGGTCGAGCAGGAGCTCGGAAAGCATCACATCGCTTCCGACATCGGCTGCCATCTGTTCTCGATCATGCCGCCCTTCGAGCTCGGCGCCACCACCATGGGCTATGGGTTGGGTCCGGCCTCGGCCTCGGCGTTCAATTCGCCTGATGCCAAGCGCCGTTCGATCTCCTTCGTCGGTGATGGCGGCTTCTGGCACAACGGCCTGACCTCCTCGATCGGCAATGCGGTGTTCAACAAGAACGACGGCGTCATCGTCATCGTCGACAATTTCTATTCGGCTGCGACCGGCGGGCAGGACATCCTGTCATCGCGCGCGGGCAACAAGACCAAGTCGACGAAGCACCCGATCACCGAGGCGGTGAAAGGCATGGGCGTCAAATGGCTGCGCCATGTCGACCGCACCTATGACGTCACCAAGATGCAGGACACGCTACGCGAGGCGCTGACGACGGACGAGAAGGGGCCGAAGGTCATCGTCGCCTCGTCCGAATGCATGCTCAACCGGCAGCGCCGCGAAAAGCCGCTGGTCGACAAGGCGATCAAGGGCGGGACCCGTGTCGTGAAACCGAAGTTCGGTGTCGACGAGGATATCTGCACCGGCGACCATGCCTGCATGCGTCTGTCCGGCTGCCCCTCGCTGTCGGTGAAGTCGCTCGACGACCCGTTGCGCGACGATCCGGTGGCGCATATCGATCAGAGCTGCGTCGGCTGCGGCAATTGCGGCGAGGTCGCCGATGCGGCAGTGCTGTGCCCATCCTTCTACCGCGCCGACGTCGTGCACAATCCGAGCCGCTGGGATCGCTTCCTGGAAGCCGCGCGCCGGGCCACCATCAGCCTGTTGCAGCGCCGCCGCGAAAGCCGGCGCCTGACCTTCGCCGATGCTTGACGCCGTCCCCCCACTTCGCGCCCACGCCGGCGCTCAGGATAGTGAGCGCGTCATCAGGCTCGCAGTGCTGGCGGTCGGCGGCCAGGGCGGTGGCGTGCTCGCCGACTGGATCACCGACGTTGCCGAGCGCAACGGTTTTGTCGCGCAATCGACCTCGGTCGCCGGCGTCGCCCAGCGCACCGGTGCCACCATCTACTATGTCGAGATGGCCCGCGACACCGGCCGGCTGCCGGTCTTCGCCCTGTCGCCGTCGCAGGGCGACGTCGACATCCTGATCGCCGCCGAATTGATGGAAGCCGGCCGTGCCATCATTCGCGGCTTCGTCACGCCCGAGCGCACCACGCTGATTGCCTCGTCGCACCGCATCGCCGCCGTGTCGGAAAAGATCGAGCCGGGCGACGGCCGGGCTTCGTCCTCCAAGGTGCATGCGACGGCGGAAGCCGCATCGAAGCGCTTCATCGCTTTCGACATGGAAAAGATCGCCGCCGACAATGGTTCGATGATCTCGGCCAGCCTGCTTGGCGCGCTGGCGGGGTCCGATGCGCTGCCCTTCCCCCGCGAGAGCTACGAACAGGCGATCGGTGCTGGCGGCCGGGGCGTCAAGGCCAGCCTCCCCGCCTTCGGTGCTGCGTTTGACCGCGCGCGCGGCACGGCAGCACCGGCGCCGAAGCCGGCTGAGCCCGCGATTGTCGAATCTGCCTTGGGCACAGGACAGGTGAGTGGCCCGCAAAACCTGCTTCAGGGCTGGCAGGCCTTGGCCGCCCGCATCGATCTGTTGCCGGTGGCCGTGCGCGACATGGCGCTTCGGGGCTTGAGAAAGGTCGTCGACTATCAGGACATCGCCTATGGGCGCGAGTATCTCGACCGGCTGGACAAGGCCGTCGCGCTGGACGGGCCGGTTCAGGGCTACGGCCTGTCGATCGCTGCCGCAAAGCATCTGGCCAACGCGCTATGCTACGACGATATGATCCGCGTCGCCGATCTCAAGACGCGCTCGACGCGCGGCAAACGCGTGCGCCGCGAGGTTGGCGTCAAGGATGGCTCGATCCTTCAGGTGACCGAGTATTTCCACCCGCGCATCGAAGAGTTCTGCGGCACGCTGCCGGCGGGTCTGGGCAGCTACATCGAGGACCGGCCGAAGCTCGCCGCCTTTCTCGATCGCCGCATCAACCATGGCCGGCGAATCCGCACCGACAGTTTTGCCGGCTTTGCCGCTCTGTGGTTCATCGGCGGCCTGCGCCGCTGGCGCCGTAGTCTGCTGCGCCACAAGGTCGAGATCGCGCACCTCGATCGCTGGTACGCGCGGGCTCTCGACCATGTGCCCCAGGATTACGCACTGGCCGTCGAGATCCTCAACTGCCGCCGGCTGATCAAGGGCTACAGCGACACCCATGTCCGGGCACAGTCGAAATTCGACCGGGTGCTGTCCGCGCTCGACCTGGTCAAGGGCCGCACGGATGCCGCCGACTGGATCCGCCGCCTGCGCGAGATGGCACTGAAGGACGAGAAGGGCGACATGCTCGACGGCGCGCTGAAGACCGTGGCGACGCTGGGGCCGGATACGATCTAGCGGGCGTCCACAGATTGGACCGGCACCAGCCCACGCAACGGCACCGCCTCCGGGAACAGATGCAGCAGCCCTGAATCCACACGGCGTCGCAAATGCGCATCCACTTCGGCCCGATCCTGACAACCATGGAACCTGCCGCCGCAATGGTCCCGCAGGCGCACGAGATCGGCCATGACAGGCGACATCGGCAGGCCGGCGGCGTCGAGCAGGCTTGCGCTGAGGAAGCCGACGTCGAGCGGCGCCAGGTCAGGCATCGGATGGCGCAAAGGATGGTTGAAGGTGGTGAGCGTGTAGAAGGTGCGGTAGGCAAGCGAGCCAGGGGTCGCCAAGGCGTCGTCCCCGGCGATCCCGTCGACGAACGGCTTGGTCGCCGACGACTGGTGATCGCCGAACTCGAGCACCACGGCGCCGCGTTCACCGGCATCCGCTTCCCTCTTGTCGAGGAAATGCTGGAAATCCCCGCGCGCCACCGCCATCCGGCGCAGATACTCATTGGCCTGGAAGTCGTCCGAGAAAGGCTCGCCCGCCACCTTCAACTCGGGCTCCATCCGCCCCTCATAGGGTGAGTGCGGGAACATGGTCTGGATCTCGAGGAACAGCGGCCGGCCGTCTTCCTTGCGGTGCCTGGCGATGAATGCCTCGGCCGCCTGGTAATAAAAGATATCGCGCAGGTGATAGAAGGGCGCGGCGATGTCCTTGATGTCGAGCACGGTCTCGAAACCGATCGATTTCAGGAACGGCCCTTCATTGACGAACGAAAAGTCCATCGGCGTCATCACGACAGTCCGATAGCCGCAACGCGCCAGCACCTCTGGCAAGGCTCCGGCGACCTTGTCCTGCAGGGTGATGGTGAGATAGGGGCTTCGCCAGCCGAAATCGGTGGCCGACAGGCCTGTCATCAGCGACAGATTGGTGATCCAGGTGCCGCCGCCAAACGTCTCGACCTGCATCGGATGCGGCGTGCCGGCCCCCGGCGCGAACCTCTGCAGGAATCCCGCGCCGTTGCCGACCTGCGGAAAATAGCCGGGATCGGACTGGCTTTCGCTGAGCACGAAAAAGACGTCGGGAAGATCAGCCCGGTCGCCGCAATCGACCGTGTCGGCAAAAGGCGGCTGTGGCGCGACGGCTTGCAGCCGCTTTTCGAAGCCCGATTCAACAACGAGGTTGTGCAAATCCAGCAGCGAAACGAAGAAGGCCGATATGTGCCGGCCCTGCATGTAGTAGAAATAACGGTCCTTCGAGGCCTCGGCCGGAAAGGTCAGCGGCACCAGAACGACGAGCGCCGCCATGACCAGGACGCGTGCCGATACCGGCCAGCCGATTTTTCGATCGATCCGGAACAGAAGCACCGCCGCCGTAATGCCGAGCACCAGGGCAACAACGACCGGCGCGATCAGATGGAGGTAGGAGCCGAGCAGGAAGCGGTACACTTCCGGATCCTTCGACACGAAGACCGTGTCGTAGAAGTGCAGCGAAAACCCCTTCATCCTGAATTTGATCGCTGACACCACTGTGATGAAAGCGATGCCCATCCAGGCGAGATAGACGGAAAAGACAAGGCGCCCCGAAGCCAGGAAGAGAAGTCCGGCAAGGGCAGCCACCAGCGCCAGCGAGAACGGCACCGACAGCCATTCGTGCTCGGCCCGTCCGGCGGCGAAGACACCGGCTAGGCTGACCACGACCAGCGTCAGCGGATGACAGAGCACCCGCCCAAGGATTTGAAGCTGAGCCACAGATTTTCCCATGAATATGCCTGAGCATAGTTTCGGGAAACTCTTCGATTATTTGCGGGCTGAGAACAAATCTATAGTGAATTTAACCTTAATTCTGGGGATCGCGCTGTCCGCAACGGCGGGACCAGGTTTCACAAGCGCCTGGCCCTACCGTGCTTCGATCAGTAGTGGTGCCAGCGATGCCAGCGATGGTGCGGATGCCAGACGTGGACCGGAGCGTGCCAGTAGTGGTAGCGCGGGCGCACGATGACGACGCCGTTCGGCACGCAACGTCCCCATCTGTTCGGATGCCAGCCGATGCCGCAGCCCCAGCGGACATGCTCGACCGATGCCTGGGCGGCCGGCTGGGCAACGGACACGATAGGCATTGCGCTGGACGCGGTGGCTGTCACGACCGTTCCGCTGAGGGCCAGCATAGCGGCTGCTGCGTAGTTTTTCAGGCGACTCATAATTGGACTCCGAGTGCTTTCGAGTTTGAAGATGGCCGCCCTGCATGGTGCGATCGGGCAGGCTTGTCCCTTCGCATCGTTAAACGGCGTCTCCGGCCTTTTCCGTCGGTCGTCATGGCGATTTTTTCGGCGCAACGGCGGCGCGGCGTTCCATATGGCGCAGCAATGCCTGTGCCAGCACGCTCCGGTTTTCGTGTGACGTGTTCGCCGCGAAGTCGACAATGGCCTGTTCAAGCCGGCTGCGGACCGTCACATCGGCATTGCGTGCCCGCTCCAGCGCGGCGGACAAGGCGGCCTTGTCCATGACAGGCTGCTGCAACAGGTCCGCTGCCTCCTGCCTCGCCTGCTGGCCATCTAGAATGATCTGCCGGGACTCCACGCGAACCTGGCGCAGCGCCAGGCGGAACGCCTTGCGGTCCTGGTTGGGAAGCTGTCGGCCAGCCGATTCCAGCGAGACACCCGCGCCCGCTTTGGCATTTCTCAGCCAGACCGCACCGCCGGCAAATGCGCCTGCAAGAAAGACGTTCAGCACCACGGAAGCAATGACCAGGCCACGGATCCAGCGCGGGCTCATAGGTTTTCCTCACCGTTCTCGGCATCGGGGCCGGCATCGCCAAACGCCGTCACATTGGCATCCAGCACATAATGGTCCGGCTGGACCTCCGGCGTGACGATGGTCACCAGGGCCAGTCCTGCCACGGCACCGGCCAGACCAATACCGGCAAGTCCAAGTCCCAGCCACCAGAACCACTGACGCCGGCGCTGGACGAGGTGCCGGCCGGCAGCCTGCAGAATGCTGCTGTGCAGCGCCTTGTCCGTGGCGTCGACGCGGTAGCTGTCGAGCAGCGCGTCAAGTGCCCCGGCCTGCCTCAAGATGGCCTTGCCCGCGCCGCTCGCGGCAAAGACCGTGCCGGCCATTCGCTCAGCCTCGGGCCATCGCCGCAAGTCGCCGCCATAGGCCTGGGCCAAGGCGGCGAAGCGGCTGGCATCCATTGCGGGTTCGTTTCTGGACCCTTCAGCCATGTGTCTCCTCCTTGCCGGTCGGCGCCGAGCGCCAGGCGGCACCAGCAAGGCGCAATGGCCGTAGTGCGTTGGTGCTTGCCCGGTACTTACTCATCGGCGCCATCCCCCGTCAGGATCGCCTGCAGCGACCGCCGGCCGCGCGCAAGCAGGCTCTCCAGGGCATCGACGCTGACCTGCAAGGTCGCTGCCGCCTCGATATTGGACATCTCCTGATAGTAGACCAGAACGATCGCTTCGCGCTGGCGCGGCGCTATGGCTTGCAGTGCCCGTTCGACCCGAAGCGCGTCCTCTTGGTGATGGGCGTCGGGAAGTGCTGCGGGGTCCACCATCTCCGGCAGGTCGCTGGTCACCCACTCGCGCCTGCGACGCAGCCGGTCGTAGCAAAGGTTGAGCGTCACCCGGTGGATCCAGCTGTCGAAGCGCGCATTGCCGCGCCGCCAGCTCGCGGCATGGCGCCAGATCCGCACGAAGGTTTCCTGCGCGACATCCTCGGCCTCCGCCGCATCGCCGAGCATGCGCACGGCAAGCGCCAGGATACGCGGCAGCTTGCGCGCGACGAGCGTTTGCACGGCTGCGGGCTCGCCGGCGCCAACACGGCGAACCAGCTCCTCGTCCGGATCCGCAGCCATCAGTCGGCGCACTCCCGATGTTCATCGCGCGTCATTGCCTCTTGGTCATTGTTCTTGCTTGGGAGCGGTTTTGTGGCCCGGCAGTTCGTCGGCCGTTAAAATGCCGTCGGCATTCTTGTCCAGCCGGGCGAAGCGCTTGGCGAAGAATGCATCGAGTTCGGCGCGATCGATGAAGTCGTCATGGTTGGAATCGATCCGCGCGAAGGATTTGGCGGCGTCGCCCTTGGCGTTGCGCTTCGTCTGAAAGGCCTCCCATTCCAGCAGGCTGATCTTGCCGTCGGCGTCGGTATCGGCCGCCATGATCGCCTTCTCGCGCCGCTTCTGGAATTTGGCCAGCGTGATGTCGGACCTGGTCCCCGAAGCGCCTGGCGCGGCAAGTGGCGCGGCCGTTGGCGGTGCAGGCGGCGTCGCTGCCTGGGCGAAAGCCGCAACGGTCTGCAAACTCAAGGCAACGACTGATATCGAACGACTGATCATGTTGTGCGTCTCCAGCTTGGCGCGACGCAGACGGCTTGTGCCGCAATCGCGCTTCAACCGTTAAACGCCGCGACCCGGAAAATCCGTCGGTCGCGCGTGCTGATCCGTTCATGCCCGGACAACAGAGGGTGCCCATCCCGACCTGATCGGGATGGAAGAAACTCTAGTCCGACTGGTCGGCCGCAATCAGTTGTTCGGGCTTGAACCCGGCATGTTGCGGGGTCCACACCTCGCCCTCGCGATTGAACCAGTGGCACAGATACATGCCCGAGGCTGCGCCATCGCTGATCGTCATCCTGGGGCCTCCGGATTTCAGCCTGACGACGTCTCCGGTCTTGAAATTGTTGGGCATTTTTTGACCTCCCATGCTGAGGCCATGAGTCTCACACCAAACCGGGGTCTCGACAATGGCAGATCTGCCAGGCCGGCGTCGCAATCCTTTGCACCAACTGCGAAGGGGCAGACGACAAAACGGAGGAGGAATGGTGCCGCTTAGGTGACTCGAACACCTGACCCCCGCATTACGAATGCGGTGCTCTACCAACTGAGCTAAAGCGGCCCAGGAAGCCAAGGCCTCCAAGATGCGGCGGTGATAGACGCAACCGGGCGCGAATTCAAGATGCGACTTGGCAATTCCTGCGTCGGCGTCATGGCACCCTCGAAAGCCGGCCGCCGTCTTGTCCGCCAGTCAATCGCCAAGGGAATGCGGCGCACGGTGCGTGCGCTCCCTGTGCGCGAAAATCGGCGAAACATGCTGATTTTGTTGCCGGAACAGCGCCGGAATGGACTTTGCACACCTCTGCAAGGCAGAATACGCCGCTCGCCCGTTGATTGATTGGTCGCCTGCGGCTAACGATCACGGCAAGGTTGGCAAAGACAGAGGGACCTGCTTGGACGCAATCGAAAAAGCGATCCGGAACGCCTTGGAGAAAGGCAATGCCGAGGACCGCGCGTTCCGCGAGAGAGTCTATCGCTCGGCTTTTGCCGCGCTCGATCGCGCGCTCCAGGCCAATCCCGGTGTGACCGTCGAGATCGCCATCAAGCGCCGCAAGGCAGTCCAGGCGAAAATCACCGAAATCGAATCCGAGTTCCTGCCGGCGGTGCCGGATGTCGGCCAGCAGGGCGATGCACCGGCGGTCGAACTCGGAGCGGACCCGGCGCCCGCGGTCGAAACCGGCCGACAGGCATCGTCCCCCGACGTCGTCGTCGACGGACCCGTGCAATCCGCTGCCGATGCGCCGCGCTCGCGCGTTCTGCCCGTCGTTCCCGACATCATGCCGGACGCCACGCTTCCCGGTGCTCCGGCCATCGACATGTCGGTTCCGGCCTCGGCCGGCGCGACCACGGAAGTGGCGCCTGACCGCGATGAACGGCGCATAAGGGGGCGTCGCCTGCCGCTGACCGCCATCTTCCTGACCGTGACACTGCTCGCCGCGGTTGGCATCGGCCTGTTCTTCGCCGTGCAGACCGGCGTGTTCAAGACATCCGCGCAACTCGACACCGCCCCGCCGCAGGCGCCGCCGACCGTCGAGGACGACGATTTCACACCGGCCGACGGCGGTCCGGCAAAACCCGGCGCCGCGGACCAGGCGCGCGACTGGATCAATGTGTTTTCGCCGGCCGATGCATCCCATGTCAGCGCGCCGTCTGACGCCAGGGCCGAGGTGATGAAGGACGATACCGGTTCGTTCCTGCGCATCCGTTCCGGCGCGTCCGGTTCGGCGATCAGTTTCGACGTCGGACAAGGCGTGCTGGAGAAGCTCGCCGGCAAACATGCCGTGTTCGACATCATTGCCCGCTCCGAAGAAGGCAAGGAGACGCAGATTTCGGTCGACTGCAATTTCGGCGAACTCGGCGACTGCGGCCGCAAGCGCTATGCGGTCGGCCAGCAGCAGAACGAATATCTGTTCGATGTGCAGTTTCCGGACAAGCATCCGGGCTCGGCCGGCACCATTGCCATCAATTCCGACTTCGACAAGCAGGGTAAGGCCGCGGACATCTACGAAATCCGCGTTTCGATCGAGCCGTAAGAGCGCTGAACGGCTAGCGGTCGAGCAGCGCCTGCAGCGTCTCGATGCGGTCGGCCTCGTTGGCCGGCTTGTCCCAGCGCAGCCGCGAAATGCGGGGAAAGCGCATGGCGACGCCGGATTTGTGCCGGGTCGAGCGGTTCAGCCCTTCGAAGGCGACTTCCAGCACCAGGCCGTTGTCGCGGTCGGCCCGCACCGAACGCACCGGCCCGAAACGCTCGATCGTGTTGTCGCGGACATATTTGTCGATCTGCTTCAGCTCCGCATCGGTGAAGCCGAAATAGGCCTTGCCGACCGGCACCAGTTCCTCCTCGCCTTCGGCACCTGTCCAGACACCGAACGTATAGTCGGAATAGAAGCTCGAGCGTTTGCCGTGGCCGCGCTGGGCATACATCAGCACGGCGTCCACCGTGTGCGGATCGCGTTTCCATTTGAACCATGGACCTTTCGGCCGGCCGGCGACATAGGCTGAGTCCCAGCGCTTCAGCATGACGCCTTCGATGATCGGATGCGGCGGCACCCGGCGCAGTTCCTCCAGCGTTTGCCAATCCGTGAAGTCGACGAATGGCGAAATATCGAAACGGCTCGGGTCGAGCGTTCCGACAAACGCTTCCAGCCGGCCGCGCCGCTCGCGAAACGACAGCGCGCGCAGATCCTCGCCGCCGACCTGGAGCAGATCGTAGCAGCGCATGAAGGCCGGGTATTGCTGCTGCATCTTCGGTGTCACCGTCTTGCGGTTCAGCCGCTGCTGCAGATCCGAGAACGTTCCCGTCGCCTGCCGGGGATCGCCGACAAGCAGTTCGCCGTCCAGCGTTGCGGAAAAATGCATGGCATCGGCGAGGTCCGGAAAGGCACCCGAAACGTCATCGCCGGTGCGCGAATAGAGCCGGCGGATGCCGCCCTCGGCCACCGCCTGGACACGGATGCCGTCCCATTTCCATTCTGCGGCATAATCCGCCGGATCGAGCTTTTCGAGATCGCCTTCACTGAGCGGGTTCGACAGCATTACCGGGCGAAACAATGCCAACGCCGTGTTCCTGGGCTTTTCGGCCTTGCCCTCCAGCCACGCGAACAGCGCTGTGTAAGGCGGTGACAGCCCGTGCCAGAGCTCCTCGATCTCGGCCACTTCGACCTTGCCGAAATCGGCCAGCGCCTGTTTGGCCAGCCGCGCCGATACGCCGATGCGCAGCCCGCCGGTGACCAATTTGATGATGGCAAAGCGCGCCGAGGTGCCGGCGCTGTCGAGCAGCCCGGCCAGTACCTTCGGCCCGTCGGAGCGGCTTGCCGCCTGCAGTCTGGCCACGACTTCGCCAAGCGTCGGCTCGCGGTTCGCGATGTTTCCGGGCGTTTGCGGCCAGACCAGCGACACCGTTTCGGCGAGATCGCCGACATAGTCGTAGGAATAGCCGAACAGCACCGGATCCATGCGTTCGGTGACCAGCATGCGCAGCATCGCCGGCTTGACCGCGGCAATGTGGAGATCGCCGGTGATGGCAGCCAGCGCCAGCCCGCGGTCGGGATCCTCTACCGTGCGGAAATAGTCGGTCAGCAAGGTCAGCTTGCCGTTGCGCGACGGCGTCAGCACCAGGCGGTCGAGTAGTTCGGCGAAGCGGTTCATGGTGACACTACTGGATGGGCTTGGCACTTCGGCACACCCCCCTCTGTCCTGCCGGACATCTCCCCCGCAAGGGGGGAGATTGGCAGCTTCGATGCCAGCACTCTCCTTGCGCGGTTGGTGATTAGCGAAAGCGGCGGTGACATCTGATCTCCCCCCTTGCGGGGGAGATGGCCGGCAGGCCAGAGGGGGGTGTGAAGGATCGCGGCGCCGGTGATTGGTGGATCAGCAACTAGCATCAATCGCCCTCGTCCTCGTATCCCACCAGATGCAGCGGCCGGGCGGCGATGCCTTCGAGTTCGCACCAGCGCACCAGCGCTTCCTCGCGGCCATGCGTCACCCAGATCTCCTCGGCTCCGGTCTCCTTGATGGTGGCGGTCAACTCATCCCAGTCGGCATGGTCCGAGATGATCAGCGGCAGTTCGACGCCGCCTTGCTTGGCGCGCTGGCGAATGCGCATCCAGCCTGACGCGAAGCACGAGATCGGATCGGGAAAGCGCCGCGCCCAGCGGTCGGCGAAGGCCGATGGCGGGCCGACGACGATGGCGCCGGTAAAATCATCCTTGCCCCCGCTTTCGACGGTTGCCGGCTCCAGTTGCCCAAGGTCTATGCCTTGGCTCTGGTAATATTCACTGAGCTTGGCCAGCGCGCCATGGATGTAGAGCGGCCTGTCGTAGCCGGCGTCGCGCAACAGCCGCATCACCCTTTGCGCCTTGCCCAGCGCATAGGCGCCGACCAGATGCGAGCGCTCGGGGAACTGCGCTGCCGATTTCTGCAGGCGGGCGATTTCTTCTGTGTCGGGAGGATGGCGAAACACCGGCAGGCCGAAGGTCGCTTCGGTGATGAACACATCGCACTGGATCGGCTCGAATGGCGCGCAGGTCGCGTCTCTCTGCCGCTTGTAGTCGCCGGAAGCGACGATGCGCGTGCCCTGATGCTCGACCGCTATCTGCGCCGAGCCCAGCACATGGCCGGCTGGATGGAAGCTGACGCTGATGCCATTGAGTGCAATCGTCTCGCCGAGCTGTACCGCTTGCGTCGTGCCAGCGAAATTCTCGCCGTAGCGCAGGCCCATAATGTCGAGCGTCTGCCGCGTCGCCAGCACCGAGCGGTGGCCGGAACGTGCGTGATCGGAATGGCCATGCGTGATCAGTGCCCGGTTGACCGGCCGCACCGGGTCGATGAAGAAATCGCCCGGCGGGCAATAGAGGCCCTCGGGCCGGGGATGAAGCAGGTCGCTGGCGCGCATGATTCCCAAGATAGGATATAATTCCGCGGCGGGAAGCCTGTTGTAACTCACTGCTGACTCCCGCATAGAGCACCGCCGGCTCGATCCGCCGGCAGGACCCATCGCCATGAAACCGCTTCAGGCCTCGTCCGGCGACTTGAACGCCGATCGTCGTGCCGATTATGCCGAGGTGCTGCACGCGGATGGCGATCACGCAGCAGCGGCGGAATTGCTGCTCGGCGCGCTGGAAATGACACCGCAATGGGCGATGGGCTGGTTTCGCCTCGGCGAAATGCAGCAGGCGGCGGGCGCGCCGGATCTGGCTGCCCAGGCCTGGACGATGTCGCTGCAACTCGATCCATCGGATCGTCAAGGCGCTGCATTGAACCTGCAATTGATCGGCAAGGCGCCGGCGCTCGACGCGCTCCCCAGCGCCTTCGTCGAGACACTGTTCGACCATTATGCCGAGAGCTTCGACGAGTCCCTGGTCGGCAGGCTGGGGTACCGGCTGCCTGAGATGCTCGACCAGGCCATTCGAGCGGCAAGGCCAGGCCGCTTCGCGCTGGCGCTCGATCTTGGCTGCGGCACCGGCCTGACGGGACAGAGGCTGCGGCCGATCGCCGACCGGCTGGAGGGGTATGATATTTCGGCCAGGATGCTGAGGAAGGCGCGGGCCAAGGGCGTCTACGATTTCCTTGATAAGGCCGATCTGCGGGATTTTCCCTATGCCGGGCCGAAAGCCGATCTGGTGACGGTGGCCGATGTTTTCATCTATGTCGGCGCGCTGGACGGCGTGGTGAAGACGATTGCCGGGCTGCTGGCCACGGATGGCCTGTTCGCATTTTCCGTGGAGACGCTGGCTGGCGACGGCGATTTCATGCTGCTGCCGTCGCGCCGCTACGCGCATGCGCAACACTATGTGCGCGATGTCCTGGCCGCCAACGGGCTTTCGGTCTTGTCACTGGAACCAACCGTGATCCGGCAGGATCGCGGGGAACACGTCAACGGGCTGGTCGTTGTGGCCGGGGCTCCGAACTCAGCCTAGCAAAGACCTGACGACAGCCAGTTCGGCGGTGTCCGCCGTTTTTGCCGGGCAGCGCGATAGGAATTTTTTCTTGACACCATGCCCTCAGCTATGGTACATTTTGGCCCATGGTGCTGATTTGTGCCAGTCACCCGCCGCACAGGCGGGTTTTTCGTTGATGCTCCGTCAGCCACGCGCCGGCCAAGGCTCCGAAGGAACCCGTTGCCCCGACCTCGCAGCCCTGCCGTTGTGGCAGGCAAGCTGCCGGCGGAGGGGTCCGTCGCCGCCTCGCAAACATTCTTGCTGTGAAAAAGTCCGATTTGCATGCGCGACTAATATTTGCGATCTGCTCGCATCAGGGTGGGATATCAGGAGGAGCATAGTCGATGCGCTGGAACATGATGATCTTGGCCTCTTGCCTGCTGACCGCCGGCTGCGTCGGCGGCACTTCGATGTCGGAACAGCAGGATGCGAACGTCCAGTCCTCCCTGCAATATGACAACGTGCCCTGCGACCAGTTGCTGGCGCAGCGCAACGGCTTGGCGCAGCAATACAACCTTCCGACGAGGGCCAAGCCGACCTTCTCCAACCCGGCGATGGGCTTCGGCCCGTTCACGCCTGACATGCGCTCCAAGGCCAAACGCGATACCGACAAGGCGAGCGGCGAGATCGATGCCATGAACCGGTCGATCGATCGCCGCGAATGCGGCCAGCCGGACAAGCAGAAGAAACTCGCCCTGCCTGGCTAAAGATCCGAGGCCGCCACGGGTTGAGAATCGCAGGCAACAAACCAGGGCACGATCGGATGCATCTCTCGGAGCTCGGAGACCGGATATGTATCTTGGGGCCGTCCAACAGTGGCAAGTCGACCCTCGCCAACGCGATTGCCCGCAAACGTGATCTGGCGACTATCCATCTAGATCAACTCTTCCATCTCCCGAACACGGATTGGGAAGCGCGCCCAAGGGACGAATTCATTGCCTTGCATGACGCCGCTATCGCCGGCGAGCGTTGGGTGATGGATGGAAATTATTCGGTTTGCATGCCCCAACGCTTTCTGCGAGCGACGGGATTGATCTTGTTGGATATATCGACGCCGACAAGCCTGCTGCGCTATATCAGGCGAACGCTGTTTGAGATTGAACGGCGCGGTGCCTTGGAGGGCGGGCACGACAGCATCAAATGGGATATGATCCACCATATCACCGTGGCCACACCGAAAAATCGCAACCGGTACCGGGCAATGTTCGAACAACTCGATCTGCCAAAGGTCCAGTTGTCGTCACTGCGGGCAATCAAGAAATGCTTCCGGGAGTGGGACCTGGCCCGATGAGGCTGTCCTGGCTAGTATCCCGCCTTGCGGTCCACCAGATTGTCGAGCTTTTCACCGCGTTCGAAGGCGTCCATCTGGCGCAGCATGATCGGCGCCAGATGCACCGGGTCGGAGGTCGCTGCCGCGTGCGGCGTCACGAACACTTTTGGATGCCCCCACAGCGGACTGGTCTTCGGCAACGGTTCGACCTCGAACACGTCGAGGCTTGCCTCCTTCAGCGTGCCGTCATCCA
This sequence comes from Mesorhizobium sp. M0491, assembly GCF_040321265.1. Lineage (NCBI taxonomy): Bacteria > Pseudomonadati > Pseudomonadota > Alphaproteobacteria > Hyphomicrobiales > Phyllobacteriaceae > Mesorhizobium > Mesorhizobium sp. M0491. The sequence goes on from NZ_JAMYRE010000001.1 coordinate 283,597, forward strand.
GTGCCCGTAAAATGTCGGCGTCCTTCTGCAGCCGGCCGCGCCCGGCATTGATCAGCACCGAGCCGCCGAGGCCGTTGCGTTTCCGCAGCTCCTTCAGCACGCCGTAGTTGATAATGCCCTTGGTCTCCGGCGTCAGTGGCAAAAGCACCACCAGGATGTCGGTCGCCTTGAGGAAGGGGATCAGTCCAGCCTCGCCGGAATAGGTCGCGACGCCTTCCATGGCCTTGTCGGTGCGCGACCAGCCATTGACGGCAAAGCCGAGCGACAAAAGCACCGAGGCCGCGGCGCGGCCGAGACTGCCGAGGCCCATGATGCCGACCGAAATGTCACCGGCCGGCCTTTGCTGTGGCTCGTGCCAGATCTTCTTCGGCTGCTGAGACCTGTAGAGCAGGCCCTGGCGGTGATGGTCGAGCACCCGCCAGACGACATATTCGGTCATGTACTGGGTGAGGTTGTCGGCGACGACCTTGACGATCGGCACATCGGGCAGGCCGGGATCGGCGAAGATATGATCGACGCCGGCGCCGATCGAAAAGATGGCGCGCAGATTGGGCAGCGACGACAACAGGTTCGGCTTCTGCTTCCACACCACGGCATAGGTGATCGAGGGGTCGCTGGCGCCGCCGGGCTCCAGCACCACCTCGCGCTCGGCCGACAGGAGCTCGCGCCAGCGCTGCGGATGAAAGCCGGTGACGGCAAGCAGGATACGGCCTTTTTCCATTGCGGTCTTTTAGTCCCTCTCTACGCAAATCACTCGCTGACGATGCCGACCGGTGCCGTCTCGATCTTGAAGGCGGCCGAGATCAGCGCCCGAGTATAGTCGGTTTGCGGATTTTCAAAAATCTGCTGGGAAGGACCAGCTTCGACGATCCTGCCATTGCGCATGACGATGACGTCGTTGGCGAGCGCGCGGATGACTTTCAAATCATGGCTGATGAAGAGATAGGCGAGATCGTGCTTGGCCTGCAGGCTGCGCAGCAGGTCGACGACCTGCGCCTGCACGCTCATGTCGAGTGCCGATGTCGGCTCGTCCAGCATGACGAAGCGCGGGTTGAGCACCATGGCGCGTGCGATGGCGACGCGCTGGCGCTGGCCGCCGGAAAACTCGTGCGGATAGCGGTTGCGTGTCGCAGGGTCTAGCCCGACCTCCTTCAGCACGGCGGCCACCTTGTCGTCGCGCTCGTCGGGCGACAGCTTCGGCTCGTGGATCTTGAGGCCTTCTTCGATGATCTCTGCGATCGACATGCGCGGGCTGAGCGAGCCGAACGGATCCTGGAAGACGATCTGCAATTCGCGCCTGAGCGGCCGCATGGCGTTGAAGGTCAGCTGGTTGATATCGCGGCCGTTGAACTGGATGGTCCCGGTCGACGAGATCATGCGTGCCAGCGCCAGGCCGAGCGTCGTCTTGCCGGAGCCGGATTCGCCGACCACGCCAAGCGTCTGGCCGGCGCGCACGGTGACATCGATGCCGTCGACCGCCTTCACATTGTCGACAGTGCGGCGGAAGAAGCCCTGCTTGATCGGGAACCAGACCTTTATGTCCTTGCCGGTCATGACAGGCTTGGCACCGGCATTGGCGGCCGGCGGCTTGCCCTTCGGCTCGGCCGCCAGCAGATGCCGCGTATAGGCATGCTGCGGATTGGCGAAGATCTCCTTGGTCGGCCCGGTCTCGACGATCTTGCCCTTGGTCATCACGCAGACGCGGTCGGCAATCTTGCGCACGATGCCGAGATCATGGGTGATGAACAGCATCGACATGCCCTTGCGGCTCTTCAAGCCGGCCAGCAGTTCGAGGATCTGCGCCTGCACGGTGACGTCGAGTGCCGTCGTCGGCTCGTCGGCGATCAGAAGTTCGGGCTCGTTGGCCAGCGCCATGGCGATCATCACGCGCTGACGCTGGCCGCCGGACAACTGGTGTGGATAGGCATCGAGGCGCTTGTGCGGATCGCGGATGCCGACCTCCTTGAGCAAGGCCAGTGTGCGTTCCTTGGCCGGGCGGTCGGCCATGCCCTGATGCAGCTTCAGGATCTCGACGATCTGCTGCTCGATCGTGTGCAGCGGATTGAGCGAGGTCATCGGCTCCTGAAAGATCATGGTGATCTTGTTGCCGCGCACCTGCCGCAACTGCTTCTCGCTCATCGCCAGCAGGTCGGCGCCCTGGAACAGGATCTTTCCCGAGGGGTGGCTGGCGCTTGGATAGGGCAGCAGCTTCAGCACCGAAAGCGCCGAGACCGATTTGCCGGAGCCGGATTCGCCGACCAGCGCCACCGTCTCGCCCTTGGCGATGTCGAACGAGATGTGGTCGACGGCCGTCGACTGGCTACCGCCCTGGCTGAAGGCGACGCTGAGGTCCTGTACGCTGAGCAAGGGGGCTTCGCTCATCTGAAGGTCTTGCGCGGATCGAAGGCATCGCGCGTCGCCTCGCCGACGAAGACCAGCAGCGACAGCATCAGCGAGATGACGACGAAGCCGGAGATGCCGAGCCACGGCGCATTGAGGTTCCGCTGCGCCTGCTTGAGCAGTTCGCCGAGCGAGGCGGAGCCGGGCGGCAGGCCAAAGCCGAGGTAGTCGAGTGAGGTCAGCGTCGAGATCGAGCCTGAGAGCAGGAAGGGCATGAAGGTCAATGTCGCCACCATGGCGTTGGGCAGCAGGTGCCGGAACATGATGGTGCGGTTGGGCACGCCGAGTGCCCGGGCCGCGTTGACATATTCGAAATTGCGGGCGCGCAGGAACTCGGCCCGCACCACGCCGACCAGCGCCACCCAGGAGAACAGCAGCATCAGGCCGAGCAGGATGAAGAAGCCCGGCGGCAGGATGGCGGCGACGATGAGCAGGAGATAGAGCACCGGGATGGCGGACCAGATTTCGATGAAACGCTGGAACAAGAGATCCGTCCAGCCGCCGAAATAGCCTTGCACGGCGCCGGCCGCGACGCCGATCAAGGCCGAGCCGGCGGTCAGGATCAGGCCGAACAGCACCGAAATGCGGAAACCGTAGATGACGCGCGCCAGCACGTCGCGCGCCTGGTCGTCGGTGCCGAGCCAATTCCAGTTGCCGACCATGCAGGCCGGGTCGGCGGCACCCTGCGGATACTGGTTGCAGCGCTTCGTGGCGTCATACTGCCACGACGGCTTGGCCGGCGCTGCTTCCGGAATGGCGTTGTTGACGGTCTGATAGGAGTAGCGCACCGGTGGCCAGATCATCCAGCCATTGGCGTTGATCTCGTCCTGGATGACCGGGTCGCGATAATCGGTGACGGCATAGAAACCGCCGAATTTTTCCTCGGGGTAGGCGACCAGCACCGGAAACAGGATCTCGCCCTTGTAGGAGGCGATGATCGGCTTGTCGTTGGCGATGAACTCGGAAAACAGCGACAGCACGAACAGGACGAGGAAGATCCACAGCGACCAGTAGCCGCGCCGGTTGGCTCTGAAGTTCTGCAGGCGCCGCTTGTTGAGCGGCGACAGAAACGGCCGCTTTATCCGCGCGGGTGCCGCGTCCACGGGGACTGTAGCCTCCGACATCAGACGTCTCTCCGCTCGAAATCGATGCGCGGATCGACCCAGGTGTAGAGCAGGTCGGACAAGAGACCGACGAACAGCCCGAGCAGCGAGAAGATGTAGAGGTTGGCGAACACCACGGGATAGTCGCGCTCGACCACCGACCGGAAGCCGAGCAGGCCGAGGCCATCGAGGGAAAAGATGTTCTCGATCAGCAGCGAGCCGGTGAAGAAAGCCGAGATGAAGGCGCCGGGAAAGCCGGCGATGACGATCAGCATGGCGTTGCGGAAGACGTGGCCGTAGAGCACCTGCCGTTCCGACAGACCCTTGGCCCTCGCCGTCACCACATACTGCTTGCGGATTTCTTCGAGGAACGAGTTCTTGGTCAGCAGCGTCGTGGTGGCGAAGGCCGATAGCACCAGTGCGGTCAGCGGCAAGGTCATGTGCCAGAAATAGTCGACGATCTTTCCCCACCAGGACAATTGATCCCAATTGTCCGAGGTGAGGCCGCGCAACGGAAACCAGTCCCAGAAAGACCCGCCGGCAAACAGCACCATCAGCATGATGCCGAACAGGAAGCCCGGAATGGCATAGCCGACAATGACGACGCCGCTGGTCCAGACGTCGAAGGGAGTGCCGTCCTTGACCGCCTTGCGGATGCCGAGCGGGATCGAGATCAGGTAGGACAACAGCGTGATCCACAGCCCGATCGAGATCGACACCGGCATTTTCTCCACGATCAGGTCGAGCACCGAAATGTCGCGGAAATAGCTGTCGCCGAAATCAAAGCGGGCGTAATTCCAAAGCATCATGCCGAAGCGCTCGAGCGGCGGCTTGTCGAAGCCGAACTGCTTCTCCAGCTTCTTGATGAATTCCGGATCGAGTCCCTGCGCACCGCGATATTTGGAACTGACGTCGCCGGCGGCATCGAAATTGCCGCCAGCGCCCGCGTCGCCACCACCGCCGCCGAGGCGGTCGCTGCCGCCCTGATTGGTCAGCCGGGCGATGACCTGTTCGACCGGACCGCCGGGGGCGAACTGGATGACGGCGAAGGATATCGCCATGATGCCGAACAGCGTCGGGATCATCAAAAGGATGCGGCGCAGGATATAGGCGCCCATCAGGCCTTCTGCCCTCGTTGAGCGAACATCTCAGCCTTTGCCAATTCTTGCCGCCTTGCCCTTATCGAACCACCACAGCGTCTCGACCGGAAAGCCGAAATCGGGCTTCTGTTCGACAAAGCCGAACATGTCCCAATAGGCGACGCGGTGATTCGCCAGATAGTATGTTGGAATCCAGTCGAGCCGCGCGCGCAAGACCCGGTCGAGCGCTCTGAGCGCCGTGACGAGTTCTATACGGTCTTTCGCCTTGCCGGCTGCCGCGATCAGGGCGTCGATGGCCTTGCTTTCGGTGCCCGGATAGTTGCGCTGCCCCGGGATTTTCGCCATCCGGGAATCATAGAGCATCTGCAGGCTGTCGTCGGTCGGCGTCGCCCCGATTGACCAATGCAGCAAGGCGAGATCGAAGTCGTAATTGCTGTGCCGCTGCTCATACTGCGCCGAATCGATTTGCCGGATCGATGCGTCGATCCCGATCGCCTTCATATTCTCGGACCAAGGGGTGTAGATGCGAACGATGCCGTCGTCCTCCGCCAGCATTTCGACCCGCAGCCGCTCACCCTTGTCGTTGACGACGAAACTGCCATCGCGCTTCCAGCCGGCTTGCGCAAGCAATCTCGAAGCCTCGCCCAGCAGCTTGCGGTCATGGCCCGAACCGTCGGACAGGGGCTGTGTTACCGCTTCACCGAAAACCTCTGGCGGCAACTCGGCCCGGAACGGCTCCAGCAGGGCCAATTCCTCAGGCGAGGGCAGGCCTTCGGCCTTGTAGTCCGACCGTTCGAAATTCGATTGAGAGCGCTCGTAGGAGCCGTAAAACAGCGCCCGCTTCATCCATTCGAAATCGAAGCACCTGGCGATCGCCCGCCGCACCCGCTCATCGCGGAATTGCGGACGACGCTGGTTCAGCGCGACAGCCTGCATGTCCGGCGTCTTCTCGCCGGGAAATTCCCGTTTGACGACCTTGCCGTCCTTCAGCGCCGGAAAGTCGTAGCCGGTAGCCCATACCCGTGAGGTGAATTCCTCGCGAAAATGCGTGTCGCCTTTCTTGAAGGCCTCGAATGCCGCTTGCCGGTCAAGATAGAAGTCGATGCGGATGCGGTCGAAATTGTAGAGGCCGCGGTTCACTGGCAGATCGCGGCCCCAATAGTCGGCCACGCGGTCATATTCGACAGTCTGTCCGGCCGCCACGCGTCCAATCTTGTAGGGACCCGAGCCAAGCGGCGGTGTCATGGTCGAAGCATCGAAATCATTGGCCGTATAAAAGGCCTTGGAGACGATAGGCATTCCCACGATCGCAAGGATGTTTTGCGCCGACTGCTTGCCGTTGAGGGTGAGATCGACGGTAGCGGGATCGACCGCAACCGCGTCGGTCATGTACCGCAACGCTTGGGAAAGGTTAGGATGGCCTTTGTCTTGATAAAGCTTCAGCGAAAAGACAACGTCCTGCGCGGTCAGCGGCGAACCGTCGTGGAAACGCGCTTGCGGTCGCAGCGCGAAGCGGAAACCGTTGCGGTCCGGCGACAGGGTAACGGTTTCGGCAAGCAGGCCGTAGGCCGCATCCGGCTCATCGAGCGCGCTTGTCATCAGGGAATCGAAACAAAGTTCGGTACGCGGCGGCGCCTCCCCCTTCAACACCAGTGAGTTCAATGTGTTGAAGGTCAGGAAGCTCTGATTGAGGGTCGAGTTCGGCGGCGCGAAATTCATCTGGCCACCCTTTGGGGCGTCCGGATTGACGTAGTCGAAATGCGCGAAACCGAGCTTGTATTTGAGGTCGCCGAAGGCCGACAGGCCGTGCAGCTTGGTGCCGGTCGCAGTGTCGGCGAAGGCCTTGCCGGGCAGCAAGGCGGCGGCTGCCGCGGCACTGCCCAGGGCGAGAAAGTCGCGGCGGGCAAGGGCCGCCATCAATTGCCACCCTTGTATTTGGCCGCCAGCGCCTTCTCCTTGTCCGGGTCGATCCACCAAGAGTCCAAATCGACGCCGAGATAGGTTGGCTGTTTTTCAGGCATTGCGAACTTGTTCCAGTATGCGGCCCGAACTTTCCCCAGGTGCCATTGCGGCACCATGTAGAAGTTCCAAAGCAACACTCGGTCAAGGGCATGGGTCGCAGCCATCAGGTCGTCTCGGTCCGTTGCAAAGATGACGCGGTCGATCAGTGCGTCGACGACAGGATTCTTGATGCCGGCCAAATTTCGTGATCCGGCCCTGTCCGCAGCTGTGGAACTGAAAAAGTCGCGCTGTTCGTTGCCGGGTGAGTTGGATTGCTGAAAACCTGCGAGCGCCAGCATATCGAAGTCGAAAGCGCGAGTACGGTTGGTGTATTGGCTGTCATCGACAATGCGCAGCGTTGCATCGATGCCCAGCCGCCGCAAATTGTCGATGAAAGGCGAGGCGACCCGCTCGTCAACGGGATCGTTGCCGAGGAACTCGATCTTGAACACTTCGCCGGTCTTCGCATTCACCAGCTTTCCGGCCTGATTGACCCAGCCGGCTTGCTTGAAAAGCTCGTAGGCCTTGCGCAAATTCTCGCGACCCGATTGTGGCGTGTCGTAGACCGGCAGCTTGAATTCCTGCTTGAACAGTTCAGGTGGCAACTTGTCTCGAAACGGCTGGAGTATCTCCAACTCCTTGCCCTGTGGCAGGCCGGTCGAGGCCAGATCGCCGCCTTCGAAATAGCTGTCTGTGCGCGTATAGGCGCCGAAGAAAATGGTTCGGTTCATGCTCTCGAAATCATACGCGTAGGTGAGTGCCTGGCGTACGCGTACATCCTGGAACAGCGGGCGGCGCGTATTTATCAAATAGGACTGCATGGGTTCCGGTGAGGTTGTGGGGAACTCCTTTTTGATGACATCTCCGGATTTGATCGCCGGAAAGGTGTATTCGACCGCCCAACGCTGGGCGCGTGTCTCGGCGCGGAAGTCTTCGAACCCCCCTTTGGTGAAGGCCTGCCAACCGGCGTTGTCGTCAAGGAAATAGCTGAAACGCTGCCTGTCGAAATTCTCGCGGCCGATCTTCACTGGCAGTTTGGCGCCCCAATAGTCCGGCACACGCTGCCAGACGATTTCGGAACCCGGCTTGAAACTCGCGATCTTGTAGGCCGCTGACCCCAGCGGCGGCTCCAGAGTCGTCTTGGTGATGTCGCGCTTCTTGCCGCTGGCGTCGTTGCCCTCCCACCAATGCTTTGGCAGAACGACGAGATCGCCGAGAATCTTCGGCAGTTCCCTGTTGCCTTTCTGATTAAAGTGGAACTCGACCTCGCGATCGGAGACCGCGACCGCGTCCGTGACGTTCTCAAAATAGCGGTTATACAACGGGCTGTTGGCCTTCAGCACCTGGAACGACCAGATCACGTCGTCGACAGTGATCGGCTGGCCGTCGTGCCATTTGGCGCGCGGGTCGAGGCGGTAGGTCGCGGAGGAATAGTCGGCCGGATACTTGTAGGCATCGGCGATCAGTGGGTGGCTGGTGCTGCCTTCGTCGGTCGCCTGCTCCATCAGCGTGTCGTAGAGTAGGCCGCCGCCGAATCCCACGAGGCCGGCCGCCGGCGATCCCTGCACGATATAAGGATTGAAGTTGTCGTAGGTGCCGATCACCACCCGGTTCAGCGTGCCGCCCTTGGGCGCGTCGGGGTTGACGTAGTCGTAGTGCTGGAAATTGGCGCCGTATTTGGACTCGCCGATCAGCGATGACGTGGTGCGCCATTCATCGGCGAGGGCAGCCTGCAATCCCGCCGCCAGAAGGGCTGCCGCCAGCAACGACTTGAGAAGCGTTCGGCCAACCGTCATGCACTATCCTCTTCGCAATGCCCGTTCATCGGCAATCTAGATGATTTGGCGCCCGTGAAAACCGCCATGCGCGGCTTTGTCGCCGCCTATGCGGTTTTCCCAACAAAAAAGCCGGGCTGAACCCGGCTTTTTCAAGGTCGTCGAGATGATATCTGACTATTGGGCAGGCGCCGGTGCGGGTGCGGCCGGAGCCGGGGCGGCAGGAGCGGCCGGTTTCGCGGGCGCGGCACCATCAGCCGGCTTTGCCGGAGCGGCTGCATCGGCAGGCTTGGCGCCTGCATCGGCGGCGGCACCCGGTGCCGGCAGCGGCTTGGGATTGTCGGACAGCGTGCGCAGATAGGCGATGACGTTGGCGCGGTCTTCTTCCTTCGGCAGGCCGGCAAAGCCCATCGCCGTGCCTTTAACGTCCTTCTTGGGCGACGTGATGAAGTGGTTGAGGTTATCGTAGGTCCACTTCTCTGTGCCGCCCTTGGAATATTCCTTCATGCCCGCCGAATAGGCGAAGCCCTCGTGAGAGGCGACCGGACGGTCGACGATGTCCCACAGATCGGGGCCGACCTTGTTAGGACCGCCCTTTTCGCCGGAATGGCAGGCCTGGCACTTCTTGAAGATGGCAGCGCCCTGTTCGGCATTTGCATTGGCCAGAAGATCTGCGATCGGCTTTTCGGCTGCGGCAGGAGCGGCCGGGCCGCCTTCGGCGGGCTCCGCGGCCTCGATGGCGAAGCCGGGCTTTTCCGGCGCAGGCGAGGCAAACAGCGCATCGGACACAATGCCGACCGAGAAGACGACGAAAACGGTTCCGAGCAATCCGGCGAGCAGTTTGTTGACTTCGTTGGAATCCATACGCCCCTTGCTCCCTTTTCCGGCGGACAGAACCGTCCACTCCGTCCGTCGGTATCGTGACCCGTCCTGCCAGGGCGGTCAAATCGGGCGGAAACTAGGTCTTTTGCTGCGGCGTTGCAACACCTATAAGGGCGCTTCCAGTGAGACCTTTTGCCACTTTCCCTGTCCTCTTTCGAGACGCCTTGCACCCGAAATGTCCACGCTGATCCTGATCCCGGCCCGCATGGCCTCGACCCGCCTGCCGGGCAAGCCGCTGGCCGACATCGCAGGCGCCCCGATGATCGTCCATGTCGCCCGCCGCGCCGCCGAAGCCGGCCTTGGCCGGGTGGTGGTGGCGACCGACACGCAAAGCGTGGCGCAAGCGATGCGCGCGCACGGGTTCGAGGCCGTGATGACGCGCACGGATCACGAATCCGGCTCCGACCGCATCCACGAGGCGCTGATCGCGCTCGACCCCGGGCGCAAGGTCGAAACCATCGTCAATGTGCAAGGCGACCTGCCGACCATCGATCCGCAGATTATCGCCGCGTCGCTCAGGCCTTTCGAGGACAGTGCGGTGGACATCGCCACGCTCGGCGTCGAGATCGTCCGCGACGAGGAAAAGACCAATCCCAATGTCGTCAAGATCGTCGGTTCGCCGCTTTCCGGCAGCAGGCTGAGGGCGCTCTATTTCACCCGTGCCACGGCGCCTTGGGGCGAGGGGCCGCTCTATCATCATGTCGGCCTCTACGCCTATCGCCGCGAAGCACTTGAGCGTTTCGTCGCGCTGAAGCCGTCGCCGCTCGAACGGCGCGAGCGGCTGGAACAGTTGCGGGCGCTGGAAGCCGGCATGCGCATCGACGCCGAGATCGTCCAGTCGCTGCCGCTCGGCGTCGACACGCCGGAAGACCTCGAACGCGCCAGACAGATCCTTTCAACCTGAGATATCGGCATGCCTGAAAAGACCAACAGAATATCCTTCCAGGGCGAGCCGGGCGCCAATTCCGACACCGCCTCCCGCAACGTCTATCCATCGATGGAGCCGTTGCCGTGCCCGACCTTCGAGGATGCGTTCAACGCGGTCGAGACCGGCAAGGCCGATCTCGCCATGATCCCGATCGAGAACACCATTGCCGGGCGCGTCGCCGATATCCATCATCTCTTGCCGGAATCGAAGCTGCACATCATCGGCGAATATTTCCTGCCGATCCATTTCCAGCTGATGGTGCTGCCGGGCGTCAGGCGCGACGAGATCAAGACGGTGCACAGCCACATCCACGCGCTTGGCCAGTGCCGCAAATACATCCGCAAGAACGGCTGGAAGGCGATCGTCGCCGGCGATACGGCTGGTGCAGCCAAGATGGTCTCCGAGGTCAAGGACCGCACCATGGCGGCGCTGTCGCCGGCGCTGGCAGCGACCCTCTACGGGCTCGACATCATCGAGCAAAACGTCGAGGACACCGACAGCAACGTCACCCGCTTTGTCGTCCTGACCAAGAACAAGCAATGGGCCGAGCGCCCATCACCCGACGTCAAGATGATGACGACCTTCATCTTTCGCGTCCGCAACGTGCCGGCCGCGCTCTACAAGGCGATGGGCGGTTTTGCCACCAACGGCATCAACATGACCAAGCTGGAGAGCTACCAGTTGGGCGCTTTCACGGCGACGCTGTTTTATGCCGACATCGAGGGCCATCCCGACGACCCGCTGGTCAAGCTTGCGCTGGACGAGCTCCGTTTCTTCTCCCGCGAAGTGCGGATTCTGGGCGTCTATCCGGCCAGTGAGTCGCGTGAGCAGTGGAAGGTTGCGGACTGATCGCTACTGGGCATGATCTTGTCCAAAAACCGGTTTCCACTTTTCGGGACCATGCCCTAAATCACCGCGCCCAGCGGCACGTAGTCGATCTCCATGAAGGCCTCGACCTCCGGCACCCAGCGGTCGCGCACGAAGGCGACATGGTCCGGATGGTCGTTGTACCTGTTGTAGGCGGCCTGGTCGGCGAACTCCATCGAGAAGCCGAAATGATAGTCGTTCTTGGGGCTGATCTGCCGCAATTGCTCGAAATGCGTGACGCCTCTGATCGCGGTTAGGATTTTCTTGGCGTCGACCAGGAACCGCTTTTCCTCCAGCGAATGCGGCGGATGCTTCAGCGTGAAAACGACGGTGTGACGGATCATGTCCTGCTCCTGCAATGTCTTTCGGTGTTCGCTGCCATCATTCTGAATCGACCCAGGCGCGGATGAGGTGATGCGCAATGGCGCCTTTCGGCGGCGTGACCAGATTGTCCTTGTGCGTCCTTTCCAGCATCAGGCGCACCTCGTCGCGAAAAAACCAGCGGCAGTCCTCAAGCTCGTTGAGGTCGGCCTGGATATCGTCATTGAGCGGCTCGCCGAAGCAGCCGATCATCAGCGAATAGGGGAACGGCCAGGGCTGGCTGGCGTGGTAGACGACGCGGCCAAGCCGGATACCGGCCTCTTCCAGCGTCTCGCGGCGCACCGCCGCCTCGATCGTCTCGCCCGGCTCGATGAAGCCGGCAAGGGCCGAGTACATGCCCGGCGCGAAATGCCGGCCGCGTCCGAGCAGGCATTTTTCCCGCGTCGCCGTCAGCATGATCGCCACCGGGTCGGTGCGCGGAAAATGCTCGGTGCCGCAATTCGGGCAATGGCGCTTGTAGCCGCCGGCCCGCATCTGCGATTCCGTACCACATTTGCTGCAGAAGCGATGGCTGGCATGCCAGGCAAGCAGGGCCGCCCCTTGCGCCATCGCGCCAGCCGCCGCCTCGTCGATCAGCCCTTGCATGTAGACCGAGCGGTAGTCGATGGCCTTGACTGCTTCCGGAAGCTGTTCGGGTTCGAAGCCGGCGGGCACGGCCAGCACCGGTCCTCGTTCGGAAAAGCCGAGCAGAATGCCTTGCGCCAGGGAAACCTTGAAGGGCTCGCTCTCGGTGGCGCCGAACCAGGGATCGAGAGCACCGCTATCGCCGAGCTTCAAATAGAGCCGGCCGCCATGCATCAGAAGCAGCCGCGTCGCCGGATCGGCCAGCGCCTTGTCGACCGAATCGTCGGCGCGGTTCTCGGACTGCCGGTCGATCATGTTGCCGGTAAAGCCGACGAACTGGCTCGGCTCGCGCAAAGGCGCGTCAAACAGGCGGAAGCTCATGGGGACTCTGGGATACGTTGAGGGATGGACACGGGGAACGCTTATAGCGCCGCCTTGATCGTTTCGGCAAACCGTCGCAAGTCGGAACGTTGATAGGGCTCTCGCAGACCATGTCCCCACACAGGGCCTGGCCAGCCGGGATCGCCTTCCGAACGCGCGATGACATGGATGTGCAACTGGCGCACGATGTTGCCGAGCGCGCCGGTGTTGATCTTGGTGCAGCCGGTCGCCTTCTTCAGCGCCTGCGCCACCATATTGGTCTCGAAGGTCAGCATCGTCTGGTCGAGCGGCGTCATGTCATGGATTTCCTCCGCGCCGGGCCGCTGCGGCACCAGCAGCAGCCATGGCCAGCGGCGGTCGTTCATCACCCGCAATTCGCACAGCCCAAGCCACATCAACTGTTCGCTGTCCGCCTCCAGCCGTGCGTCCAGCGTGAATCCGGCCTCCAGGCCCGGCAGCATCGGCGTTTCCCTTGCTTTTCTTGGTTTGCTCAACACATGAAGGCTAGAGCGGCGGCAAGGGGGCTGCAAGCGAATCATTGCGCCCCTCACGCATTGGTGCGCCAATTCCATATTTTGCGATTTCTTCGGCGGACTTGCATTTCGTCGCGCAATTGCCGATATGGAAAGCGGGAGGTTGGTGGTGGACGATCCACTCGCCAACCGGGTCAGGTCCGGAAGGAAGCAGCCCTAACGAGCCCGGAACGGGTCATTGTTCCAGCCTCCCACCTCATCGGCCCCTCTCGCGACATTGACGACGCATTGCAGCGCGGGCGAGACTATGCGCAGGAATCGGCCGCCTTCGGGCGCGGCCATTTGGAGCTTTACGGGCGTATGAGCGAAGCCGGAAATTCGGGACCAAAAAGCCTGGAGATAGGCAAGGCCGCCGCCTATCGCGTGCTGGCGCGCAAGTACCGTCCTTCGAACTTCTCCGAGCTGGTCGGCCAGGAGCCGATGGTGCGCACCCTCACCAATGCCTTTGCCACCGGCCGCATCGCCCAGGCCTGGATGCTGACCGGGGTGCGCGGCGTCGGCAAGACCACGACGGCGCGCATCCTCGCGCGGGCCCTGAATTATAAAACCGCTGATATCGACCAGCCTTCGGTCGACCTCGCGGTGCTCGGCGAGCATTGCCAGGCGATCATGGAGGGCCGCCATGTCGACGTCATCGAGATGGACGCCGCCTCGCATACCGGCATCGACGACATCAGGGATATCATCGAGCGCGTGCGCTATGCGCCGGTCTCGGCCCGTTACAAGGTCTATATCATCGACGAAGTGCACATGCTGTCGACGCAGGCCTTCAACGGCCTGCTGAAGACGCTGGAAGAGCCGCCGCCGCACGTCAAATTCATCTTCGCCACCACCGAAATCCGCAAGGTCCCGATCACTGTCCTGTCGCGCTGCCAGCGCTTCGACCTGAGGCGCATCGACGCCGGCGCGCTGGTCGCGCATCTCGGCTCGATCTCGGCCCAGGAAGGCATTGCGGTCGACGACGACGCGCTGGCGATGATCGCGCGCGCCGCCGAAGGCTCGGCCCGTGATTCGCTCTCCATCCTCGACCAGGCGATTGCCCATGGCGCCGGCACTGTCGGTGCCGCGGCTGTGCGGGCGATGCTGGGACTTGCCGACCGCGCCAGCATCGTCGATCTGTTCGAACATGTGATGAAGGGTGATGTGGCAGCCGCCCTTGGCGAATTCCGTGCGCAGTATGACACCGGCGCCGATCCGGCCGCCGTGCTGACCGACCTTGCCGAATTCAACCATCTCGTCACCCGGCTGCGTTTCGTGCCGACGGCCATCGAGGATGCCTCGCTGTCGGAGGACGAGCGGCAGCGCGGCGCCGATTTCGCAAGGACGCTGTCGGTCAGGGTGCTGTCGCGGACATGGCAGATGCTGCTCAAGGGCATTCCCGAAGTGCAGTCCTCCAACCGGCCGGTCAGTGCCGCCGAAATGGTGCTGATCCGGCTGGCGCATGCCGCCGACCTGCCGACGCTGGACGAGGCGTTGAGATCGCTCGAGGGCGGAGCGTCGGTCCAAAGCGGCGCGCCGCGCCCGAATGGCGCGCCTGCAAGTTCCGGCAACGGCGGTGGCGCCGGCGCGGTGGCGCAGACGCGCATGCCCGCCGGTCCTGGCGGTGCGCAGACCATGCGGCTGGTCGAAGCCTCGCCTGCTGCCGTTGCCTACGTCGCTCCTCCGGAGCCGGCCATGGAAGCGGCGCCGCTGAAATCGCTGGCCGACATCATTGCGCTCGCCGATGCGCAGCGTGACATCGCCTTCAAGGTGCTGGTCAAGAGCTGCATCCGGTTTGTGCGCATCGAGCCCGGCCGCATCGACGTCGGCCTGACCGGCGATGCGCCCAAGATGCTGCTCAACGACCTGACGACGAAATTGCGCGCCTGGACCGGCCGCAGCTGGCTGGTCTCGCTGTCGAAGGAAGAGGGCGGCCAGACGCTCGCCGAAATGGAATCGGCCAAGCGCGAGACGGCTTTTCTCGATGCCAAGAGCGACCCGACCGTGGCCGCTATCCTGGCGCGCTTTCCCGGCGCCAAGATCATCGACGTGCGCATTCCAGACGCGCCGGAAGCCGAAACGACAGAGGCTGAAGTGCCGGTCGAGCCGCCGGCTGACGACGATGAACCCTGATCCAGCCACGAATCCGCAAAGGACCCGACCATGAAAGATCTTCTCGGCCTGATGGGCAAGGCGAAGGAAATGCAGGCCAAGTTCCAGGCCATGCAGGACGAGATCGCCACGCTGGAAGCGTCCGGCCAGGCCGGCGGCGGCCTGGTCAATGTGACGCTGACCGGAAAATTCGAGATGAAGTCGCTGAAGATC
Organism: Mesorhizobium sp. M0491; assembly: GCF_040321265.1. NCBI lineage: Bacteria > Pseudomonadati > Pseudomonadota > Alphaproteobacteria > Hyphomicrobiales > Phyllobacteriaceae > Mesorhizobium > Mesorhizobium sp. M0491. The sequence goes on from NZ_JAMYRE010000001.1 coordinate 298,816, forward strand.
GATCCGTCTCTGTTCAAGGAAGACGATGTCGAGATCCTGGAAGACCTGGTGCTGGCCGCTCACAACGACGCCAAGACCAAGGTCGAGCAGATCATGCAGGAAAAGACCAAGGCGCTGACCGCAGGTCTGCCGATCCCGCCGGGAATGAAACTGCCCTTCTAGCATTCGGCGTGCGCGCCCATCATCGACATGACCGAAGAGCCCTCCGAAAGACTGATCGAGCAGCGTATCCGCAACAGGATCTACGAGATCCTGGAAATCCTGGCCGATTGTGACGACGGCGTCGATCTCGTCGGCATCAAGGGTTATTTCTATCTGTTCGAGGATTTCGTCCATCGCCCTTCGATCGAAGCCGGCACATCGGCGCTTTCGAAGGACGAGCGCGCGATCGTGCTGGAGATCGCCGAATTCCTGGAGGCGGCAAGCGAGACAAATCCGGACTTCACCAAGGCTGAGTTCATTGACAGCGACTGGCCGGGAAAGATCGCCCCGACGACCAGGGAGGCGCGGACGCTGTTCCTCCGGCGCGGCCTGTTTTCGGAGAAGGTCGAGGAGCTTGAGCCTGGCCAGCGGCCGTGATTGCGGCCGGGCTGCAGACCGGTTCCAGGAGAAATTAACAGCGTTTGCCCGGGAAAAGCGCGTAGTGCTTTCCCTTGGGGCAATTGCGGCGAAACAAAGAGAGAGAGGTCATCGCCTTTGTGAAATGATGGGTGCGATCTATCTGGAAAACCAGGAAATTGTGCCAATTTGGCAACAGCGCGTTGTTAATAACGTTTTGGCCATCATTTTGCCCGAAAGTGTCTCATTCTTGCCGCAGCCTGGGGGCGGGCACGAAGTGAGAGGGTTACCTGTTGATTTCTACGCGATGGAAGACGCCGCTGTTGCTCGGCGCCGTCATTTCACCCCTGTTCTTGGCTGCCTGTAGCCAGACCACTTCACACGGCATGTCCGTCGCCAGCCTGACCGACGCCATCACGCCGGGTTTCCTGAGCTCCCGGGCGTACAGCCACACGCCGAAGGACAAGGAATGCCTGGAACGGGCGATGTTCTTTGAATCCAACCGCTCGAGCCGCGACGGCATGATCGCGGTCGGCACGGTGGTGATGAACCGGCTGCGCTCCGGCAAGCACGGCAGCACCATCTGCGCGGTGGTGGGCGAGCGCGGGCAGTTTGCCCCCGGCGTCATGACAAGGCCGATGAATTCACGCGCAATGCCCGATGTCGAGGAAGCCGCCGACGCGGTGCTGAAGGGGGAGCGCAAGTCCAAGCTCAAGAACACCATGTTCTTCCACACCGCCGGCCTACGCTTCCCCTACAAGAACATGCACTACACCATGGTTGCCGGCGGCAATGCCTTTTACGAGAAGCGCGGCCGCAACTGGCAGCCGCTGCCGGACGAGCCGCAGGTCGCCATTGCCTCGGCGGCGCCGCAGAAGCCAGCGGAGCCGGTGACGATGGTCGCGTCCGCCGAGCCGGTGCGTCCGGCCAAGCCGGCCACCGTCCGGTCCGCTCCTGCCCAACAGACCTATATGACCGCGGCCGCCGCGCCGGCCGCGAAATCTGCGCGTGTCTCGGCGGAGCCGACGGTGGTGGCGATGCAGGAGCCGATGGAGGAACCGGATGCCGCCCGTTTTGGCGGAACCTTGAACACAAGGACGAGGGTCATCTCCTCGGTCGAGGAAGCGCCGCAAGAGGCGTCTATGGGTTTCCAGTCGACGCCTGAGAACACCGACGCTGTCGGCGCGATGATCGTCAGCCAGGGCCGGCCGCTCGAAACCAACTGATCTGCTCTCCATGATCCCATGGGCCCCGCCCATTTTGGTCCGCCAAGGCCAATATGGCGGTCATGCGTATGCGGATGTTCCAAAGCGCTCTGAAAAATCCTAGATCAGAGCGATGTCGAAGCGAATCGCCGGTCCCGAGATCGAACGTCTGATCCAGCTCCTGGCCAAGGTGCCGGGGCTGGGTCCCCGTTCGGCCAGGCGTGCCGCCCTTCATCTGATCAAGAAGAAGGAGCAGCTTCTGTCGCCGCTGGCCGCCGCCATGGCCGAGGCGGCCGACAAGGTGCGCATCTGCTCGACCTGCGGCAATGTCGATACATCGGACCCTTGCATGATCTGCACCGATCCGCGCCGAGATGCCGGCACCATCATTGTCGTCGAGGACGTCTCCGACCTGTGGGCGCTGGAGCGCGCGGCGGCGATGAATGTGCGTTACCACGTTCTCGGCGGCACGCTGTCCCCGCTCGACGGCATCGGCCCCGAGCAGCTCAACATGCGCTCGCTGATCGACCGCGTCGCCGGTGGCGAGGTCAAGGAGATCATCCTCGCCGTCAATGCTACGGTGGAGGGCCAGACGACCGCGCATTACCTCACCGATCAGCTGTCCGGCTTCGATATCAAGGTGACACGACTGGCGCATGGCGTGCCTGTCGGCGGCGAACTCGACTATCTCGACGAGGGCACGCTGGCCGCGGCGCTGCGCTCGCGGACGGCGTTTTGACAAAGTTGCGGCAGAGGATGCGGATCATGATTGTTGCGCATCCGTCGAGGCTGGTGCCAAGCACCCCCCTCTGTCCTGCCGGACATCTCCCCCGCAAGGGGGGAGATCGGATGTCATCTTTGTTTTCGCAAATCGCCGACATTGCAACAAGAGCGCCGCCGATGAAGCGGCCAATCTCCCCCCTTGCGGGGGAGATGTCCGGCAGGACAGAGGGGGGTGTGAAGGAACGCAAACCTCTCAGATTGGCTCTGTTTTCCTTTTTTGCAGTTCTTCTCGCGGTCCTCCTTTCCACCCCCGCCTCCGCCGCAAAGATCGACGACCAGTTTCGCGCCTGGCTGCAGAACGACCTTTGGCCGCAAGCCAGGGCGAAAGGCATTTCCAAAGCCACCCTCGATGCCGCCTTCGACGGCATCAATCCCAATCTGAAGCTGCCCGACCTGGTCAAGCCGGGCGATAAGGCGACCACGCCGCAGAAGCAGCACCAGGCCGAATTCGGCTCACCCGGCGCCTATTTCGCCGAGAAGACGGTTCGCGCGGTGACGGCAGGCGGCCGGGCGCGCGAAGCCACCAATGCCAGGACACTTGCATCTATCGAAAAGCGCTACGGCGTGCCGGGCGAAGTGCTGCTGGCGATCTGGGGCCGCGAGACCGGATTCGGCGCGGCGAAGATGCCCTACGACGCCTTCGAAGTGCTGGGCACCAAAGCGTTCATGTCGACCAGGAAGGACTTCTTCCGCACCGAACTGCTTGCTGCACTCGAGATCGTCGAGCGCGGGCTGGCTCCGGTCGGCGCGATGAAATCGTCCTGGGCCGGAGCGCTCGGCCAGCCGCAATTCATGCCGACCTCGTTCCTGAAACATGCCGTCGATTTCGACGGCGACGGCCGCGCCGACATCTGGAACTCGACGCCGGACGTGCTGGCCTCGATCGCCAATTATCTCGTCCACTATGGCTGGGTAAAGGGCCGTGGCTGGGGTTTCGAGGTGATGGTGCCGGAAAGCGTTTCCTGTTCGTTGGAAGGCCCGGACCAGGGCAAGAAAATCTCCGAATGGGCGGCAATGGGCGTTAGGCGCGTCGGCGGCAAGCCGTTTCCAGCGAGTGAGATGAAGGCCGAAGGCTTCCTGCTGATGCCGGCAGGGCGCAGCGGTCCGGCCTTTATCGCCACGCCCAATTTCTACGTGCTGAAGCAGTACAACACCAGCGACCTCTACGCGCTGTTCATCGGCCATGGCGCCGATCGCATCGCCCATGGCGATTCGAATTTTGCCGGCAGCTGGGGCGCGGTCGGCGGGCTCCACCGTTCGGACATAGCCGCTCTGCAACGCGCGCTGGAAGCCAAGGGCTATGACGTCGGCAGCGCCGATGGCCTGCCCGGCTTCAAGACCCGCCGTTCGATCGGCATTTGGCAAGCCAAGAACGGCCGCGCCGCCACCTGCTTCCCTGACACCAGCCTGGTCGCGGCGCTGAGATAGCCGCGACATTCGCCAGATTATCCTCGATCGGCAGCCTCGATTGGCTGGCCGATGCGTCGACATCCCACCGGCCTTTCTGGCCCATTGAGCCATCGTATAAATGCTCGTTGCCCGCCACGAGGCTGCCGGATATGGTGTTGACCAACTGGACAAAAACCGCAACGGTAAGAGATCACTGGGGCCTTCTCCAGGCCCGAAAAGAATTGCACAACCCTGAGCCGGGAACTCAGGTCAACAAACAACAAAACAGGGAACAATCACGATGATGATGGAAAAGTTTGCTCTACGCTCTCGCTTCCTGCTGGCGGGTGCAGCCATGTCCGCGCTGCTTCTGGCCGGCGCGCCCGCCGGTGCGGTCACGCCCGCCGACACGCTGGTCGAAGGTTTCGCGATCGACGACATCATCTCCATGGATCCGGGCGAGGCGTTCGAGCTGTCGACCGCCGAGGTCACCGGCAACACGTATGATCTGCTTGTCCGTCTCGACCTCAGCGACACCTCCAAGGTCAAGGGAGACCTTGCCGAAAGCTGGACCGTCTCCGATGACGGCCTGACCTACACATTCAAGCTCAAGCCCGGCCTGAAATTCGCTTCCGGCAATCCGATCACCGCGGCCGACGTCGCCTGGTCGTTCGAACGCGCCGTCAAGCTCGACAAGAGCCCGGCCTTCATCATCGGCCAATTCGGCATCAGCGGCGACAACGTCGCCGAGAAGGCCAAGGCGGTCGACGAGACCACCTTCCAGTTCACCGTCGACAAGGCCTATGCGCCGAGCTTCGTGCTGAACTGCCTGTCGGCAACGGTTGCATCGGTGGTCGACGCCAAGCTGGTCAAGGAACATGTCGCTGCGGTGACGCCGAGCGCCGACTACAAATGGGACAATGATTTCGGCAATGCCTGGCTGAAGACCGGCTATGCCGGCTCCGGCGTCTTCAAGCTGCGCGAATGGCGGGCCAATGAGGTGGTCGTTCTCGAGCGCAACGATAATTACTACGGCGAGAAGGCCAAGCTTGCCCGCGTCATCTACCGCAACATGAAGGAAAGCTCGGGCCAGCGCCTGGCGCTCGAGGCCGGCGACATCGACGTTGCCCGCAATCTCGAGCCGAACGACCTCGACGCCATCGCCGAGAACGCCGATCTCACCTCGACCAGCGCGCCGAAGGGCACGGTCTATTACATCAGCCTCAACCAGAAGAATGCCAACCTCGCCAAGCCCGAGGTCCGCCAAGCCTTCAAATACCTGGTCGACTACGATGCGCTGAGCTCGACGATCCTCAAGGGCATCGGCGAAATCCACCAGACCTTCCTGCCGAAGGGTGTGCTCGGCGAATTGGATGAGAATCCGTTCAAGTTCGATGTCGCCAAGGCCAAGGAATTGCTGGCCAAGGCCGGTCTGCCCGACGGCTTCAGCGTAACCATGGACGTACGCACCGGTCAGCCGACGACCGGCATGGCGGAATCGATCCAGCAGACGCTCGGACAGGCCGGCATCAAGCTCGAGATCGTCCCGGGCGACGGCAAGCAGACGCTGACCAAGTACCGCGCCCGCAACCACGACATCTATATCGGCCAGTGGGGCCAGGATTATTTCGATCCGAACTCCAACGCCCAGACCTTTGCCTCGAATCCGGACAACTCGGATGCGGGTAAGTCCAAGACGCTGGCCTGGCGCAATGCCTGGGACATTCCGGACCTGACCAAGGAGACGGAAGCAGCGCTGCTTGAGAAGGACGCCGGCAAGCGCGCTGACATGTACAAGGATCTCGAGAAGAAGATCCTGGACACCAGCCCCTTCGTCGTCATCCACCAGCAGCTGGAAGTGGCCGGCCTGCGCAAGAACCTCAAGGGCTTTGCCCTCGGCCCGAGCTTCGACAGCAATTTCGTCGGGCCGGTGTCCAAGGAATAGTGCTCGCGGACACGCCGCATGAGCACGGTTGAAAAGGAAGTGGCGGCGGGGCGCGGCAGCGCCCGTGCCGTCGCTATTGCATCATCGCTTGGCCGTTTCCTGGTCATCGCGATCACGACCTATCTTGGTCTGCTCGCGGTCACCTTCTTCATCGGTCGCGTCATCCCGATCGACCCGGTGCTGGCGGTGCTCGGCGACCGGGCGCCGGCCAATGTCGTCGAGCGCACGCGCCGCGAGATGGGCCTCGATTTGCCGCTGGTCGAGCAGTTCTACATCTATGTGAAAAATGCCCTGAACGGCAATTTCGGTGTCTCTGTGCTGACCACCAATCCTGTCATGACCGACATTCGCCGGGCGCTTCCGGCCACGACGGAACTGGCGACGCTGGGGACGCTGATCGGCGCGCTGTTCGGCGTGCCGCTTGGCGTGCTGGCCGCGGTCAGGCGCGGCAGTTTCATCGACCAGATCGTGCGTATCATCGGCCTGATCGGCTATTCCGTGCCGATCTTTTGGCTGGGACTGCTGGCGCTGGTGCTGTTTTACGCCAAGCTGCAATGGGTTGCCTTCCCCGCGCGGCTCGACATCGTCTACGAATACACCTTTACGCCGATCACTGGCTTCTATCTCCTCGACTCTGCGATGCAGGGGCAGTGGGACGTTTTTTACGACGCCTTCCGCCACATCATCCTGCCGGCCTCGCTGCTCGGCTATTTCTCGCTCGCCTATATCAGCCGCATGACGCGCTCGTTCATGCTCAACGAATTGTCGCAGGAATATATCGTCGCGGCGCGCGCCAAGGGACTGTCGGAAACCCGCATCATCTGGGGCCACGCGCTGCGCAATGCGGCGGTGCCGATGGTGACGGTGATCGCGCTCTCCTATGCCGGGCTGCTCGAAGGTTCGGTGCTGACCGAGACCGTCTTCTCATGGCCGGGCATCGGCCTCTACATAACCAACTCGCTGCAGAACGCCGACATGAACGCGGTGCTCGGCGGCACCATAGTCATCGGCTCGGTGTTCATCGCCATCAATCTCCTCTCCGACCTTCTGTATCGGGTGCTCGATCCGAGGACGAAGGTTCAATGAGCAGAGGTATTCCACTTTCGGGCCTAGAGCAGTTCACCGTTTCACGGAAACGGCGACCCGCTCCAACTCCTTGTTTTTACGCAATTCCGGACGGAAAACCGTTTCACACTTTTCCTGGAATTGCTCCAGCTGCGGCCAATCACCCCCACTCCGGCCCTTCGGGTCACCTCTCCCCCTTGTTTGGACCGGAGACATCGCGAACAGGTGTGCGAGGACATCGCGAACAGTTTTGTCACTTATCGTCTGCAGAGGTTGAGGTCGACTGTTTCTATTTTCTGATGTCTGAAGAAGGCTTGGAAGACGCCGTCCTTGCCGGTGGGGGTGAAGGCCACGGCTTTCCCTCCAAATGCCTTGGAGAGGCGCAGGATGTAGCCGCACAAGGCGACGCGGCCCTCTTTCTGGACCTTGCGAACGATGGCGTCTTGTGGGTAGTCGAAAGCTTCGACGGCCTCGCAGAAGGATCGCGGCGAGGGTGTGTATCTGTCGAGGGGGACGCAACCCTTGAGGCCATCGTGGGGTCTTTCGGTGTTGTAGAGGTCGCGCCAGGCATCGAAGGCTTTCTGCGCGCGATCGAGATTTTCGAAAGCAGGTCCGGCCATCGCTTCGGCCTTGAGCGAGCGGTGGAAGCGCTCTTCCTTGCCCAGCGTCTGCGGATGCAGAGGCCTGGAATGGGAGATGGCGACGCCGTGCTCGATCAGCCAGATGGTGAAGCGTGTGAAGTTGCTTCGTCCGCCATCTCCCCACGGTGGGCCGTTGTCGAAAGCCATGCGCTGCGGCAGTCCATAGCGGCGAAAGGCGACAATCAGGTGGGGTTTGACCGTTTCGCCGGTCTCGTTGATGCAAGCCTGCAGCACGACGGAGAAGCGCGAATGGTCGTCGAGCGCGGTCAGCGGATGCAGCCGGCCGCCCTGCCGCAATGCGACATGGCCCTTGAAGTCCATCTGCCACAGATCGTTGGGGGCGGCATGCTCGAAGCGCCCGAACGGCTTGGCTCCACCCCCGAGCAAACCCAGCTCGACGCCATTGCGGTGCAGGATCCCGGTCACCGTGGAAGGTGCAGGCGAACCGGTTCCCTCGCGCCGCAGGACCTTGGAGATCTTGCGTCCGCCCCAGGCCGGGTGCGCCCGGCACATGCCAAGAACCGCCGCCTCGACTGCATCCGGGCTGCGCGCCGGGCTCGTCGCTGGACGGCGCGATTGCTCCGCAAGCCCGGCCTCGCCATGGGCGCGATACCGCGCGATCAACTTGTGACCACAGGTTCGGCCAATCCCGAAACGACGACAAAGCGCACTGACATTGCTGCCATCCTGCACCGCAAGACGCACAAACTCCAACTTCCCATCCATCACGCTGGTGTTCCCAAATGGCATCGCGAACCTCCCGGCGCAAAGCACGCCAAACTGTTCGCGATGTCCTCGCACACCTGTTCGCGATGTCTCCGGTCCAAACACCCCTGCCCGGGGGAGAGGAAAAGCCGGTCGCACGCTTCGCGCCTTTCCTCTCCCCCGTCGAGCGGGGGAGAGGTGGTCTGCGAAGCAGGCCGGAGTGGGGGTCGACAGCTCCAAGAGGCATCATCATGACCGCCTCCGACGCCCGTCCTCTCTCTCGTCGCGACTGGCTGCTCAGCGAGCGGCCGGCCTCGCGCACCCAGGCGAGGCTCGGCCGCGCCTATGTGGCGTGGCGGCGCTTTTCCGCCAACCGGCTGGCCTTTCTCGGCCTGCTCATTATCATTGCCTTGCTGATCGTTGCCGCCCTTGCCGGTGTGCTGGCGCCTTATTCTCCGACGTTCGGCGACCTGAAGAACGCGCGCCTGCTGGCGCCGAGCACCGAGCACTGGTTTGGCACCGACGATCTCGGCCGCGATATCCTGTCGCGCATCCTCTACGGCTCGCGCTGGACCCTTTATGTGGTCATCCTGGTCGCCATCATCGCGGCACCGATCGGCCTTCTGGTCGGCACGGTGGCCGGCTATGCCGGCGGCTGGACCGATGCCATCCTGATGCGCATCACCGACATCTTTCTCGCCTTTCCCAAGCTGATCCTGGCGCTGGCGTTTGTTGCAGCACTTGGCCCCGGCATCGAGAATGCGGTGCTGGCCATCGCCATCACCTCATGGCCGCCCTATGCCCGCATCGCGCGGGCAGAGACGCTGACGGTGCGCAATTCCGATTACATCAAGGCGGTGCAGCTGATGGGCGCCTCGCCCTTCCGCATCGTGCTGCGCCATATCATGCCGCTTTGCATTTCGTCCCTGATCGTCAGGGTGACGCTCGACATGGCCGGCATCATCCTGACCGCCGCCGGGCTCGGTTTCCTCGGCCTCGGCGCGCAACCGCCGCTGCCGGAATGGGGCACGATGATCGCGTCGGGGCGCCGCTTCGTGCTCGACCAGTGGTGGGTGGCCGGTGCGCCGGGCTTCGCCATCCTCATCGTCAGCCTCGGCTTCAACCTGCTCGGCGACGGCCTGCGCGACGCGCTCGATCCCCGCAGTGGTGACCAATGAGCAGGGAAACGAAGACGCTGCTCGAGGTCGACGATTTGCGCGTCACCTTCCCGACCCGCACCGGGCTGATCGAGGCGGTTCGCGGCGTCTCCTTCTCGCTCGGCCGCGAACGGCTCGGCATCGTCGGAGAATCCGGCTCCGGCAAATCGCAGACCGGCCGCGCCATCATGGGCCTGACGCCGCCGCAGGCGCGGATATCGGCCAACAAGCTCGCCTTCGACGGCATCGACCTGCTCAGCGTCTCGCCGCGCGAACGCCGGGCGCTGCGCGGCAAGCGCATCGCCATGATCCTGCAGGATCCGAAATACTCGCTCGACCCGGTGATGAGCATCGGCCGCCAGATCGTCGAAACGCTGCGCACGCATGAAAAGGTCGGCAAGGCCGAGGCGCGCGACCGCGCATTGGCCATGCTGGAGGCGGTGCAGATCCGTGATCCCTCTCGCGTCTTCAACCTGCATCCGCATGAAGTGTCCGGCGGCATGGGCCAGCGCGCCATGATCGCCATGATGCTGATCGCCGGTCCGGAAATGATGATCGCCGACGAGCCGACCTCGGCGCTCGACGTCACCGTGCAGCTTGATGTGCTCGGCATTCTCGACCGGCTGGTCAGTGAGCGCGGCATGGGGCTGATCTTCATCTCGCACGATCTGCGCCTGGTCTCATCCTTCTGCGACCGCGTCATCGTCATGTATGCCGGCAAGGTGGTCGAGCAGCTCAAGGCGTCCGAACTCGGCCATGCCCAGCATCCCTACACGCGCGGCTTGCTCAATTGCATGCCCAAGATCGGTGCCGACCGCCACCCGCTGCCGGTGCTCGACCGCAAGCCGGAGTGGGCGGCATGACTTCTGCGATTGCCGTCGACAGGCTGGAAGTGATCTTCGACCGTTTTCGCGCACTGAAGGGCGTCAGCCTCGACGTGCAGCCGGGTGAATCCTTTGGCCTGGTCGGTGAATCCGGCTCCGGCAAATCGACGCTGCTTCGGGCCATCGCCGGCCTTGCGCCGGTCGCATCGGGCAGCATCGCCGTCAACGGCAAGACGCTCGGGCCACGCCGCGACAAGGCCTTCTACCGCAAAGTGCAGATGGTCTTTCAGGATCCGTACGGCTCGCTGCACCCGCGCCAGACCGTCGACCGCCTGCTGCAGGAGCCGCTTGCCATCCACGGCTTCGCCGATGGCGAAAAGCGCATCCAGCGGGCGCTCGACGAGGTCGGGCTGGGAAACGGCTTTCGCTTCCGCTATTCGCACCAACTATCGGGCGGCCAGCGCCAGCGCGTGGCGATTGCCCGTGCCCTGATCCTCGAACCTTCGATCCTGCTGCTCGACGAGCCGACCTCGGCGCTCGATGCCTCGGTGCAGGCGGAAGTGCTCAACCTGTTGGAAGAGGTACGCAAGCGGCGCAAGCTGACCTTCCTGATGGTCAGCCACGACCTCGCCATCATCACCCATATGTGCGAGCGGCTGATGGTGATGCAAAGCGGCGAGGCGGTTGAGAACCTGGCGGCGGCGGATCTCGTCGAACGTCGCGTGACGAAGGACTATACTCGCAACCTGCTGAGAGCGAGCGACGGGTTTGTGAGAACCGCCTGAATTCGTCTTCCTGTGTGCAGAACCAACCGTCTTCAGGGATTCCGATGGAGGAATGGAAGTTTGCGGATCCGCCCAACCTCGCGGTGTTGTCGGACAAGAGCCTATTTAAACGTGGCGACTGGATCGCATACGTTGTGCATGAAGATGACGACGACGACAGCTACAACGACGAAGGTGGCAGTTGGCAATTCTACAGCAGCGACACTCGAGATTGGGATGAACGCGAGGTAATGCTCGTAGGCCTGCAAGAGGTGGTTCAACTGGATGAAACCATCGTGGAGTTGGCCGATTTGCCGAAAGGTTGGCATGCCTGGCGCACCTCAAAATCGTCGCCGTGGCAACGCGCCAAGTCACGCCCCGTACCCTCCAACGACAACGAATGACCCGGCAAAGCCTTAAGTCTGAGCTTGCACCGGTTCGCCGCTCTCCACGGGTAGCTCTTCCTGGGCTTTCGGCTCCTTGATCCTGAACCACGTCACATAAAGCGCTGGCAGGAACAGCAGCGTGATCGCCGTGCCGGCGATGATGCCGCCCATCATGGCATAGGCCATCGGGCCCCAGAACACTTCGCGCGCGATCGGGATCAGGGCGAGACTTGCGGCCGCCGCCGTCAGCGCGATTGGCCGCATGCGGTGTTCCGTCGCCTCGATGACGGCCGCCCAGCGGTCCTTGCCTTCCCGGACGAGATCCTCGATCTGCACGATCAGGATGACCGAGTTGCGGATCAGGATGCCGATCAGCGCCAGCACGCCGAGGATGGCGACGAAGCCGAGCGGCGCGCCGCTCGGCACCAGGGCCGCCACAACGCCGATCAGGCCGAGCGGCGCCACCGCCACCACCAGGAACAGGCGCTGGAAACTCTGCAATTGCACCATCAGGATCGTCGCCATGACGAACAGCATCAACGGCACGACGGCGGCGATCGGTCCTTGGCTTTTGGCACTCTCCTCGACCGAGCCGGCGGTGGCGATCGAATAGCCCGGCGGTAGCTTGGCGGTGAAGGCATCGACCGACGGCTTCAATTCGTTGACGACGGTGGCCGGCAGCACGTCGCCGACCAGTCCGGCGCGCACGGTGATGGTCGGGATGCGGTCGCGTCGCCACACCGTTGGCTGCTCCAGATCGTAGCGGAAGTTGGCGACGGCCGCGAGCGGGATCGCCTCGCCGGTACTGGTCGGCAGCTGCATGTTCTGCAACGTTTCGATCGAGCCGCGTTCGGACCCACGCGAGCGCGCCACGACATTGATCAGGTAGGTGGCGTCACGCACCTGCGTGATGGTAGCGCCGCCGACGGTGCTGTTGAGCGCGCTGGCGATGTCGGAAGAGGTGATGCCAAGCTGGCGTGCCTTGTCCTGCAGCACGTCGACCCTCAGCACGCGTTGCGGCTCGTTCCAGTCGAAGGTAGGCGCGGCAAGCTTTGGATTGGCGGAGATGACACCGGCGAATTGCTGCGCCAGTTCGCGCACCGTCTGGATGTCGGGACCGCCGATGCGATACTGCACCGGGCGGCCGACCGGGGGCCCGAGTTCGAGCGGCTTGACGAAGGCGTCGGTGCCGACGAACTCCTCGCGCAGCAGTTTTTCAAGCGCCGGCTTGACCCGGTTGCGGGCCGCGATGCTCTTGGTGACGATGACGGTCTGGCCGAAATAGGGGTTGGCCGGCTGCACGTCATAGGCGAGCACGAAACGCACCGCGCCCTGGCCGATATAGGACGAAAAATGGTCGATGTCGGGATTGCCGACCAGCGCCCGCTGCTCGAACCGCTCCATCTGGTCGCGCGTATCGGCGATCGAGGCATTCTGCGGCAGGTTCCAGTCGACGATCAGCTCCGGCCGGTCCGATGGCGGAAAGAACTGCTGCTGCACCAGCCCGAAGCCGGCGATCGAGCCGGCAAACAAAAGCACGGTGACGATGATGGTCAGCCAGTGATGGCGCACCGAGCCGACAAGCACGCGCCGGAAAAGCGAGGTGAAGCGGCCGGGCTGGTCGTGATGCTTGGTTTTCATCGTCGCCGGCAGGATGGTGACGCCGAGCAGTGGCGCAAACAGCACCGCCACGACCCATGACACCAGCAGCGAAACGGCGATGACCACGAACAGGGTGAAGGTATATTCGCCGGCGGCGCTGTTGTTGAGGCCGATCGGGATGAAGCCGGCGACCGTCACCAGCGTACCGGTCAGCATCGGAAAGGCGGTCGATGTGTAGACATAAGTCGCCGCCTTGCGCAGATTGTCGCCGACCTCCAGCCGCGCCACCATCATCTCGACCGCGATCATCGCGTCGTCGACCAGAAGCCCGAGCGCGATGATCAGCGCACCCAGGGAAATTCGCTGCAGCGAAATGCCGAGATAGGCCATGACCGTGAAGGTGATGGCCAGCACCAGCGGGATCGACAGCGCCACGACGAAGCCGGCGCGCATGCCGAGGCTGATGAACGACACCGCGAGCACGATGGCGACCGCCTCGAACAGCGCGCGCGTAAAGCCCGAGACGGCCTCCTCGACAATGACCGGCTGGTCGGCCACCAGATGCACGCCGACACCGACCGGCAGGTCGGCCAGCACCTTGTCCATCTCCTTGTGCAGCGCCTCGCCGAATTCGAGCAGGTTGGCGTTGGGTTTCATGCCGATGGCGAGCCCGATCGCGTCCTGGCCGTTGAAGCGGAATAGCGCCGTAGGCGGATCGACATAGCCGCGCGTGATCGTCGCCACGTCGCTGAGGCGGAAGAAGCGGTCATTGACGCGCAGATTGATGGCGCGCAGGCTGTCCTCGGAGGTGAACTGCCCGCCGACACGCACGCTGATGCGCTCCGGCCCGGACTGAATGAGGCCGGACGGCGTAATCGCGTTCTGCGCCTGCAGGCTCGCCACGATCGCTTGCTGGTTGAGGCCGAGGGCGGCGATCTGGCGGGTCGAGAATTCGAGATAGATCGCCTCGTCCTGGGCGCCGACCAGGTCGACCTTGCCGGCGTTGGGCACGGTCAGGATTTTTGTTCTGGTGTCCTCGACATAGTCGCGCAACTGGCGCGGCGTCAGCCCGTCCGATGTGAAGGCGTAGATGTTGCCATAGACGTCGCCGAAGCGGTCGTTGAAGAACGGTCCCTGCACCCCCTGCGGAAACTGCGCCCCGATGTCGTTGACCATGTTGCGCACCTGAATCCAGTTCGGCACGACATCGCGTGCCTTGGTGGTGTCCTTCAGGTTGACGAAGATGACGGTCTGGCCGGCCGTGGTGACGGACTTGGTGTAGTCGAGGCTGTCGAGTTCCTCGAGTTTCTTCTCGATACGGTCGGTCACCTGCTGCACGGTTTCCTTGACCGAGGCGCCCGGCCAGTTGGCCTGGATGATCATCGTCTTGATGGTGAAGTTGGGGTCTTCTTCACGGCCGAGATTGAGGTAGGAGAACACGCCAGCCACGACGAAGACCAGCATAAAATACCAGACCATGGAGCGGTGGTTGAGCGCCCAGTCGGAGAGATTGAAGCCTTTCATGAGGCGCCTCCCTCGAGCACTTTCACCTTCTGGCCTTCGCTCAGGCTGTGGACGCCCGCCGTGACGACACGCATGCCCGCGTCAAGCCCTTCGGCCACGGTGAAGATAACGCCATTCTTCGACGCGATCTTGATGTCGCGTGCGTTCACGCTGGATGTCTGCGGGTCGACGATCCACACTTTCGCGGAACCGTTCTTTTCGAACAGCGCCGACATCGGCAGTTCGATCGTCGGTGCCACCTTGGTCACGCGGGTCGCCGTTACCGTCGAGCCGAGCCGGAAGGCCTGTGGCGGATCCGTGAGCGTCAGCTTGACGCGCCGCGTGCGGGTCGAGCCCTCGGATTGCGGTGCGATCTCGCGCAGCTTGGCCCCGGTCTGGATCGTCGGCAGCGACTGCAGGATCACCTGGAAGGGCGTGCCGGCCTCAAGATCACCGGTCAATTGATCGGGAATGTCGACCACCGCCTCGCGCAGGTCCGAACGCGCCACGGTGACGACGGTCTGGCCGGGCGAGACCGTCTGGCCAACTTCGGCGCCGACCGCGGTGACGACACCGTCGAAATCAGAGAACAGCCTGGCATAGCCGAGCTGCTCCTGCGATTTGGCAAGCGAAGCCTTGGCCCGCTCGACACCTGCCTCCGCAGCTTTGCGCGCCTGCTGCGCGGCATCAAAGACAGCTTGCGTGGCGTTGGCCGAGGCGAGCAACTGGCGCTGCCGTTCCTCGCTGGCGGCGGCGTTGGCGAGCTGCGCCTCGGCATTGGACAGTTCCGCCTTGGCCGCCTGGAGGCCCAACTCCAGCGCGGTCGGATCGAGTGCCGCTATCGTCGTGCCCTTGCTGACGATGTCGCCGACCTGGACGTCGCGCGAGACGACCCGGCCAAGCAGGCGGAAGGCCAGGTCGGCGCTGACCTGCGGTTCGACGGATCCGGCAAAACCGAAGATTTGCGTGGTGCGCGGCTCGATCACCATCGACAGCACCGGTCGGATGATCTCTGGCGGCTTTTCCTCCGACTTGGAGCAGGATGCCAGCGCGCCGAGCATGAGCACGCCGAGCAGGATGCGTGGCGTTCGGCTCATTGGCCCGCTCCCGATATTTCGATCGTCTGTCCAGGGCTGAGCAGCTGTCCTCCAGCGGTGACGACGCTCTGGCCCGCGTCCAGCCCCTTGGCGATCACGACCGTGCCCGAATTGAACGCCAGCACTTCGACCGGCGCCATCGTCACCGCCTTGGTCGAGGGATCGACGATCCAGACCGCCGGCTTGCCGCCGCTGGACGTCAGCGCCTGCCAAGGCAGCAGGATCGCCTTCGCCGGTTTGGCGCTTACCGAGCCGATGACGGCTGCCCCCAGCGGCATGCCGGCGGGCGTGTCGGGAATGGCGACTTTGACCCGGATCGAGCCCGAAGCCGGGTCGACCGCAGGCGAGATTTCGCGGACCTTGCCCGTCGCCCTGACCTGCGGATCGGACAACAGCGTGATCGTCACCGCAGGCGATGCCGGTGTCTTGGCGATCAGCGTCTCCTGCACGTTGAATACCGCGTCGCGGTCCCCGTCCTCGGCGACGGTGAAGACGGTTTGCGCGGCTTGCACCACTTGGCCGGTTTCGACTTGGCGGGCGGTAATCACGCCGGCGGCACCGGCCTTGAGTTCGGTGAAGGACAGGTTTTGCTGGGCGTTGGAGAAAGCGCTCTGCGCGGCATCGACGCTGCCTTGTGCCATCTTCAGGGCCTGGTCCGCGGCGTCATAATCGCGCCTGGTGGTGAAACCCTGGGCGAGCAGCGTCTTCTGCCGTTCGAAGGCGGCGGCGGACTGGGTCAATTGCGCCTGTGCCGCGTCGAGATCGGCCTGCGCCGAGCGCAAATCGGATTCCTGCTCCTGCGGATCGATCCGGGCAAGCACCGTGCCTTGATCGACATGCTGGCCGACATCGACAAACCGTTCGGCGACGCGACCGCCGACCCGGAACGACAGATTGTTCAGCGTACGCGCCGCGATCACCCCGGTCAGCGAGGTCCTTGGCGCATAGTCGGCCATCGCCACCGTTTCGGTGCGCACCATGATCTGCAGTTTCTTGTCCACCGCTTCCTGCTTCTGGCAGCCGACCAAAAGCAGCGCAGCCGTGCAGGCGAAAAGCGCCGGGGCGGCTGGAAAAGACAAAAGACCGGGAGCTTGGACCGACGGCTGCGAGACGGGCGAAGTCACGTTCCTGCTCATGGGCTCCCCCGGCCGCGGCGGCTCGCTGGTCGCGATGCCTCGTGGACATCCAGAGGATAGTCGATCCCCGGGAAAAGGAAACCGGTCTCGTACGTGTATCGCCTGACTGGTTAAGCGCCGGGATCTGCCCACCGCAGGCCCAATCGCCTGCCGGTGGTGCCGACTTGAGGAAAACGTGAAATAAGGTCAGAAGATGTCTCAACGGCATCAAACAGGACGGGCGCCGGCCCGGTGAGGGATACGATGAAGAATTCAGCCATTTCCGAACGCAAGAACCAATCGATTTCCCGCGGTGTCGGCATGACCACGCAGATCTATGCCGACCGGGCTGAAAATTCGGAAATCTGGGATGTCGAGGGGCGTCGCTATATCGATTTCTCGTCGGGCATCGCCGTCGTCAACACCGGGCATCGCCATCCCAGGGTGATCGAAGCGGTCAAGGCACAACTCGACCGCTTCACCCACACCTGCCACCAGGTGGTGCCCTATGAGAGCTATGTGCGCCTGGCCGAACGGCTGAACGGCATGCTGCCCGGCAAGTTCGAGAAGAAGACGATCTTCGTCACCACCGGGGCGGAGGCGGTAGAGAACGCCATCAAGATCGCCCGCAATGCCACCGGCCGTCAGGCGGTCATCGCCTTCGCCGGCGGTTTCCATGGCCGCACCTTCATGGGCATGGCACTGACCGGCAAGGTCGTGCCCTACAAGGTCGGCTTCGGCGCCATGCCGGGCGATGTCTATCATGCGCCGTTCCCGGTGCCGCTGCACGGTGTCTCGGTCGCCGACTCGCTGGCGGCGCTCGACCGGCTGTTCAAGGCCGATGTCGATCCGGCCCGCGTCGCCGCCATCATCATCGAGCCGGTTCAGGGCGAGGGCGGCTTCTACGAGGCGCCGCGTGACTTCCTGGTTGCGCTGCGCAAGCTTTGCGACCAGCACGGCATGCTGCTGATTGCCGACGAAGTGCAGACCGGCTTTGCCCGCACCGGCAAGATGTTTGCGATGGATCACCATGAGGTGGCGGCTGACATCACCACCATGGCCAAGAGCCTGGCCGGCGGTTTTCCGCTGGCGGCGGTCACCGGCCGCGCCGAAATCATGGATGCGCCCGGCCCCGGCGGGCTAGGCGGCACCTATGGCGGCAGCCCGATCGGCGTTGCCGCCGCGCACGCCGTGCTGGACGTGATCGAGGACGAAAACCTGTGCGACCGCGCCAACACGCTGGGCGCAAGGCTGAAGCAGCGGTTGCAGTCGATCCGCGACGACGTGCCCGAGATCGTCGACATCAGAGGCCTCGGCTTCATGAACGCGGTCGAGTTCAACGACGTCAAGAAGGGCCTGCCGTCGGCCGAGATCGCCAATGCGATCCGGTTGAAGGCGCTCGACAAGGGCCTGATCCTGCTGACCTGCGGTGTCTACGGCAACGTCATCCGCTTCCTGGCGCCGATCACCATCCAGGACGAAGTCATGAACGAAGCACTCGACATCCTGGAAAGCTCGATCCGCGAAGTCTGCGCCGCCTGAACTTCTACCTCCCCCTTGTGGGGAGGTCGGACCGAAGGTCCGGGTGGGGCGCCTCGCGCAGACCCCACCCCGCTGCTTCACAGCGACCCTCCCCACAAGGGAGGGTAAGCGGGGGCTAGCCCGCAGCCCTGGCAGGCTCATCCTGCTGAAACGCGGCCAGCGCCGCCTTCAAACCGTCAGGTCCCTCAGCAACCGTTTCCGGCGTCGGCGAAAAGCCGGCGCCGAGCATCTTGCGGCCAAGCATGTGGTCGCCGGGGCGGTTGACCGATTCGATGCCGAGCAGCCGGTCGCCGGCATAGTGGTAGATCGAGAATTTGTTTTCGGGCAGGTCGCCCAGCACGACATGGCTGTCGCCGCCGGCGGTCAGGCCGACCATCTGCAATTTCATGTCGCCGATGTCCGACCAGAACCATGGCACCGCCGAATAGGCGTCGGTGTGGCCTGATATCGTGCGCGCGGCAAGCCGCGCCTGATCGGTGGCGTTCTGCACCGATTCCAGCCGCACGTCGCCGCCGGTGAACCAGTGACGGTAGGAGGCAGCATCGCCAATGGCAAGAATCTCCGGCATCGACGTGCGCATCTGATGATCGACGCGGATGCCGTTGGCGATGCCGAGGCCTGCAGACTGCGCCAGTTCGACATTCGGCATGGCACCAATGCCGACGATGACCATGCGCGCCGGCAGCCTTTCGCCTGACGAGGTGATGGCGGCCGTGACATGACCGTTTTCGCCATCGAGCCTGGCGATCGAGGTGCCGGTGAGAATGCGCACGCCTGTCGCTTCCAGCCGTTGCCGGACGTGGCTCGCCACCACCGGCGCCACGGCGCGGCCGAGTAGCCGGTCCACGGCCTCCACCACTGTCACCGTGCGGCCGGTGGCCCGCAGTGTGGCTGCTATCTCCAGCCCGATGAAACCGCCGCCGAGGATGACGATTTCGTCGCTTTGCGCGCTGAGGTCGCGGATCAGCCGCGCATCGGCCAGCGAGCGCAGCGACAGCACGCCGGACAGGTCCGAGCCGGGCAACGGCAGGGTGCGCGGGCGCGAGCCGGTCGCCAGGATCAGGTGATCAAAAGCAAGCGCGCCACCGCCTGATATCTCCAGGCTGCGGCGCTCGGCATCGATGCGATCGATCCTGACGCCAGGCCGGTAATCGATGGCGCTGCCGGTGTAAAAGGCCTCGCCGCGCAAGGGTTGCGGCTTGGCCTCGGCATCCTTGATGAAAGTCTTCGACAGCGGCGGCTTGTGATAGGGAAGTTCGTCCTCATCCCCGACGAGGATCACCGGCCCGTCATAGCCGTCTTCGCGCAGACTGGCGGCCGCTTGCACGCCCGCATGACCCGCGCCGACAATGACCACACCGTTCTTCATCGCATTCCAATCCCGCTTCTATCCTAGGATGTCTCGCCAAGTGGCAATTGTCTGGTGCCGCCGCAAGAGAGCTTTTGCGGGTCGCACCCGGAATGGCAGCTGTCAATCGTACAGTTCAACGGCAAGACCGGTGCAGAAAGACGCATAAGTTGACAGTCGTAGTTTAGAATAATTCTAAACTGTTGTTTCAATTGACTTTTCCTACGGATTGTCATTGACATCCGACGATGTCGCAGCTTTATGGAAGCTCGCGCGTCAGCGCATCCCTTTAATGTCTGGGCCTTGAACCCTTTCGATTGGAGGCATTTTGGTGTCTTTCTTCCGCGAACCGCGCGCTAGCGCGGCATCTCTTGCGCCCAATGGCCCGCAGATGGCCTGGCGCCGGTTGCTGTGCGCGCCGTTTACAGAATTTCCGAGAAACTGGAGAGTGATTATGACAGCACGATATGGCAGCAGGCTTGCGGCGATCGGCGCCACTGCCCTGCTGACGGCGGCGGTATTCGTGTTGCCGGCAAAGGCGGAAACCGATGCAAAGGCCGTCATCAAGACCTATTCCGACATCGCGCTCGCCAAATATGAGGATTCGCTGACCACCGCGCAGGCGCTCGACAAGGCGGTCGACGCGCTGCTCGCCACGCCATCGGCGGAAACCCTCAACGCTGCCCGTGACGCCTGGAAGGCATCGCGCGTTCCCTACCAGCAGACCGAGGTCTACCGCTTCGGTAGCAAGATCGTCGACGACTGGGAAGGCAAGGTGAATTCCTGGCCGCTGGATGAAGGTTTGATCGACTACGTCGCCAAGAGCTACGGCACCGAATCGGACGCGAATGCGCTCTACACGGCCAATGTGATCGCCAACAAGGAGATCGAGATCAACGGCAAGAAGGTCGATGCATCGAAGCTTTCGCCGGAATTCCTCTCCGGCACGCTGCAGGGAGCCGGCGGCATCGAGGCCAATGTCGCCACCGGCTACCACGCCATCGAATTCCTGCTCTGGGGCCAGGACCTGCATGGCACCGGGCCGGGTGCCGGCGAGCGCCCCTATACCGACTACGACCTCCAGAACTGCACCGGCGGCAATTGCGATCGCCGCGCCGAGTATCTGAAATCGGCCAGCGACCTTCTGGTTTCGGATATTCAGGAGATGGTCGGCAACTGGAAGGAAGACGGCGCCGCCCGCAAGGCTCTCGTCGATGGCGAGCCGAACACGGCGATCTCGACCATCTTCACCGGCATGGGCTCGCTGTCCTACGGCGAACTGGCCGGCGAGCGCATGAAGCTCGGCCTGCTGCTGCATGATCCGGAAGAGGAGCACGATTGCTTCTCCGACAACACGTACAATTCGCATCTCTACGACGCCATCGGCATTCGCGCGGCCTATCATGCGAGCTACACGCGTCTCGACGGCACCGTCGTTTCGGGTCCCTCGGTGGCCGATATGGTGAAGGCGGCCGATCCGGCGATCGACAAGGAACTGTCTGACAAGCTCGATGTTTCGGTCGCCAAGATGGAGGCGATCAAGGCGCGTGCACTGGCCGGCGAGGCCTATGACCAGCAGATCGCCGAGGGCAACATTGAGGGCAACGCCACCGTGCAGGCGGCGATCGATGCGCTGATCGATCAGACCAAGTCGATTGAGCGCGCCGTCGGCTCCTTGAAGCTCAGCACCATCGCCTTCGAAGGGTCCGATAGCCTCGACGCGCCGGACAAGGTGTTCAAGTAAGGGTCGAAAGACAGGTGACTGATCCGGGAGCCGGAAAACCGGCTCTGGAACGGCCTCCGCTAGAAAATCAAGCCACACGGCGCGGGAGACGCCGTCAGCCAGCCGAGCAAGCCAATGCTGATTTGTCATTGCAATATCATCACCGAGAAGGAGATCGAGCAGACGATCGTCGGGCTGCTGGACCAGGATCCCTGGCAGCTGATCGTGCCGGCGAAGATCTATCATGCCATGCAAAAGCGCGGTCGCTGTTGCGGCTGCTTCCCAAATGTGGTGGAAACGATCATTCGGGTCACCGAAAATTACCACGCCCGCTCGGAGGCGAGCGGCGTGGATGTCGTTTCACACCTGGATCGCGTCAGAGGCCTGCGCGTCCAATACGGGAGCAGAATTCATGAAAGGCGATCCGCAGATCATCGAGCGGCTTAACGAGGCCCTTTTTCTGGAACTTGGGGCTGTCAATCAGTACTGGGTGCATTTCCGCCTGCTCGAGGACTGGGGATACGCCAAGCTGGCAAAGAAGGAGCGGGCGGAATCGATCGAGGAGATGCACCATGCCGACAAGCTCGTCGCCCGCATCATCTTCCTCGAAGGCCATCCGAACCTGCAGTCCGTGGCGCCGCTGCGCATCGGGCAGAACGTCAAGGAAGTGCTCGAATCCGACCTTGCCGGCGAATATGACGCACGTACCGCCTACAAGCGCTCGCGCGAAATCTGCAACGACGCCGGCGACTACGTGACGATGAAGCTGTTCGAGGAATTGCTGGCCGATGAGGAGGGTCACATCGACTTTCTCGAGACGCAGCTCGACCTGCTTGCCTCGATCGGCGAGGAGAAATACGGCCAGCTCAACGCCGCATCGGCGGACGAGGCGGAGTAAGGGCATGCGGGAATGCGGCGCCTGCTAGAATTCGTGCGCCGCTCGCGGCGGGCCGACGGCTCGCCGCTCCCTGAGAAGACGCCGGCCGGATTGGCGCGTCGGCGCTGTGTCGTGCTCGTGTTTGCGCTTGCCTCTTCGGCGATGGCCGGTGATCTTCAGCCGGCCGGGCTCGCCACCACGCGCACCGACCTCAATGCGAAGGATCAGGCGCGCGTCATCGCCGTCACCAGGCCGACCATGGATTTTTCCAGGCCAGAGCAGTTCGAACTGATGCAAGGTGGCGCCGGCACGTCCCGAAAGGACGTCAGCCGCGATTCCTTCTCGCAATCCTCGGCCAACATCACCTTCGAGGAAGAGGGCGACTTCAAGCTCGGCAATGCCCTTTTCCGCAAGAACTGGGTGTCGTCGCCATCCTCGACGCAGGCTTCGGACGGGCTCGGCCCGCTGTTCAACGAACGTGCCTGCCAGAACTGCCATCTGAAGGATGGCCGCGGCCGCCCGCCGCAAGGCGACGCCGGCACGACCTCGATGTTCCTGCGGCTGGCACGGGAGGCCAGCAACGCGGAAGAGAGGGCAGCGATTGCCGAACACAAGGTGCTCAACTTCCCCGACCCGGTCTACGGCACGCAATTGCAGGAGCTCGCCGTACCCGGTCTGCGCGGCGAAGGTGGGATGCATGTCGACTACCAGGAACGTAAGGCGGAGCTGACGGACGGCACCGTGATTTCCTTGCGCAAACCGAGCTATTCGGTCGTCGACCCTGCCTATGGACCACTCGACCCGCGCACCACGCTGTCGCCGCGACTGACGCCGCCAATGATCGGCCTGGGCCTGATCGAACAGATCGCGCCGGCTGATATTCTCGCCCACGCCGATCCGGACGACAGGGACGGCGACGGCATTTCCGGCAGGCCGAACATCGTGCGCGATAGCTTGAGCGGGGAACTGACGCTCGGCCGCTTCGGCTGGAAGGCGCAGACCGCGTCGATCCGCCAGCAGGCAGCGGATGCCTTTGCCGGCGACATCGGCATCTCGACGCCCGAAGAGCCGAAGCATTGGGGCGATTGCACTGCTGCGGAGGCAAAATGCATCGCCATGCCGAACGGCGTGCAGCAGCGTCTTGGCCCGGTCGAGGCGCCGCCGCCGGTGATGGATCTCGTCACCTTCTATTCGCAGAACCTGGCCGTGCCGGCGCGCCGCGACCTCGACACGCCGCAGGTGCTCATTGGCAAGAAAATCTTCTACGAGATCGGCTGCATCGCCTGCCATACGCCGAAATTCGTCACCCGTCGCGGCACGGCCCACAAGGCGCAGGCCTTCCAACTGATCTGGCCCTATTCCGACTTCCTGCTGCACGACATGGGGCCTGATCTGGCCGACGGCCAGGCCGTGGGAGATGCGACGGGCAATGAATGGCGCACGCCGCCGCTGTGGGGCATCGGCCTGACCGAGACGGTCAACGGCAATTCCTTCTTCCTGCATGACGGGCGCGCGCGCAGCTTGACCGAGGCGATCCTGTGGCATGGCGGCGAGGCGCAGAAAGCGCGCGACCGCTTTGCCGCAGCCAATGCGGCCGACCGCAATGCGCTGCTCAAATTCCTGGAGGCACTGTGATGTTCAAGCGCTCTGCATTGTTTCTCGTTCTTCCGCTGGCTCTGCTGGGCGTCGTCCCGGCGTCGGCGGCGGTCAAAGCCTCCGACATCATCCAGCGGGCGATCGATGGCTTTGTCCGCCCGGCCTATGCCGGCCTGCATCAGCATGCGGAAGCCTTGACGAAAGCGATGCACAAGCTCTGCGAAGCGCCCTCGCAAGGAGAACTCGATGCCGCACGCGCCGAATTCTCCGCCACCGTCTATGCCTGGTCGTCAGCCGAAATCATCGCCTTCGGACCGATCAAGGAGAACAACCGGCTGGAACGCATGCTGTTCTGGCCGGATCGCAAGAGCATCGGCCTGAAACAGGTACAGGCGGCGCTGTCCGACAAGGATCCGACCGCGACCGATCCGGCACAACTGGCTGGCAAGAGCGTTGCCATGCAGGGGCTGGGCGCGCTCGAATTCGTTCTTTACGGCGACGGCGCCGATGCACTTGCCGGCAAGGATGATCCCTACCGCTGCGCTTATGGCACTGCTGTTGCCGGCAACATCGAAACCATGGCCGGCGAGGTCAGCGCCGCCTGGAACAAGCCGGACGGATTTGCCGCGCTTTGGGCCAATCCGGGGACGCAGAACCCGCTCTACCGCGACGGCAACGAAGCGGTGACGGAACTGGTCGGCGTCTTCATCAACGAACTGGAAATGGTCCGCGACGTGCGCCTGAAAGGGTTTTTCGGCGGCAAGCCGGATGCGGACAAGCCGAAACAGGCAATCTACTGGCGCTCGCAAAACACCACCGCGTCACTGGCCGGCAATCTCTCCGGCATCGATACGCTGTTCCAGGCCTCGAAACTTGGCGACGCTCTGCCGGCCGATGCACGCTGGATGGCCGAATCGATCCATATCCAGCTGGTCAACGGTGTCGCCACCGCCAAGGCGGTCAGCGGTCCAATCGACAAGGCGCTTGCCGATCCGGCGCTGCGTAACAAGCTCGATCATTTCGCGCTGATCACCTCCAGCCTGTCGGCCTTGATCGGCACCAGGCTGACCGCTGAATTCGGCCTGACCGCAGGCTTCTCCTCGCTGGATGGGGACTGAGCATGACCTTGAGATTGGCCGATACGCCCATAGCTTCGTCATCCTGGGGCGAAGCAAGGAGCGAAGCGACGCAGCGTAGACCCCGGGATCCATGCCGCGACTTCAAAGCGCTGCCGCGGTCCAGAATTTTGCTCCGTTGCACCCGACGGTCAAGGTCACAGCATGGATCCTCGGGTCTCCGCGACGGAGCTTCGCTCCTGCTCCGCCCGTGGATGACGAAGTTCCGGAGGCTTCGGCCAACTTCCAATGTCTGCGATGGATTATTCCAAGAATCGGTAGGTGCCAAGCGTCAGCTCCGATCCGTAATAATCACCGTGTCCTGGAGCGAGCCAGTGCAGGGGAGGATAGTCTCTTGAAAACCTCCCTCATCGATCGCCGCGATTTCCTGAGGGCTGCGGGTATCGGCTTTGCCGCGGCAATGGCGCCGTCGGCCTGGGCAACGACGCTTGCGGCCGACGCCGTCTTCGCCACCGCTTTCGTCAAACGCGACGGCAGCTTTGGCGCTGCCGTCCTGTCCGAGGCCGGCAAGGTCCTGCATGCGATCGACCTGCCCGATCGCGGCCACGATGTCACCTTCGATCCCATATCGAAACGCTCGGTGGTCTTCGCGCGTCAGCCCGGCACCTTCGCCGTGGTTTTCGATCACTCGGGCCGTGACGCGCCGCTGACCATCGCCAGCATCGCCGGCCGGCATTTCTTCGGCCATGGCGTGTTCTCGCCCGACGGGGCGCTGCTTTATGCCACCGAAAACGACTTCGAGAATGCTGCCGGCGTCGTCGGCGTCTACGACGCGCGGGCGAAATTCAGCCGCATCAGTGAGTTCCCGACCTATGGCATGGGTCCGCACGAGCTTCTGCTCCTGGGCGATGGCAGGACGATTGCGGTTGCAAATGGCGGCATCGAGACTCATCCGGACTACGGCCGCGCCGAGCTCAACATCGCCACCATGAAGCCGTCCTATGTGCTGATAGACCGCGTCACCGGCTATGTCATCGAGAAACACGAATTGCCGGCCGCACTGCATCAGCTGTCGATCCGCCACATGGACACCGATCCGGCCGGAACCGTCTGGTTCGGCTGCCAGTACCGGGGACCGGGCAGCGATCGTCCATTGCTGGTCGGTCGCGCCGCGCGCGGCAAGGATCTGCAGTTGCTCGACATGCCGCAGGACGTTTTGTCCGGCTTCCGCAACTACATAGGCTCGGTCGCGGCCAATCGGGCTGCCGGAACCGTCGCCGTTTCCTCGCCGGAAGGCAACTCGCTTGTCGTGATCGATGCGGCCAGCGGCCGGGTCGTTGCGAACAGCGCGTTGGTCGAGGTCTGCGGCGTGGCCCCCGATGGAACCGGCTTCATGGCCACCACCGGCGCCGGCGAGATCGTCGAGGGCAGCGGCGCGACACGCTCCGAACCGGACTATGTCTGGGACAACCACATGCTGCGCATCGAACAGGCCGCATAGTCTACCAGCGAAGCCGTTTAACGAATTATGCACTATCCCCTTGCGGTGGCGGGCCGTGGCGGGCACAGGGAATTGTTTTTCGAACCGGTTGCCTCATGAAATTGCTTGCCATCGACTGTGCCGCCAACCTTTGCGCCGCTTGCGTCTATGATGCTGTGGCGAAGCGGGAGCTTGGCCGCTCGGTGCTCGATCTCGGCAAGGGCCATGCCGAGCACCTGATGGCGGTCACAGCCGAAGCGCTGGAGGCAAGCGCAACCGACTATGCCGGTCTTGGCGCCATCGCAGTCTCCGTCGGCCCAGGTTCCTTCACCGGTCTGCGGGTCGGCGTCTCGACCGCGCGTGGCCTGGCGCTGGCGCTGAAGATACCGGCGATCGGGGTGACGACCCTGGAGGCGCTGGCCGCCGAAGCAGCAGCCGCATTTCCCGGTCGCGCCGTGCTGGCGGCGCTCGATGCCGGCCGTGAAGAGATCCACGCGGCCTTTTACGATGAAATGTCAGCCTTGGCTTACGGTCCGGCCGCGGCCACGCTGGCTGACGTGGTGGCCATGGCGAAGGAAACGTCTCCGGTGCTTGCCGGCACCGCGGCAGCGCTCATCAGCGCATCGGCCGGGCGCGAATTCGATGTCGGCCCTCGGACAGCCACCGCCGACATTGTCACCTACGCCCGCCTGGCTGCCGCCAAGGGCGCAGGCGAACGGCCGAAACCACTCTATATGCGCGGCGCCGACGCCAAGCCGCAGGCTGGCTTTATTCTATCAAGGCAAGAAAGATAAATGCGCATACCTTTTCTCCAACCACGCCGCAGGGACTACGCGCTCGAGCCGCTGAGGATCGCCGACAGTCCGGCGGTCTCGCTGCTGCATCGCGAGGACTTTGTCCGCCCCTGGACCGATGGCGAATTCGCCGCCCTGCTCGAACAGGACACCGTATTCGGCTATGCCGCGCGCGAAACCGGACAGGGCTCCAAGCCGCCCGTCGGCTTCGTACTGGCGAGGCTTGCGGCAGGCGAGGGCGAGATCCTGACCGTCGCGGTGGCGCGATCGCATCGTCGCCAGGGGTTGGGCTGGCAATTGATGGACGCGGTGTTGCGCGAACTGCACGCGCAGCGCGCCGAAGCGCTGTTCCTCGAGGTCGACGAGACCAATGTCGCGGCGATCGCGCTTTATCGTCGGCTGGGCTTCCGTGAGGTCGGCAAGCGGCCGAATTACTACAGATCGGCCGAACACGGACCGACCGGCGCGCTTGTCATGCGCCGCGATCTTCGCTAGCGAGACGGCCGGATGGGGCGATGATCAAGAAAATCAGGATTCTCCTGGCGCTGGGCCTCGTTGTCGCCGGTTCGCTGGTCCTCGTGCCGTTACAGATACTGTCGATGAAGACTGGCTGGTGGCCGGAAACCTTCATCCTCAAGGTCTGGCACAGGCTGATCGTCAGGGCGCTCGGCATGCGCATCCATGTCAAGGGAGCGCTGTCCGACAAGCGCCCGCTGCTGGTTGCGTCCAATCACATCTCCTGGACCGACATCATGGTGCTCGGCTCTTTTGCCGACGTAAAGTTCATCGCCAGGGCGGATATGGAAGGCTGGCCGCTGATCGGCATGCTGTCGAAGCTGCAGCGCACCGTGTTCATCGAGCGCGAGCGCAAGCGATCGTCGGGCGACCAGGCAAGCGAGATTGCCAGCCGCATGGCCAAGGGCGATGCGATGGTGCTGTTTGCCGAGGGCTCGACCGGCGACGGCAATATGGTCCTGCCGTTCAAGAGCACGCTGTTCGGCGCCGCCTCGATGGCGATTTCCGAAGGCGCGGCGGAACAGGTGTTCATCCAGCCGGTGGCGATCGCCTATACGCGTCTGCACGGCGTG
Organism: Mesorhizobium sp. M0491; assembly: GCF_040321265.1. NCBI lineage: Bacteria > Pseudomonadati > Pseudomonadota > Alphaproteobacteria > Hyphomicrobiales > Phyllobacteriaceae > Mesorhizobium > Mesorhizobium sp. M0491. The sequence goes on from NZ_JAMYRE010000001.1 coordinate 327,079, forward strand.
CCGCTCGGCCGCCGGCATCGCCCGCTTGCCGCCTGGATCGGCGATGAGGATCTGATGCCGCATCTCAAGGTATTGCTCGCTGAGGGCGCGCTCGACGTCGAGGTGCATTTCGGCGAGGCAATCGCCTTTTCCAAGGGTTCGAACCGCAAGGAGACGTCGAAACTGATGGAAAGCCAGGTGCGTGAGATGATGCAGGCGGCGCTTGCCGACCCGCGGCCGAGCCGGTAGCTCCGGCATGCCCTTGCTGGCGCGCCGAGAATCGTCTGTTTTTTGTCACGGAAAGGCGTTAGAAGCCGCCTTATGGACTTGAACACGATAGAAAGCGACGACATCGGCACTACGGCTGGACAGCCGGCGGTGCTTCCCGCGGCAGCGAGAAAAGTCTTCATCAAGACCTATGGCTGCCAGATGAATGTCTATGATTCACAGCGTATGGCCGATGCGCTGGCTGCCGACGGCTATTCCGCGACCGATGCCATTGGCGAGGCCGACCTGGTGTTGCTGAACACCTGTCATATCAGGGAGAAGGCGGCCGAAAAGGTCTATTCCGAGCTCGGCCGTATCCGCGACATGAAAGCCGAGCGTGCCCTGGCCGGCCGTGAGATGCTGGTCGGCGTCGCCGGCTGCGTGGCGCAGGCCGAAGGCGCCGAGATCATCCGCCGTTCGCCTGCCGTCGACCTGGTCATCGGTCCGCAGACCTATCACCGGCTCCCGGACGTGCTGGCGCGGGTGCGCGGCGGCGAAAAGATCGTCGAGACCGACTACGCCATCGAGGACAAGTTCGAGCATCTGCCGCAGCCCAAGCGCGCCGAGGTCATCAAGCGCGGCGTCACCGCCTTCCTCACCGTGCAGGAAGGCTGCGACAAGTTCTGCACCTTCTGCGTTGTGCCCTACACAAGGGGCTCCGAAGTCTCCCGGCCGGTGGCGCAGATTGTCGCGGAGGCTGAGCGCCTGGCCGAAGCCGGCGTGCGCGAAGTGACGCTGCTTGGCCAGAACGTCAATGCCTGGCATGGCCGGGGCGAGGCCAAAGGGGGCAAGACCGAGGAGTGGGGCCTTGGCCGCCTGCTGTTCAGGCTGGCCGAAATCCCCGGGCTGGCGCGTCTGCGCTACACCACCAGCCACCCGCGCGACATGGATGACGAACTGATCGCGGCCCATCGCGATCTGCCGACGTTGATGCCCTATCTGCATCTGCCGGTGCAATCCGGCTCCGACCGCATCCTCAAGGCGATGAATCGCCGGCACACGGCGAGGGATTATCTGGCGCTGCTCGACCGTATCCGTACCGCACGGCCTGACATCGCGCTCTCCGGCGACTTCATCGTCGGCTTCCCCGGCGAGACCGAGGCGGATTTCGAGGCGACCATGGAGTTGGTGCGTCAGGTGAATTACGCCTCGGCCTTCTCGTTCAAATATTCGCCGCGCCCCGGCACGCCGGGCGCCGAAATGTCCGATCATGTGCCGGAAACGGTCAAGGACGAGCGCTTGCAGCGGCTGCAGGCTCTGCTTGTGAAGCAGCAGCAGGATTTCGGCTTGAGCCTCGTCGGCACCACCATCGACACGCTGATCGAGAAGCCCGGCCGTCAGGCCGGCCAGAAGGTTGGCCGCTCACCTTGGCTGCAGCCGGTTATTGTTGATGAAAAGGCCGGCGAAATCGGTGACATTATCCAGGTGCGAATCACGAAGACGGGCTACAATAGCCTGTTCGCCGAATTGGCCTGAGGGTCTCGGCAGATGAGGAGAGACGGTTGAGCGCAGCAGAGCTGAAGAACCTGCCCCCGGTACCGGCATCTGGGGCTTCTGACATGGCGCACATCGTTCTGACTTTCGACAACAACAAGCTTGCCAGCGCCCTTTATGGTCAGTTCGACGAAAACCTCGCCAGGCTGGAGCAGAAGCTTGGCGTCGACATCCGCTCACGCGGCAACCAGCTGACCATCAAGGGCTCAGCGTCGGCCGCCGAGCAGGCGCGCCGCGCCCTGGACAATCTCTACGGCATTCTCCAGAAGGGCGTCGATATCGGCCAGTCCGACGTCGACGGCGCCGTGCGCATGGCGATCGCCGCCGACGATCAGCTGACCCTGCCGACGCTGGAGCGCAAGGGCAAGGTTTCCGCCGCCCAGATCGCCACCCGCAAGAAGACGATCTATGCCCGTTCACTTAACCAGGATGCCTATATGCGGGCGCTGGAACGGTCGGAATTGGTGTTCGGCATCGGCCCGGCCGGCACCGGCAAGACCTATCTGGCGGTGGCGCATGCGGCGATGCTGCTCGAGCGCGGCATGGTCGAGCGCATCATTCTCTCGCGGCCTGCGGTCGAGGCCGGCGAACGGCTGGGCTTCCTGCCCGGCGACATGAAGGAGAAGGTCGATCCCTATCTGCGGCCGCTCTATGACGCGCTCTACGACATGATGCCCGCCGACAAGGTCGAGCGCGCCATTGCCGCCGAAGTGATCGAGATCGCGCCGCTCGCCTTCATGCGCGGCCGCACGCTGGCGCATGCCGCCGTCATCCTCGACGAGGCGCAGAACACCACGCCGATGCAGATGAAGATGTTCCTGACGCGTCTGGGCGAAAATTCGCGCATGATCGTCACCGGCGACCCGACCCAGATCGACCTTCCCTCGAACACCAAATCGGGCCTCGTCGAAGCCTTGCGGGTGCTGGACGGTGTGGCGGGCGCGGTCACCGTGCGCTTCAACGACGGCGATGTGGTCCGCCATCCGCTGGTGGCGGAAATCGTCAGGGCCTACGACCGGGACGCCAAGCTGGCGCGCGGCCTCGGCGCCGAGAATTGATGTTGACGATGCGGCTTCATGCCTGAGGACATAATATCCGGCGACGGGAATGTTCCCGTCGACATCGACATATCGGTTGAGGCGGGCAACTGGCCCGACGAGGTAAGCCTGACGCGGCTGGTCGATGGCGCCGTCAAGGCGGCTTTTGCCGAAACCGGCGTGGCGGGCTGTTCCGAACTCAGCCTCGTTTTTACCGACGACGCCCATGTCCAGCTCCTCAATGCCGGCTGGCGCGGCAAGGACAAGCCGACCAACGTCTTGTCTTTTCCGGCTTTTCCGTTTGCGCAAGGCGGTCCGTTGCCGCCGATGCTGGGCGACATCGTGCTGGCCGCCGAAACGGTCGCCCATGAAGCGGCACTGGAAGACAAGCCGGTCGAGAACCATATCACCCATCTCGTCATCCACGGCCTGCTGCATTTGCTGGGCTACGATCACGAGACCGAGGCCGAGGCCGAGGCGATGGAAGCCGTCGAACGCGCGGCGCTTGCAAGGCTTGCCATTCCCGACCCCTACGCGTAACTACATCTGATCAATTGACCGGACGACGATGAACGACAAACCAGAGACTGCCGCCCGCCCCGACGCCGGCAGTGCGACCAAGGCTTCCGACACGTCGGAAGAGGGATCAAGTCCGAGTACCGTTACGTCTGGCGCTAGCAGTACCTCTGCTGCTGCCGGTGCTGGCAGCGCTGCCAGCGAGACGTTGCCTGCCGGTCCCTCCCTGTTCGACCGCGTTCTGGGCCTGTTCAGGCAACGCAACGGAACCAGCCTGCGTGAGGAAATCGCCGGCGCGCTTGCCGAGACGACGAGCGATGCCGGCGCCTTTTCGCCCGGCGAACGCGCCATGCTCAACAACATCCTGCGGCTGCGCGAAGTGCGCGTCGAGGACGTCATGGTACCGCGCGCCGACATTCAGGGGGTCGAAATCACGACGACGCTCGGCGATCTCCTGGGCACTTTCGAACAATCCGGCCATTCCCGCATGCCGGTCTATTCCGAGACGCTCGATGATCCGCGCGGCATGGTCCATATCCGTGACGTGCTGGCCCACATCACCAAGATCGCGCGCGTCAAGAAGGGCCGCACGACCAGGAAAACCCCTGCTGCCACGGTTCTCGATCTTGCCCAGGTCGATCTCGCCCGCACCATTGGCGACCTCAATCTGATCCGCCCGGTGCTGTTCGTGCCGCCGTCGATGCTTGCCTCCGACCTGATGGGCCGCATGCAGACGACGCGCACCCAGATGGCGCTGGTCATCGACGAATATGGCGGCACCGACGGCCTCGCCTCGCTGGAAGACATCGTCGAGATGGTGGTCGGCGACATCGAGGACGAGCATGACGACGACGAGCCGATGATCACCCAGAGCGGCGACGGCGTGTTCATCGTCGACGGCAAGGCCGAGATCGACGACGTCGCCAAGATGATCGGCGGGGATTTCGCCGCCGGTGAACATGGCGAATATGTCGACACGATCGGCGGCATGATTTTCAACACGCTTGGCCGTGTTCCGGCCCGCGGCGAGGTGGTGCAGGCCATACCCGGCTTCGAGTTCCACGTCCTCGACGCCGATCCGCGCCGCGTCAAGCGCGTGCGCATCGTGCAGAGCCAGAAGGGTGAGCGCCGCCGGCGCGCCACCGCGCGCACCGAACAGGCGTAAGCGTTACGCTCGCCCGATGACTGTCGACGACCCGTTCAAGCATCCAAGTCTGGGTTCCGGTGTTTTCTATAAGGACCCTCGTGCCGCGCTGGACTGGCTGGAAGCAGCCTTCGGCTTCGCGCGCAGCATGGTGGTCAGCGATGCCGAGGGAAAACTCGTCCATGCAGAGATGCGATTCGGCGACAGCTACATCATCGTAGATTCCGAATGGAGCGATTATGTTGCCAGCCCGGCTTCGGTCTTGGGCAAGAACACGCAGTCGATCTATGTCAGGCTGAAGCGCGGCCTGGATGCGCATTGCGAGCAGGCGCGGGCTGCCGAGGCTGATATAATCCAGGAGCCGGCGGATCAGTTCTACGGTGAGCGCCAGTATCGTGCACGCGACCCCGAAGGCCATGTCTGGACCTTCACGCAGACCATCCGTTCGGTTCCGCGCGAGGAGGCCGAGCGGCTGGGCGGCGTTCAAATGGAGGGTTGGCACCGGTAGGGCAGGGCCGAAGCTGTGCATCTCAGCCAGCCCATCCGCCGTTTGGAGCGCGGAGCGCAGCCTGTTAAATCTTGTGTCCTGATTCGCGACTCGGAAGTATGCATGGAGCGCCTCACCGGCCGGATAATTCTGCTTTGGGGTTGGCGGCGTGCGCTCGTGGCGTTTCTCGCAGGCGCTTTTGCGGTGCTTGGGCAGGCGCCTTACGATTTCTTCGCTGCCTGTTTCGTCTCGTTTCCGCTGCTGGTCTGGCTGCTCGACGGCGCCACCGGTGAAGCTTCCGGCAGCCTGTTCCAGCGCCTGCGGCCGGCTTTCGCCGTTGGCTGGTGGTTCGGTTTCGGCTATTTCCTCGCCGGCCTCTGGTGGATTGGTTCGGCGCTGCTGGTCGAGGCCGACAGCTTTGCCTGGGCGCTTCCCTTCGCGGTGGTCGGCATTCCTTTCATGCTCGCCTTTTTCTACGGCTTTGCGGCAATCGTTGCCCGGCTGCTGTGGAGCAACGACATTGGCCGCATCGCCGCCCTTGCCTTCGGCTTCGGCCTGGCGGAATGGCTGCGCGATTTCCTGTTCACCGGTTTTCCCTGGAATGCCGTCGGCTACGCGGCCATGCCCGTGCCGCTGCTGATGCAGAGCGTCTCGGTGACGGGCATGATCGGCATGAACGCGCTCGCGGTGTTCGTCTTCGCACTGCCGGCACTGCTGGCGGCACGTCGGCACCTGCGCCTCGGCGCGGCACTGTTTGTCGTGCTCGCCGCCGCCCATGTCGGCTTCGGCTATATCAGGCTTGCCGCTCCCGAACCGCCAGCTTCACGCAGCCTGGATGTCCGCATCGTCCAGCCGTCCGTGGACCTGTCGGAAAAATGGGATGCCTCGGTGCGCGACCGCATCTTCGCGGTCCTGATGGGGCTCTCGGCCAAGGCGCCGGACCCAGGCCATCAAAAGCCGCAACTGATCCTGTGGCCCGAAACCTCGGTGCCGTTCCTCTTCACCGAGCGACCGGACGCATTGACGGCGCTGGGGGACATGCTCGGACCCGGCCAGATGCTGATTGCCGGCGTCGTTCGCGAGGAAGGCGGTTCGGCCGCGAATGCCGACAGCCGTTACTACAACTCCGTGGTGGCGATCGACGACAAGGGTGAAATCGCTGACGCCGTCGACAAGGTTCACCTGGTGCCGTTCGGCGAATACCTGCCTTTCGCCGATCTGCTCCAGCGTTTCGGCATCGAGCAACTGGTTGCCGGGCCGATGAGTTTCGCGGCCGGCAATGAGCGCCACGCCATCACGCTGCCCGATGGCATCCGTGCGCTGCCATTTATCTGTTATGAGGTGATCTTTCCCGATCTTGTGGCAGTTGACGCTGCGTCAGCGCAGCTTATTGTGAACGTTACCAACGATGCGTGGTTCGGCGACACGCCGGGTCCGTATCAGCATTTCAGGCAGGCCCAGATCCGTGCGGTGGAAAATGGATTGCCATTGGTGCGTGCTGCCAACAACGGCATCTCGGCCGTCGTCGATCCGCGCGGGCGCATCGTCGATGCGCTTGCGATCGACGCACGCGGCGCCATCGACGCCCACATACCGATTTCCGGACAGGCGCTCATATCTCCCGGCCAACGGCGCATTAACGGAATGCTGATCATGTTGCTGTTTGCCGTTGGGGCAGCGCTGTTGAACGTAAGGCAAAGGCTACGGGTGAATTGACAGCCAACACATTAGAAACTCATACTGTAAGTGCCTGAAAATTTCTCGAAGCCGGTGGATCGTTCTGTTGGGGCAGTTGCCTCCGGCTTTGTTTGGGCAGGAAAAAATAGAGAAAGCCGAAAAAATTCGGCGAGGAAAAAATGACAGAAGACAACAAGAAGAAACCGAATCCGATCGACATCCATGTTGGCAGTCGCATCCGGCTTCGCCGTAACATGCTGGGAATGAGCCAGGAAAAGCTGGGAGAAAACCTCGGCATCACATTTCAACAGATTCAGAAATATGAAAAAGGCACCAACCGCGTCGGCGCCAGCCGACTGCAGGCGATAGCGTCCATACTCGGCGTGCCGGTCGCCTTCTTTTTCGAGGATGCGCCCGGCCAGGAGCCCGTGGCGGGCCGTGGATTTGCCGAGGACGCGTCGATGGCTTTCGCCGTCGAATTCTGCGGCAGTCCCGAAGGACTCCAGCTCAACCGGGCCTTTGTCAAGATCGCGGATGCCAAGGTGCGCCGCAGGATCATAGACCTGGTCAAGTCCCTCTCCACCGACGATCCCGACTGATCGGCAATCACGCCAGGACTGGCGGCGTCTTGCCGCCGGTGGCACAAGATAACTGCATCGACATTCATGCCAGAACCGAAGCACCGCTTGACGAGCGGCGCTTCGCCCCGCTAACACGTGGCGCGCCAAAATCGGCAGCCTGCCGATCGTTTTTCAAGAGGGGACACCCGTGACGCGGCAGAACTACTTCTTTACCTCGGAATCCGTTGCCGAGGGCCATCCCGACAAAGTCTGTGACCGGATTTCCGACGAGATCGTCGATCTGGTGTATCGCGAAGCCAAGAAGACCGGCATGGACCCGTGGAAAGTCCGTGTCGCCTGCGAGACGCTGGCCACCACAAACCGTGTCGTGATCGCCGGCGAAGTGCGTGTTCCCGACACGTTGCTCAAGCGGGACAAGGCCGGCAATATTCTCAAGGATGCCGCCGGGCATTCGGTCGTCAATCCGGCCAAGTTCAAATCGGTCGCCCGCAAGGCGATCCGCGAAATCGGCTACGAGCAGGCCGGCTTTCATTGGAAAACGGCGAAGATCGAGGTTCTGCTGCACGGCCAGTCGCCTGACATCGGCCAGGGCGTCGACAACGCCTCCGACCGTCAGGGCGAAGAGGGTGCCGGCGACCAGGGCATCATGTTCGGTTACGCCTGCCGCGAGACGCCGGATTTGATGCCGGCGCCGATCTACTACAGCCACAAGATCCTCGAGCTGCTGGCTGCCGCCCGTCACGAAGGCAGCGGTGAAGCCGGCAAGCTCGGGCCGGATGCCAAGAGCCAAGTCACCGTTCGCTATGTCGACGGCAAGGCCGCCGAGGCGACGCAGATCGTGCTGTCCACACAGCATCTCGATGCGAGCTGGGATTCGAAGAAGGTCCGCAAGGTCGTCGAACCCTATATCCGAGAGGCGCTGGGCGACCTCAAGATCGCCGACGATTGCATGTGGTACATCAATCCGACCGGCAAGTTCGTCATTGGCGGGCCGGACGGCGATGCCGGACTGACCGGCCGCAAGATCATCGTCGACACCTATGGTGGTGCCGCACCCCATGGCGGCGGCGCCTTCTCCGGCAAGGACACCACCAAGGTGGATCGTTCGGCGGCCTATGCGGCGCGCTACCTGGCCAAGAACGTCGTGGCGGCGAAACTCGCCGACCGCTGCACCATCCAGCTTTCCTACGCCATCGGCGTTGCCCAGCCGCTGTCGGTCTATGTCGACTTGCACGGTACCGGCAAGGTCGACGAGGCAAAGCTCGAGGACGCGTTGCGCACGGTGATGGATCTGTCGCCGTCGGGCATCCGCCGTCACCTCGATCTCAACAAACCGATCTACGCCAAGACGTCGTCCTACGGCCATTTCGGCCGCAAGGCCGGCCGTGATGGGTCTTTCTCCTGGGAAAAGACCGATCTCGCCAAGGCACTCAAGGACGCGGTCGCCGCCTGACAGCGGCACCGCAAAGTCCCGCCATGGATCCGAAGGACAGACCAAGCCGCGCGACCGAAGCCTTTTTCGGTCGCCGGCGCGGCAAGACCATGCGCCCGCAGCAGGCGGCCGCGCTGGAAAGCGGCTTCGGCACATATCGGCTCGATCTGGCGGCCGAGCCGCCGGCTGATCTGCACACTCTGTTTGAAGCCGATGTTAGCGCGGTTCGCCTCGAGATCGGCTTCGGCGGCGGCGAACATCTCCTGCATCGCGCCACCGAGGCGCCCTCGATCGGCTTTATCGGCGTCGAGCCGTTCGTCAACGGCATGGCCAAGATGATGATGGCGGTGCGCGAGAAACCGCTCGCCAATCTGCGGGTCTATGACGACGACGCAACAAGGCTGCTGGACTGGCTGCCGCAAGCCTCGCTCGACGGCATCGATCTGCTCTACCCCGATCCCTGGCCGAAGAAGAAACACTGGAAACGGCGCTTCGTCAGCCCGGTCAATCTGGAGCGGTTCGCGCGTGTGCTGAAGCCTGGTTCAAAATTCCGCTTTGCGTCCGACATCGACACCTATGTCAACTGGACCCTGCTGCATTGCCGCGCGCATGGCGCGTTCGCATGGCAGGCTTGCGAGGCGGCAGACTGGCACCGGCCTTATGATGGTTGGCCGGGCACCCGTTATGAGGCCAAGGCCATTCGCGAGGGACGGCGGCCGGCCTATCTTACCTTCATTCGGAAATAGGCTCGCGGTCTTAGAGCAATTCCAGGAAAAGTGTGAAACGGTTTTCCGTCCGGAATTGCGTCAAAGCTAGAAGCGGCGGCCGATGCGATCGAAGGCGGCAGGCTCGACGCCGAGGTTGCGCAGGTCGTCGGCGCGCGGCCTGCGACCGGCTTCCACGGCCCGTGAAGCGGCCACGGCGCTGCCGAATACGGTGAAGAAGTCGCCTATTGCAGAAAATATCTTGCGATTGCTCATGATCATGTCCTTTCGCGCACGTGTGACCCACGGCCATATTTGTGCAGCGCAACATAGGTAGGTGCGTTTCGGCGCCAATCCCATGGGGGTCGCCGCATAGGCGCCATGCACCCCATGCAACGCTGGCGCGGGCCGCCTCGATGGCGGCGTTGCCCGACCAGCATAGCGGGCTTGAAACACAGGCCATGATCGTTTATATCAGCCTCAAATTCTTGGTCGGTATGACGAAGAGTGGGTCCACCCGGTCCCGCTCTTTTTTATTACCTGCCGATAACTTGGTAGAACGACAGGGCTTCAATGACTGCAACGGCAAGCGAGGGCGACGATCGCATCATCCGCGAAAGCGGCATCGATGCGCGCATCGCGCTGATCGTCCAGCCGGTCCTGCGTGGCATCGGCTTCCGCCTCGTGCGGGTGCATCTGTCGGGCCAGAACGGGCTGACGCTGCAGATCATGGCCGAACGCGAGGACGGCACCATGACCGTCGAGGATTGCGAAGAGGTCAGCCGCGCGGTGTCGCCGGCGCTCGACGTCGACGATCCGATCGAAAAGGCCTATCATCTTGAAGTCTCGTCGCCCGGCATCGACCGGCCGCTGGTCCGCAAATCGGATTTCACGACCTGGACGGGTCATCTGGTGAAGATGGAAACATCGATCGTCGTTGCCGACCGCAAGCGCTTCAAGGGCAAGATCGCCGAAGCCGGCGAAGACGATGTGCTGATCGAGCGCGACAAGGCCGCCTATGGCGAGGAGCCGACGGTGCGCGTCCCCTATGATGCGATTGCCGATGTGCGCTTGATCCTGACAGACGATCTTATCCGCGATGCCCTGTCGAAGGACAACAGGGCGCGCAAGGAAGCCAAGAAACGCCGCGGCGAACCGGACGACGACGAGTCGGGTGCGGAAGCGGACGCCACGGAAGAACACGAACAGGAACTATGATTGAGCTGCCGGGCGCAAAGGTCCGGCAAACAGGCTCGGGAGAAAAACGATGGTTGTAAGCGCCAACAGACTTGAATTGCTGCAGATCGCCGACGCGGTCGCGCGTGAAAAGTCGATCGACAAGTCGATCGTCATCGCCGCCATGGCCGATGCGATCCAGAAGGCGGCGCGCTCGCGTTACGGTCAGGAGACCAACATCCGCGCCGACATCAACCCGAACACCGGCGAGATGAAGCTGCAGCGGCTGATGGAAGTGGTTGAGAAGGTCGATGACTACGCCACGCAGATCGCCATTTCCTCGGCTCGCGAGCGCAATCCCGACGCTCAGCTCGGCGACTTCATCGCCGAACAGCTGCCGCCCATGGATTTCGGCCGCATCGCCGCCCAGTCGGCCAAGCAGGTCATCGTGCAGAAGGTCCGCGAGGCCGAACGCGACCGCCAGTATGACGAGTACAAGGACCGCATCGGCGAGATCGTCAACGGTACCGTCAAGCGCGTCGAATACGGCAACGTCATCGTCGATCTCGGCCGCGGCGAAGCGATCATCCGCCGCGATGAGCTGATCCCGCGCGAGAACTACAAATATGGCGACCGCGTCCGCGCCTATGTCTACGATGTGCGCCGCGAGCAGCGCGGCCCGCAGATCTTCCTGTCGCGTACTCATCCGCAGTTCATGGCCAAGCTGTTCACCATGGAAGTGCCGGAAATCTATGACGGCATCATCGAGATCAAGTCGGTCGCCCGCGACCCGGGTTCGCGCGCCAAGATCGCCGTCATCTCGCGCGACAGCTCGATCGATCCGGTCGGCGCCTGCGTCGGCATGCGCGGCAGCCGCGTCCAGGCCGTCGTCGGCGAATTGCAGGGCGAGAAGATCGACATCATTCCGTGGTCGCCTTCGGCGGCGTCCTTCATCGTCAACGCGCTGCAGCCGGCGGAAGTCGCCAAGGTCGTGCTCGACGAGGATGCCGAACGCATCGAAGTCGTGGTTCCCGACGACCAGCTGTCGCTGGCCATCGGCCGCCGCGGCCAGAACGTGCGCCTGGCTTCGCAGCTGACCGGTTGGGATATCGACATCCTGACCGAGGCCGAAGAATCCGAGCGCCGCCAGAAGGAATTCGTCGAGCGTTCGTCGCTGTTCATGGAAGCCCTCGACGTCGACGAGATGGTCGGCCAGGTGCTGGCCTCCGAAGGCTTCACCAGCGTCGAGGAAGTCGCTTATGTCGATTCCGGCGAGATCGCCTCTATCGACGGTTTCGACGAGGACACCGCTTCGGAAATCCAGACCCGCGCTCGCGAATATCTGGAGAAGATCGAGGCCGAGCACGACGACAAGCGCAAGGCGCTCGGCGTTTCGGACGAATTGCGCGAAATCCCCGGCGTCACCACCGCCATGATGGTGACGCTTGGCGAGGACGGCGTGAAGACGATCGAGGATTTCGCCGGCTATGCCGCCGACGACCTGACCGGCTGGAAGGAACGCAAGGACGGCGAGACAAAAGTCTATCCGGGCGTGCTCGCCAATCATGGCGTGACCCGCGCAGACGCCGAACAAATGGTTCTGGCCGCCCGCCTCAAGGCCGGCTGGATCACCGAAGACGAGCTTGCAGCCGAAGAAGTCTCGGCTGACGAAGCCGTTGGTGCGTGAGGTGAAACCGCATCGCACCGAACCCGCCCTTGGACGAGATGAACGATCGCACCTGCATCGTTACGCGCAAACAAGCCGAACCGGATGATCTGATCCGGTTTGTCGTCGGCCCGGATTCGGCCGTCGTTCCCGACATCAAGAGAAATCTGCCCGGCCGCGGTTGCTGGGTGAGCGCCGACCGCCTACATATCGACAAGGCTGCGGCGAAGAACCTCTTTGCCCGCGCCTTCAAGGCACAGGTGGTCGTGCCGCCCGATCTTGGCGGCATGATCGACGGGCTACTTTCCAGGCACGCTCTGGGCATGCTTGGTCTTGCCCGCAAGGCAGGCGCAATTTCGCTTGGTGCTACCAAGGTCGAAAGTGCTGTCCGCGGTGGATTGGCGCTTTTCGTGCTCCACGCGACCGAGGCGTCCGACGACGGCGTGCGCAAGATCAGCCAGGCGCGACGGGCGACAGTCCATCTCGGCGGGCCCGCCATCCTTGCCTACAAACTTTTCTCCGAGGCCGAGTTGAGCTTGGCATTGGGGGGTACAAATGTGATACATGCTGCCGTTCTCGCGGGAGACGCGGGCAGGGCGGTCCAGAAGCGCATGGTTGCGCTCGACCGGTATCGGGGCGGTTCCCCGGACGATCTGGCAATGCTTGCGGCTGTTGCTGACGAAGATGATGCCGCAGAGGATATGGAATGAGCGATACGAAATCGGGTGACGACAATACGCTGAGTGTGACGCCGAAGAAGACCTTGACGCTGAAGCGCCCCGGTATGGAACAGGGCACTGTGCGCCAGAACTTCTCGCACGGCCGCACCAAGCAGGTCGTCGTCGAAACCAAGAAGCGCAAGTTCTCGATGCCCGGCGACAAGCCGGAGCCTGCTGCCGCCCCCGTCTTCACACCGAAGCCGGCGGTCGTGGCCGCGCCCGTCGTCGTGCCGGAAGCACCGAAGGCGCCGCCACCCCCGCCGCCACCGGCCCCGGTCGAACGCAGCGGCATGGTGCTGAACGAGCTTTCGCGCAGTGAAATGGAAGCACGCCGCAGGGCGCTGGAGGGCTCGAAGGTTCGCGAGGTCGAGGACCGCCAGCGCGCCGCCGAGGATGCCAAGCGTCGCGCCGAGGACGAAGAGCGCCGCAAGCGCGAACGCGATGAATCCGCACGCCGCCAGGCCGAGGAAGAGGCGCGGTTGCAGACCGAGGCCGAGTCCCGCCGTCGGGCCGAGGAAGAAGCCCGTCGACGCGCGCCATTGGCTGCCGAACTGGCAACAGTCGATGACGAGGAAGTGGCCAAGCCGAAGCGTGTTGGTGCCGGCGCCCCGGTGCGCCGTCCGGTCACGCCCGAAGTGGCGCGTCCGGCCAAGCCGACCAAGGCCGAGGAAGACCGCCGCCGCGGCAAGCTGACGCTGAATTCAGCATTGTCCGACGAAGACGCGCGAGCCCGGTCCCTGTCGTCGATGCGTCGCCGCCAGGAAAAATTCAAGCGCGCGATGCACAATGAGCCGCGCGAGAAAGTCATGCGCGAAGTGATCCTGCCAGAGACCATCACCATCCAGGAACTGGCGCAACGCATGTCCGAGCGCGCGGTCGACCTGGTCAAGTTCTTCATGAAGCAGGGCCAGATCCTGAAGCCGGGCGACGTCATCGACGCCGACACGGCCGAGCTGGTTGCCACCGAATTCGGCCACACGGTCCGCCGCGTCGCCGAGTCCGACATCGAGGAAGGCCTGTTCAACATCGCCGACAGTGCCGAGGACCTGGTTTCGCGTCCGCCGGTCGTGACGATCATGGGTCACGTCGATCACGGCAAGACCTCGCTGCTCGACGCGATCCGCAACGCCAATGTCGTCTCCGGCGAAGCCGGCGGCATCACCCAGCACATCGGCGCCTACCAGGTCGAGAAGAACGGTCACAAGATCACCTTCATCGACACGCCCGGCCACGCCGCCTTCACAGCGATGCGTGCTCGTGGCGCCCAGGCGACCGACATTGCCATCCTGGTGGTTGCGGCCGACGACAGCGTCATGCCGCAGACGATCGAATCGATCAGCCATGCCAAGGCGGCCGGCGTTCCGATCATCGTGGCGATCAACAAGATCGACAAGCATGATGCCGATCCGCAGAAAGTGCGCTCCGAGCTGCTGCGCCACGAGGTTTTCGTCGAATCCATGGGGGGTGAAGTTCTGGACGTCGAAGTGTCGGCGACCAAGGGCACCAATCTCGACAAACTGCTCGAGGCGATCCTGCTGCAGGCCGAAATTCTCGACCTGAAGGCCAATCCGGATCGTACCGCCGAAGGCGTCGTCATCGAAGCCCAGCTCGACAAGGGCCGTGGCCCCGTCGCCACCGTGCTGGTGCAGACCGGCACGCTGATGCCGGGCGACATCCTGGTTGCCGGCAACGAATGGGGCCGGGTCCGTGCGCTGGTCAACGATCGTGGCACGCAGATCAAGGAAGCGCCGCCGGCGATGCCGGTGGAAGTGCTTGGCTTGCAGGGCACACCGCAGGCCGGCGACCGCTTCGCCGTGGTCAACAACGAGGCCCGTGCCCGCGAGATCACCGAATACCGCCAGCGTCTGGCGCGCGAGAAGGCGGTTGCCAAGCATGCCGGCCAGCGCGGGTCGCTCGAGCAGATGATGTCGCAATTGCAGACAAGCGGGCTGAAGGAATTCCCGCTGGTCATCAAGGGCGACGTGCAGGGCTCGATCGAGGCGATCAACGCCGCGCTCGACAAGCTCGGCACCGACGAGGTGCGTGCGCGCATCGTCCATGCCGGTGCCGGCGCCATCACCGAAAGCGACGTGTCGCTGGCGGAGACTTCGGGTGCCGCGATCATCGGCTTCAACGTCCGCGCCAACGTCCAGGCACGTGCCGCCGCAGCGGCGGCTGGCATCGAGATCCGCTACTACTCGATCATCTACAACCTCGTGGATGACGTGAAGGCGGCTCTGTCGGGCCTGCTGTCGCCGGAGCGTCGCGAGACCTTCATTGGCAACGCGCAGATCCTCGAGATCTTCGACATCACCAAGGTCGGCAAGATCGCCGGCTGCCGTGTCACCGAAGGCAAGGTCGAACGCGGTGCGGGGGTGCGCCTGATCCGCGACAACGTCGTCATCCACGAAGGGACGCTGAAGACGCTGAAGCGCTTCAAGGACGAAGTTTCGGAAGTCCCCGGCGGCCAGGAGTGCGGCATGGCCTTCCAGAACTACGAGGACATGCGCGTCGGCGACGTCATCGAGTGCTTCCGCGTCGAGATGGTGACCCGGACACTCTGAGTTCGAGTGACTTGTCCATACCGGGCGGTGGCCGAGAGGCCGCCGCCCGAGGTCTATTGAGAACGACCCATATGAGACATGCGGCACGGTCCCATCCCGCGCCTCACGCTTCAGGATAGAGAAAAATGCCCCGTCCAACCACATCCAGCCCATCCCAGCGCATGCTGCGCGTCGCCGAACAGGTGCGCCATGCGCTATCCGAAACCCTGCAGCGCGGCGAGATCATCGATCCGCTGATCGAGAGCACCGTGGTGTCGGTTTCGGAAGTGCGCATGTCGCCCGATTTGAAGGTCGCTACCGCTTTCGTCTCGCCGCTCGGCGCCAAGGATACCGATGCGGTGGTCGAGGCGCTGAACAAGCATGCGAAATTCGTCCGTGGCCGTGTCTCCGGCGCGCTGCGGCAGATGAAGTTCATGCCGGAGTTCCGCTTCAAGCTCGACACCTCCTTCGACAATTTTGCCAGGATCAATGACCTGTTGAAGTCACCTGAAGTGGCGCGCGATCTGGGTCCTGAGGACCAGGAAAACGCGGATCAGGGCAAAGACGACAACAAGGACACCGAATAGTGGCGCGCCGCGGCAAGAAGAAGGGCCGGCCGATCTCGGGCTGGCTGATCCTGGACAAGCCGGTCGGCATGGGCTCGACCGAAGCCGTCTCCAAGATCAAATGGCTGTTCCAGGCCGAAAAGGCCGGCCATGCCGGCACGCTCGACCCGCTGGCGTCCGGTATGCTGCCGATCGCGCTTGGCGAGGCCACCAAGACCGTTCCCTACGTGCAGGACGGCGCAAAGATCTATCGCTTCACCGTTGCCTGGGGGCAGGAGCGCTCCACCGATGACCTCGAAGGTCCGGTGACGAAAGAGTCCGACCTGCGCCCGTCGCAAGCCCAAGTGCTCGCCCTGCTGCCGAAATACACTGGCGTCATCATGCAGACGCCGCCGCAATTCTCGGCCATCAAGATCGCGGGCGAGCGTGCCTATGATCTGGCCCGCGACGGCGCGACAGTCGACATACCCGCGCGCGAGATCGAGATCGGCCGTCTGGACGTTGTCGAGCATGGCGCCGACCATACTGTTTTCGAGGTCGAATGCGGCAAGGGCACCTATGTGCGCGCGCTGGCCCGCGACATGGGCCGCGACATGGGCTGTTTCGGCCACATTTCCGAATTGCGCCGGGTCGAGGTCGAGCCGTTCACGGCGGAGGATTTCGTCACCATCGCCGAACTGGAAGCCGCCCGTTTCGGTGTCCAGGACGAAGACAGCACGACGGACGTCACGGACGCAACGGAAGCCGCTGACACGACAGAGGCTGTCGACAAGGTGGAAGTACCAATCGACTTCGACGCCATCGATGCGCTTCTGGTCGATACATCGGCCGCCCTTGACTGCCTGCCGCAGATCGCCATCAGCGACGATGCGGCGACCAAGGTCCGCCTCGGCAATCCAGTCATCATCCGCGGCCGTGATGCACCGGTGGTAGCCGAGGAAGCCTGCGCCACGGCGCGCGGCAAGCTGGTCGCCATCGGTGCCATCGAGCAAGGCATGTTCAAGCCCAAGCGGGTCTTTGCCGGGTGACTACTGTCGTCTAATGTCGAGGCGAGGACTCGCACGAGGGGCATATGGCAAAGGCTGAGACCGTGAAGACGCGGGCACCAGTGAAAACGCGGCGGCCGCCGGTCGGTGCGTCGCCCGGCACGCTGATCGCCGATCCCTCGGCGCGGCGCAGCGAACTCAGGCTGACGCTGATCTCGCCCGAAAAATTCAAGACTATCGAAAATGCCAGCATCGACGACCTCAACACCCATTGCGACAAGTGGCCGGTTATCTGGCTCGATTGTACCGGCCTCGCCAACATCCCGCTGATCGAGGAGATCGGCCGCATTTTCAGCCTGCATCCGCTGGCGCTGGAGGACGTCGTCAACACCGGCCAGCGGCCGAAGGTCGACTTTTTCGAGGATCATGCCTTCGTCGTCGTCAGGATGATCGACGACGTCGCCTCGCACCGCTATGAGCAGATCGCCGTCTTCTTCGGCAATAATTTCGTCGTCACCTTCCAGGAGCGTGAAGGCGATCCGTTCGATCCCGTGCGCAAGCGCATCGAAAGCTCAGCGCCCAACCGGTTGCGCGCCCGCGGTGCCGATTACCTCGCCTATGCGCTGATCGACGCCATCGTCGACAGCTACTTTCCGCCGATCGAGGCCGCCGGCGATACGGTCGACAGCATCGAGGACCAGATGCTGCATTCGCCGCACAAGCATCAGATGCGGCAGCTGCATGAATTGCGGCGCGACGCCAACGTGCTGAAAGGCGTGCTGTGGCCGATGCGCGATGCGCTGGCGACGCTGATCCGCAACGATGTGCCTTATGTGAAGGCCGAGACCAAGATCTTCCTCAACGACACGCTCGACCATGCGCTACGGTTGATCGAACTGGTCGAAACCCAGCGCGACATGCTGACCGGCCTGATCGAGATGCACCTGTCGCTGAGCCAGGCGCGCACCAACGACGTCATCAGCTATCTCACCATCGTCTCGGTCATCTTCATGCCGCTCACCTTCCTGGTCGGCATCTGGGGCATGAATTTCGATCCGGAGTCTTCGCCCTGGAACATGCCGGAACTGAAGGCCTATTATGGCTATCCCTTGTCGCTGCTGTTCATGGCGCTTGTCGCGTTCGGGCTGATCGCCTTCTTCAAATGGAAGAAATGGCTTTGACAAGGCTAAAACCTGCCATTTTAGCCTGAAAAGCCGGCTTGTGAATTGGGCTGGTGTTTTCCGGGGAATTGCACTATATGCGCCGCAGCATAGCGCTATGACGTTTTGCTTGCACCGGCCCCTGCTGGACGACATCCCGGCTGAGGGCGACCCGTTTCCTCAAACAGATAAGGAAAAACACGATGTCGATTACTGCCGAGCGCAAACAGGAATTGATGGGTGAATTCGCAACCGCCAAGGGCGATACCGGGTCTCCGGAAGTCCAGGTGGCCATCCTTTCCGAGCGCATCAAGAACCTGACCGACCATTTCAAGGACCACAAGAAGGATAACCATTCCCGCCGTGGTCTGCTTGCTCTCGTCTCCCAGCGCCGCAGCCTGCTTGATTATCTCAAGCGCAAGGACGACGCGCGCTACCAGACGCTGATCGAGAAGCTCGGTCTGCGCCGTTGACGAATTGACCGGCGGGCTTTCGAAGGAGAGCCCGCCGGTCGCGCATTCTGCCAGTCGCATCGACTGGCCAGACCCGGTTTCGATCGTGCAGAGGGCACTCGAAACCGCCCATGGACGGTCATGGGGCAGGATTGCAGGACGCTCGCGCGCGCACCGCGCCGAAATCACCCGAGCTTCCCGTTGTCTTGCCCGTGGCTGCCCGAGAAAGGAAGCCAGGGAAAGGGCATCCGCGCACCGTGAAACGGCGCGGCCCTTTCCTCATATTAAGGACAAGACATGTTCAATCACCACAAAGTGGAAATCGAATGGGGCGGCCGTCCGCTCATCCTCGAAACCGGCAAGATCGCACGCCAGGCTGACGGCGCGGTGCTCGCCACCTACGGCGAGACCAAGGTTCTCGCCACCGTCGTTTCGATGAAGGAGCCGAAGCCCGGCCTCGATTTCTTCCCGCTGACCGTCAACTACCAGGAAAAGACCTACGCCGCCGGCAAGATCCCGGGTGGCTATTTCAAGCGTGAAGGCCGTCCGAGCGAGAAGGAAACGCTGGTTTCCCGCCTCATCGACCGCCCGATCCGCCCGCTCTTCGCCTCCGGCTACAAGAACGACACCCAGATCGTCGTCACCGTCGTCCAGCACGATCTCGAGAACGAT
This sequence comes from Mesorhizobium sp. M0491, assembly GCF_040321265.1. NCBI lineage: Bacteria > Pseudomonadati > Pseudomonadota > Alphaproteobacteria > Hyphomicrobiales > Phyllobacteriaceae > Mesorhizobium > Mesorhizobium sp. M0491. Next base: position 346,337 of record NZ_JAMYRE010000001.1, read on the forward strand.
CCGGACATCCTGTCGATCGTTGCCACTTCGGCCGCCCTGACGCTCTCCGGCGTTCCCTTCATGGGCCCGATCGGCGGCGCTCGCGTCGGCTATATCAACGGCGAATATGTGCTCAACCCGCATGTCGACGAGATGCAGGAATCGAAGCTCGATCTGATCGTCGCCGGCACCACAGATGCCGTGCTGATGGTCGAGTCCGAAGCCAAGGAACTCGGCGAAGAGCTGATGCTCGGCGCGGTCATGTTCGGCCACAAGGGCTTCCAGCCGGTTATCGACGCCATCATCAAGCTGGCCGAAGTTGCCGCCAAGGAGCCGCGCGACTTCACCGCGCCGGACTATTCCGCGCTTGAAGCCGAGATGCTGAAGATCGTCGGCGACGAACTCAGCAATGCCTACAAGAACGTCGACAAGCAGAAGCGTTACGCCGCCGTCGACGCCGTCAAGGCGAAGGTCAAGGCAGCGTTTGCCCCGGCCGAAGGTGAAGACGCCAAATACACTTCCGAGCAGATCGGCAGCGTGTTCAAGGAACTCCAGGCCAAGGTCGTGCGCTGGAACATCCTGGACACCGGTTCGCGCATCGACGGTCGTGACCTGAGCACGGTTCGCAAGATCGTTTCCGAAGTCGGCGTTCTGCCGCGCACCCACGGTTCGGCGCTGTTCACCCGCGGCGAGACCCAGGCGCTGGTCGTTGCCACGCTCGGCACCGGCGAGGACGAGCAGTATGTCGACTCGCTGACCGGCATGTACAAGGAGAAGTTCCTCCTTCACTACAACTTCCCTCCCTACTCCGTCGGCGAGACCGGCCGCATGGGTTCGCCGGGCCGCCGCGAAATCGGCCATGGCAAGCTCGCCTGGCGCGCGATTCGCCCGATGCTGCCGAGTGCCGACCAGTTCCCCTACACGCTGCGCGTCGTCTCGGAGATCACCGAGTCCAACGGTTCGTCGTCGATGGCCACTGTCTGCGGCACCTCGCTGGCGCTGATGGATGCAGGCGTGCCGCTGGCCAAGCCGGTCGCCGGTATCGCCATGGGCCTGATCAAGGAAGGCGAGCGTTTCGCCGTTCTGTCCGACATCCTGGGTGACGAAGATCACCTCGGCGATATGGACTTCAAGGTCGCCGGCACCGCCAGCGGCATCACCTCGCTGCAGATGGATATCAAGATCGAAGGCATCACCGAGGAGATCATGAAGATCGCGCTGGACCAGGCCAAGGATGGCCGCCAGCACATCCTCGGCGAGATGGCGCATGCTCTGACCGGCGCGCGTTCGGAACTGGGTGAGTTCGCACCGCGCATCGAAGTGATGCACATCCCGACCGACAAGATCCGTGACGTGATCGGCTCGGGCGGCAAGGTGATCCGCGAGATCGTCGAAAAGACCGGCGCCAAGATCAACATCGAGGACGACGGCACGGTCAAGATCGCTTCGTCCAATGCCAAGGAGATCGAGGCGGCGAAGAAGTGGATCCACACCATTGTCGCCGAGCCGGAAGTCGGCGAGATCTACGAAGGTACGGTCGTCAAGACCGCGGACTTCGGCGCTTTCGTCAACTTCTTCGGTCCGCGTGACGGCCTAGTCCACATCTCGCAGCTTGCCAACGACCGGGTCGCCAAGACCTCGGACGTGGTCAAGGAAGGCGACAAGGTCTGGGTCAAGCTGATGGGCTTCGACGAGCGCGGCAAGGTCCGCCTGTCGATGAAAGTCGTCGATCAGGCCACCGGCAAGGAACTCGCCCGCGACAAGAAGACCGAAGGCGAAGAAAACGCCGCCTGATTGGTCTGAGCCATGAATCGAAACGGGCGCGGCTTATGTCGCGCCCGTTTTCATTTTCAGCCTGGGTTTCAAAGCGCTTAGACAAGTCGAGATCGAACAATGTCCGCCGAGCCGTTGAAGACGCTTTTCCATCCCTTCGAGGCCGAGGCTGTTCCTCTGCCGGGAAAGGGCACGCGCGCCCTGTTTCTCGGCGCTGAGCCGGGTTTTCGCCTGCCTGAAGGCTTTGAGGCGACCCTTCACCTCGTGCAGGGCTTCCGGCCGCATTTTAGCGCGCTGCAGGCGTCGGGCTTCGTCGTCACCGCGCAAGTGGAAGGCGATGGCTTCGATATGGCACTTGTGCTTGCCGGCCGGCATCGCGGCCTGAACGAAGTGCGCCTCGCGCAGGCGCTTGAGCGCGTGGCGCCGGGCGGCCTGGTCGTCATTGCCGGCGGCAAGGACGATGGCATTGCCAGCCTGCGCAAGCGCGTTGACGAGCTTGTGCCGCTTGAAGGCCATTTGCCCAAATATCACGGCATTGCCTTCTGGTTGCGACGTCCCGCCGATCTGGCCGCCGCGGAAGAATTGCGCGCCGCCAATCCCGCTCTGCTGGTTGAAAGCCGGTTCCACACCGCGCCCGGCATGTTTTCCTTCGACCGGATCGATACTGGCTCGAAATTGCTGGTCGAGAATCTGCCCAATGATCTGCGTGGCAACATTGCCGATTTCTGCGCCGGCTGGGGCTATGTAGCTGCCGAGATCGCCGCCCGCTCCCCCGGCGTTCAGGCGCTCGACCTCTATGAGGCCGATTTCGCCGCGCTCGAAGCCGCAAAGCTCAATCTGACAGGGGTCACCCAGTCGATCGCCAGAAACTTCTTCTGGATCGATCTGTTGAAGGAACCAGTCGAGAAGCGCTACGACGCGATTGCGATGAACCCGCCCTTTCATCGCAGCCGGGCGGCCGAGCCGGAGATCGGCGCCGGCATGATCCGCGCGGCGGCCAAGGCCTTGAAGCCGGGTGGGCGGCTGCTCATGGTCGCCAACCGTCAGCTTCCCTATGAGCCGATCCTGGCGGCTGCCTTTTCGAGCCATGCCGAACTCGCCCGCGACGGCATGTTCAAGGTGCTTTCCGCTCGTCGTTGAAGCATGATCCCGAAAAGTGGATACCGGTTTTCGGAAAAGATCATGCTCAGACAGAAGCAGGCATCGCGTCGCACTCAATGCAGATTGGCGACGCGCCGGACCTCATCGGTGACATGCACGTCGCCGACCCTGATCTTGAGGGGGGCGGGCCTGCCGTAAAGATAGCCTTGCACCACCTCGCAGCCGGCCGCCCTGAGCAGCGTCGCCTGGCTTTCGGTCTCGACGCCTTCGGCAATGATGCTGACGCCGAGCGCGCGCGAAAGCCCGACGATGGTCGAGACGACAGCGCCGGAGCTGGAATCGGTGTCGAGGCGGCTGACGAAGGACCGGTCGATCTTCAGCTTGCCGAATGAGAAATCGATCAGGTAGCTCAAATTGGAATAGCCGGTACCGAAATCGTCGACGGCGACCGAGATGCCCATATCCGCAAGCTCCTTCAGGATGGCGGCGGCGCGGTCGCGGTCCTGCATCATCGCCGTCTCGGTCACTTCCAGCTCCAGCCGCGACGGCTTGATGCCGGTGCTCGTCATAGTGTCGCGCACGATGCCGACGAAGTCCTTGGTCATGAACTGGACGGGCGAGATGTTGACGGCGACGAAGCAATCATCGGGCAGATGCTGTGCGTCGCTGCAGGCTTTGCGCAGCACCCATTCGCCGATCGGGCCGATCATGCCGGTTTCCTCGGCGATCGGAATGAACTCCATCGGCGGGATCATGCCGCGTTCCGGATGCCGCCAGCGGATAAGCGCTTCATACCCGACGATGCGGCCGGTCGGGAGATCGAGCTGCGGCTGGTAATGAAGGTCGAAGTCGCCACGCTCGAAGGCTATATGCAGTTCGGATTCGATCCATTGGCGATGGTCGGCGACCCTGCCCATTTCGGCATGGAAGACCGACCAGTTGCCGACGCCACTGGCGCGCGCGTTCTGCAGCGCCAGATTGGAGCGGCGCAGGATGAGGACCGGATCGACGCCGTCCTTTGGCATCGCCACGATGCCGACCGACAGGCTGACCGATTGCAGGTGCGTACCGAGATCATAGGGCTCCATCATCTCGTCGATGAGCCTCTCGACGGTGCTTTCCAGCGATCCGGACACCTGATTGTCGGGCAGCAGGATCGCGAATTCACCGGCGCCGATGCGTCCGATCAGAGCGCGCGGCGGCACGCACGTCTTTAAGCGCTTGGTGAAGGCGCGGATCAACTCGTCGCCCTGGCTGTAGCCGATGGCGTCATTGATCTGCTTGAAGCGGTCAATGTCGATATCGATGAGGAACATCGGCTCGCCGGTCCGGCTGGTCGCGCATGCCGCCTCGGCAATCTTGCCGACCATCGCCGGGCGTGCCACCAGGCCGGTCAGCTTGTCGAAATGGGTTTCCGTGAAGACGAAATCCGCCGATTCATCGACGCCGGCGAAAAAGGACATCGCGGCGACCGAGGCCGCCAGTGCGCAAAGAGCGGCCATCACCGAGACCATCATATCCGCGGAGATGCCGGCAAAACCTTCGCCGAGACCGAGCTTCAAGCCCCAGAGCCCGAGGACGAAACTGCCGAGACCCGAACTCGCTATGGTGAGCAGTCGGAACACCGGTGTTCGCTTCGGGTTGCTGACGGCGAGCATTGAAAGTTCCCCTGAGTACGGGGCTTTCTAGCGGATATCTCCTTAAAATGAGTTTCCGCGAATGAATCCAATTTTATTGGACCGAAAGTATTTCTTGAGCGGATCAATACGCCTGGCGCTGAAACGGATTCAGTTGGCGCGCTTTAAGCTTCGTGTCTTCAAATGTCGCCATTCCAAAACCGCCGCGCACCTTTGGGCGACAGGCGTTAGTCTCGTCCGCCGTCGGTCTGCTTCAATTCGTCGAGTGTCGGCATGGAAACGATGTGATAGCCGGAATCGACATAGTGAATCTCGCCGGTAACCCCGGAAGACAGATCCGACAACAGATAAAGTGCCGAGCCGCCGACCTCGTCGATGGTCACCGTGCGGCGCAGCGGCGAGTTTCGCTGCTGGTAGGAGAACATATGGCGCGCATCGGAAATACCGGCGCCGGCGAGCGTGCGCACGGGTCCAGCCGATATGCCGTTCACCCTGATGCCACGCGGACCGTAATCGTTGGCGAGGTAGCGGACACTCGCCTCCAGCCCTGCCTTGGCGACGCCCATGACATTGTAGTTCGGCATGACGCGGACGGAGCCCGCATAGGTCAGCGTGATCATCGATCCGCCGTCCTGCATCAAGGTGGCTGCATGGCGGGCGACCTCGGTGAAGGAGTAGCAAGAGATCACCATGGTACGGACGAAATTGTCCCGGCTGGTGTCGGCGTAGAGGCCTTTCAACTCGTTTTTGTCGGAAAAGCCGATGGCGTGGACGATGAAATCCAGCCCGCCCCATTCCTTGCCCAGGGTCTCGAATGTGGCGGCGACCGAAGCGCTGTCCTCGACGTCGCACGGCACCACCAGCGAGGCGCCGAGCTTGTCGGCCAGCGGCTTGACCCGGCGTCCGAAGGCATCGCCCTGATAGGTGAAGGCGAGTTCCGCCCCATGTTCGGACAATTTCCGGGCAATTCCCCAAGCGATCGAATGATCGTTGGCGACACCCATGACAAGCCCGCGCTTGCCCTTCATCAATCCGTCCATGGCCGGCAAATCCTTATGCGGAATAGCGCTGGAAAACGAGCGTGGCGTTGGTGCCGCCGAAGCCGAACGAATTGGACAAGACAGTATCGATCCTGGCGTCGTCGATGCGCTTTCGCACGATCGGCATGCCCTCGAATTCGGGGTCGAGGGTCTCGATATGGGCGCTTTCGCCGATGAAGCCGCCCTGCATCATCAGGATCGAATAGATGGATTCCTGCACGCCGGCCGCGCCCAGCGAATGGCCGGTCAGCGACTTCGTCGAGGTGATATACGGCATCTCTGGGCCGAACACCTCGCGGATCGCTCCCATTTCCTTGGAATCTCCCACCGGCGTCGAGGTGCCATGGGTGTTGATGTAGTCGACCGGTGTGGAAACCGTGGCCAGCGCCTGGCGCATGCAGCGGACCGCGCCCTCGCCTGAAGGAGCAACCATGTCGTAGCCATCCGACGTCGCGCCATAGCCGACGATCTCGGCATAGATCTTGGCGCCGCGCGCCTTGGCATGCTCAAGCTCTTCCAGCACCAGCACCCCGGCGCCGCCAGCGATGACGAAGCCGTCGCGATTGGCGTCATAGGCGCGGGAAGCGGTCGATGCCTTGTCGTTGAATTTCGACGACATCGCGCCCATGGCGTCGAACAGGTCCGACATCGTCCAGTCGAGATCCTCGTGGCCGCCGGCAAAGATGATGTCCTGCTTGCCCCACTGGATCAATTCGTAGCCATTGCCGATGCAGTGCGCCGAGGTCGAACAGGCCGACGAGATCGAGTAGTTGACGCCGTGGATCTTGAACCAGGTGGCAAGCGTTGCCGATGCGGTTGATGACATTGCCTTCGGCACCGCGAACGGACCGATGCGCTTGGGACTGCCATTCTTCAGCGTCGTTTCGGCAGCTTCGACGATGGTGCGGGTGGATGGTCCGCCCGATCCCATGACGATGCCGGTGCGCTCATTGGTGATGTCGCTCTCGCCGAGGCCCGCATCCGCGATCGCCTGATCCATGGCGACATGGTTCCAGGCAGCCCCCTGGCTCAGGAAGCGCATCGCACGGCGGTCGATCATGGCCGATGGATCGAGCGTCGGCGCTCCCCAGACCTGGCAACGGAAGCCGTGTTCGGCGAAGGAATCGGAGAAGCTGATGCCGGATTTGGCGTCATGCAGAGAGGTCTGCACCTCGTTGGCATTGTTGCCGATCGACGACACAACGCCGATGCCTGTGACTACGACACGTCTCATTCGCAACTCCTTCCAGGGATGCTGGCCAGAGAGCTGGCCAGGGATGCCGGTCAGCCAACCGCCGACTGCTTGGACAGACCGACTTTCAAATCCGTTGCCGCGTATATGGGTTCGCCATCCGCCTTCAGCCAGCCATCGGCGATGCCGAGCACCAGCCGGCCCCGCATCACGCGCTTGAAGTCGATGCCATATTCGACCTTCTTCACCGAGGGCGTGACCATGCCCTTGAATTTCACTTCACCGGTCGACAGCGCCATCCCCTTGCCGGGTTCGCCCAGCCAGCCAAGATAGAAGCCCGTCAATTGCCACATGGCGTCGAGGCCGAGGCACCCCGGCATGATCGGATTGCCGATGAAATGGCAGGCAAAGAACCACAGGTCCGGCTTGATGTCGAACTCCGCGCGGATGAAACCCTTCTCGAAGGCGCCGCCCGTCTCGCTGATCTCGGTGATGCGGTCGAACATCAGCATCGGCGGATAAGGAAGCTGGGCGTTGCCCGGTCCGAACAGTTCGCCGCGGGCGCAGGCCAGCAATTCGTCGTACTCGTAGCTGGATTTACCCGCCATCAATCTCATCCCATATCGTTCCGGGCTATCGGGTGCCCTTGTCGTTGGTTTCCTAACACAATCTGTTTCAGGCCGGAAACCGGCGTTTGCGCTTAGCCTGCTCGTCTGCCTGGGTCAATGCGCGCTATTGATCGCATTCGGACGACAGAATATATGTCCTGAGAGGTCCGGTTTCGGCAGACGTTCATTTTTTTGCCATTCTGGGCGTGTCTTGGGGCGGAACTGTGGGGTTCGACGAGAAGATGGACCTGGACGGCCGGAAGGAAAATGTCGCTGTGGACAAGCGGGTCCGTGAAGCCGGCCTGAGGCCGACGCGTCAGCGCATTGCGCTGGCCGATCTGCTTTTCGCCAAGGGCGACCGGCATCTGTCGGCCGAGGAACTGCACGAGGAGGCGGTTGCCGCCGGCGTGCCGGTGTCGCTGGCCACCGTCTACAATGCCCTTCACCAGTTTACCCAGGCGGGACTTTTGCGCATCCTCGCCGTCGAGGGCGCGAAAACCTATTTCGACACCAATACCTCCGACCACCACCATTTCTACATCGAAGGCGAAAACCGCATATTCGACATCGACAGCGGTCCGGTGACGGTTGCCAACCTGCCGGAGCCTCCGGAAGGGATGGAGATCGCCAATGTCGACATCGTGGTGAGGCTGCGCCCCAAACGCCGCGAATGACCGGCGAGGCCCCCAGACCGTGCCCGCGCTGTTGCTGCTCGCCGGGCACATGTGGGGCAATGCGATGGCGGTTGCTGATCTGGATCGCCCACATCGCCATCGACCGTGCGCTGGGCTATGGCCTGAAGCTGTCGACCGGCTTTCCGGACACCATCTCGGCCGCATCGGGACTAGATGACCACGCCTGATGCAGGCGGCCGGACCGCTCATGGCTCCGCTAGATATCGCCTCCCGACACCGGCATCGTGGAAACCGTCTCGAGCATTCGCTCCGTCGCGTCGAACAGTTCATGGGCGAGACCAAAAAGCCGGGGATATGGCGAGAACACCAAAATCGGGTTCAAGGCGCAGACCGTCACGCCGGCTGCTTGTTCGCTGACCACGAACTTGAACGGCGCTTCGGGCACGGCGCCAGGATCGGTCAGCAACAGGCGCGCCATGTATCGCGGGTGGAACCAAAGCAGTTGACGGAGCCGAATGGTGGAGATCCCGCCTTTCCTGAGCAGGGCCTGCGGATCGATCTCATGGATGATCCATAGCTCGGCAGCAGCGATGGCGTCGCGAAGCCGTTGCAGTGTCTCATCGAAACCATAGCTGGAGGAAACGACGATCTGGTGACGCGGAATGGTCGCCATCGAACTCGGATCGAGGGTCACGAGGTCAGTCATTGAGAAGCACTGTCCGTGGAAAGTCGAGTTCTGGCTGGGCGAAGTGATTGAGGATGTTGGAATAGAAGTTGAGTGCGACATGCGCGATCACCTCTGCCAGTTCCTCGTCGTCGAGCCCCGCGGCCCTGGCGGCGCCGAATGCCTGGTCGGTGACGGCTCCGCGGCTACGCGCCACATCCGCAGCCAACGCCAGCGTGGCCGCCACTCTGGCATCGCTTGAATCGCCCCTGCGATTTAGCTCCAATTCCGTATCGGAGATGCCGATCTTGGATCCGCGAAATGCGTGGGCCGAAACGCAGTATTCGCAGCGGTTCACCTCAGCAGTTATCAGGGCGATCTGCTCGCGCAATTTCGAACTGAGACGGCCGCTCTGCAGCGACTCGCGAAATTGCAGATAACCTTTGAGAGCGACCGGAGAGTTGGCCAGGACGCGATAGAGGTTCGGGACGCGTCCGAGCTGGCGTCGCGTTTCCGCCAGAAGCTTGCCGGCTTCCGTGTCGGAATCTTCGTTTATTGGCGATAGGCGAGACATCTAATCATTCTCCTTCCGGGTCAGCCGGCAACCGCCGTGCTTCGTCGGAATCCATATGACTCGACGAGGAGCATTTGGAAATGTCATAGTAGCTGTCTCTATGATATGAGTACGAAATGAAGCATCTTGCCATCGAACAGCTTCGCAGCTTCGTGCTTGTTGCCGACTGCGAGAGCTTCACCACCGCGGCCGATCTTCTCGGGACCACCCAGTCGGCGATCAGCCTGCGGGTCCGCAAGCTCGAGCAAGCGATGGAGCGGCGTCTCCTGGCGCGGACGCCGCGCGCGGTTTCGCTGACGCCCGAAGGCGCGCGGTTCCTTGCTTCGGCGCGGCAGGTCCTCGAGGCTCATGACCGGGCCGTGGCTACATTCGATGCTGGCACGCAAACCACCACGCTCCGGGCGGCCATCGGCGATCACGCCGCCGGTGCGCTTCTGGAGTCGGCGTTTGGGCGTCTGAGCCAAGTCTTTCCGGAATTGCTGCTGGAAGTGTCGGTGGGTCTCTCAGCCGAGATGCAGGCCCGCTACGACGCAGGCAAGGCCGATTTTGCCGTCGTGCGCATGGATATCAGCCGGCGCCAGGGCATCCCGCTCTACCGAGACCAGCTTGTCTGGTGTGCAAGGTCGCCTGACGTCTGGCGGTCGTCTGCCGCGTTGCCGCTGTTGGCATTGCCCGGATCCTGCACCGTCCGACTGGCAGCGGAACGCGCGCTCGATGGCAGCAATACCGCCTGGCGCCTCGCCTTCACCGGCGGTTCGGTGACTGCGTTGCAATCGGCCGCCAGCGCGGGCTTGGGAGTGGCGGCGATCGGGCAGAGCCAGGTACCGGCCGATTGCGTGATACTGAACCGGTCGCATGGATTGCCGGATTTGCCAGCCAGCCGGATTACGCTCCTGACACGGTTGAGCAACCCGCTGAGAGGCGCAATCGCTGCCGCATTCGCAACGGACGCGAGCGATCGGCGGCGTGAATGACAATGCTGCAATTGAGTTTGATGAAGCGGAGGCGCAAGCACCTTGTTGCCGTATCCGTGATTGCCGGCCTATTTCTGATCCCGAGTTCTTCCGAGCCTCGCGATGAAGTTGTCAGTCCTTGACCCGTTCGCCGGGATAGGCGCCCCAGACAACCGACTGGGCAAGCCAGCCGGTGTGGCCGTCGAACGTCATTTCGCACCACTGGCCGTCGCAGGATTTGATCGTACCCATGACGCCAGGTTCAATCATCGCGACCACTCTTGCGTCCTTGTCGGGACTGTTGAGAAGGTCGATCTGGGCGCCCTTGCCGCGCTGCCATGGTGCGACGATTGCCGTGCGTCGGCCGGAAAGCAGCGACTGGTTGATCCAGCCTTCCGAACCATCGGCATCGCGCACGCGGCGCCATGTGTCGAATTCCTGGATGATCTCCATCGGCAGGCCGGCCTTCATATACATCCAGTCGACCGAGTAGTTGGCCCCGGGACCGACGCGCGAGTTGACGCGGCCGGATTTCAGGCTGACGAAGCGCGGCAGCGGCAGGCCGCTCGGACCAAGCGTGACGACGCCCTGGGCAGGTGCTGCGGCACTCTGCGCGCCCGCAAGCGGAGAATAAAGCAGAGCGCCGAGAAATGCTGCGCTGAGGGTCAGGCGAAGCGACGCGAAACCAGACACTTTCATTCCTTTCGGCGCTTGCCCATCGGCCTCGGCGCCCCTTTTTCTTTGTCTTCGGCGGCACCGCTTGTTACAGGGAGTAATCGGCACCGCGACCGGCTTTCAGTTTCGCCGGTCTTGGTTAAAGAGGTCTCAACGAGATCGGGTTAGAAGCAATTCCAGCAAAAGTGTGAAGCGGTTTTGCGTTCGGAATTGCGGCAAGTACTCGAGAGGGAAACAATGGCAGGCAAAAAGAAGCCTCTCGTCGTCATCACGCGAAAGCTGCCCGACCCCGTCGAGACCCGCATGCGCGAGTTGTTCGACGCAAGGCTGAATGTCGAGGACCGGCCGATGACGCAGCCGGAACTGGTCGCGGCGGTCAAGGAGGCCGACGTGCTGGTGCCGACGGTAACCGACCAGATCGACGCCGCACTGATCGCCCAGGCCGGCGACAACCTCAAACTGATCGCGAATTTTGGCAATGGCGTCGACAAGATCGATGTCGCGGCCGCGGCCAAGAGGGGCATCACCGTCACCAACACGCCGAATGTCCTGACCGAGGACACCGCCGACATGACCATGGCGCTGATGCTGGCGGTGCCGCGGCGGCTGGCGGAAGGCGCCAATGTGCTCACCGGTGACAAGAAATGGGCCGGCTGGTCGCCGACCTGGATGCTGGGCCGGCGCATCTGGGGCAAGCGGCTCGGCATTGTCGGCATGGGCCGCATCGGCACCGCCGTCGCCAGGCGGGCCAAGGCCTTCGGACTGTCGATCCATTATCACAATCGCCACCGCGTGCTGCCGGCCGTGGAAGACGGGTTGGAGGCGACCTATTGGGAAAGCCTCGACCAGATGCTGGCCCGCATGGATATCATCTCGGTCAACTGTCCCTCGACGCCGGCAACCTTCCATCTGCTTTCGGCGCGGCGGCTGGCGCTGCTGCAGCCGACTGCCTATGTCGTCAACACCGCACGTGGCGACATCATCGACGAGGAAGCGCTGGTCAAGCTGATCCAGGACGGCAAGATCGCCGGCGCCGGGCTCGATGTCTACGAGCATGAGCCGGCCTTGAACAGCAAGCTGCTGAAGCTCGCCGCCAAGAACAAGGTCGTGCTTTTGCCGCATATGGGCTCGGCGACGCTCGAGGGCCGCATCGACATGGGTGAAAAGGTCATCATCAATATCCGCGCCTTCGTTGACGGCCACCGCCCACCAGACCGCGTGCTGCCGCTCAGGACCTGACGCTGTCGCGGCCCACAAACCGTAAGATAAACCTTACGGGATAGCTTTGCGCATGGTGATCGAGGTCGGCCTGGCATAGCCCTCGTGCGCCGTCCGTTCAGTTTCGCGAAAGCCGAGGCGAGCAAAGGCCGCATGATTCCCGGTCAGCTCGATCCGCGTCTGAAGCTCGATTGCCGCCTTGCCGCGGCTGCGGGCAAGGTCTTCGACCGCCTGCATCAGCCGCCGGCCAATGCCTTGTCCCTGGCAGTCCGGCGCGACCGCGAGCTTGCCGACATAGAACTCTGTCACCTTTTCAAGGGCAAAGACGCAGCCGACGATCCGATCGCCCTTGAGCGCCACGAAGCCGGTCTCCCACCGCGCCTTGTCCCGCAGAGTGTCGGTGGTCAAAAGGTGGGCCGAGGAGGGCGGGTCGATGACGCCGTCCATCGAGGCGAAAGCGCGCATGATCAATGCGAGCACATCGTCCCAGCGGTCGAAATCGGTCGGGATCCGCGTGATGGAGGCAGCTTCGATCCGGTCCAAGAATTCAGCTTCTCTTGTAGCGGATGGTGTCGAAGCGCGCCGCCAGCCCGTCATAGAGCAGCAGCCGGCCGACCAGCGGTTCGCCGACGCCGGTGATCAGCTTGATCGCCTCCATGGCCTGCAGCGTGCCGACGACGCCGGTCAGCGCGCCAAGCACGCCGGCTTCGGCGCAGGACGGCACCAGGCCCGGCGGCGGCGCCTCGGGAAACAGATCGCGATAGCCTGGATTGGGTTTGCCGTCCTTGCCGTCTTCGAATGGCTTCAGCACCGTTACCGAACCATCGAAGCGTCCGACGGCGGCATGCACCAGCGGCTTGCCTTCGCTCGCGCAGGCATCGGCCACGGCATAGCGCGTTTCGAAATTGTCGGAACCGTCGACGACGATGTCATAGCGGGCGACGAGGGCGGGCGCATTGTCCGTGGTCAGCCGGATTGCGTGCGCTTCAACAATTGTGTTGGGATTGATGCGAACGATTGCCGCCTTGGCGCTATCGGTTTTCAGCAGGCCGACAGTGTCGGTACCGTGAATGACCTGGCGCTGCAGATTGGACAGCGAAACGGTGTCGTCATCGACCACGCCTAGTGTGCCGACGCCGGCGGCGGCGAGATATTCAAGCACCGGCGCGCCCAGCCCGCCAGCGCCGATGACCAGCACCCGGGCCTGTTTCAGCCTTTGCTGGCCGGCTCCGCCGATCTCCGGCAGCACGATGTGGCGGGCATAGCGTTCGATCTCGTCTGCGGTCAGGGCGGCAGTGGTCATTGCCTGATCATACAGGGACTGAAAAACCTTGTCAGTGGTCTTCGGTTGGCCCAACCGTCCCATGGTCGACAGTCAGGAATTGCGCGCGTCCCTGGAGACTGGAAAACAGCGCAGCATCGGTTCCTGTCATGAACGCCTGGCAGTTCAGTTCCTCCAGGATGGAAAACAGCGCCGTGCGGCGCCGGCTGTCGAGATGCGCGGCGATCTCGTCGAGCAGCAGGATCGGCGTCATGCCCGACATTTCGCCGGTCAGCCTTGCATGCGACAGCACGATGCCGACCAGCAGCGCCTTTTGCTCGCCTGTCGAGCAAAGCTCGGCCGGCATCGCCTTGGGGCGGTGCCGAACCATCAGGTCCGAACGATGCGGGCCCTCGAGCGTGCGCCCGGCAGCGCGATCGCGGTCACGACCCTCGACAAGGGTTCGGCGGAAGCGCTCCTCGACATCGACTGCCGGCGCGGTCGCAATTTCGGCTTCCAGGTCTCCCGAAAGGCCAATATCGGCCTGCGGAAATGGCCCCGTGTCGGGCAGCCTGTCGATCATGGCGGTCAGAAGGCGCACCATCTCGGCTCGCGCGGCGGCGATCGCCACACCGGTTTCGGCCATCTGCGTCTCGATTGCGTCGAACCAGCGGTCGTCTCGAGAGCCTTCAGTAAGCAAGCGGTTACGGCCACGCATCGCCTTCTCGTAATCGATCGCACGTTGCCCGTGGCCGGGATCGATCGCCAGCACCAGCCGGTCGAGAAAGCGCCGGCGATCCGCGGCCGGCCCGGTGAACAACGCGTCCATGGCCGGCGTCAGCCACACCACGCGCAGCCATTCCAGCATGTCCTCGGCCGAACGCGCCGGAGCTCCGTTGATGCGCACCCGCCTGCCGCCTTCGCCGGCGGTGTCGCCGCCGGAAATGCCTGTTCCGATCTCGACTTGGCCGTCAGGTCCGTCGAGCCGGGCATGCAATGCAAAGCCGCCGTCGCCGCCCTCGCGTGCGACATCCGCGTAAGGGGCGCGGCGCAAGCCACGCCCCGGTGTCAAAAAGGAGATCGCTTCGAGGAGATTGGTCTTGCCGGCGCCGTTGTCGCCGGAAAAAACCACGGCACCTGGCGCCAGATCGATCGTCAGCGCCGCATAGTTGCGGAAATTAGTAAGTGTTAGCTTACTTATATGGTTCTGTCCCGGCAACCGCTATCCGCCTATAGAGCGCTCCATCGTTTCACGGAAACGCAGGACCGCTCTATCTCTTTGTTTTGACGCAACTCCGTACGGAAAACCGCTTCACACTTTTCCTGGAATTGCTCTAGGAGTTGCCGTAAATATCGCGCTTGCCGCCGGTCCACAACAGGACCGAAGTGCTGACACCGTGCCGCTACACCCGCATCGGCATCAGCACATAGAGTGCGGTCTCGTCGGCCATGTCGTGGATCAGCGTCGGCGAACCGGCGTCGGCCAGCATGAACTTGGCTTCCGTGCCGGTCAGTTGCGCGGCAACGTCGAGCAGGTACTTGGCGTTGAAGCCGATCTCGATCGGATCGGATGAATAGTCGGCGGACAGCTCTTCGGTGGCGCTGCCTGAATCGGGATTGTTGACCGCAAGCGTCACCTGACCCTCGCTGATCGACAGCTTCACCGCGCGGCCGCGTTCGGAAGAGATGGTCGAGACGCGATCGACGGCGGCGGCAAAACTCTGGCGGTCGATGATGAGCTTCTTGTCGTTGCCGGTCGGAATGACCCGCTGATAGTCGGGGAAGGTGCCGTCGATCAGCTTCGAGGTCAAAACCACGCTGCCGATGGTGAAGCGGATTTTGGTGTCCGACAGTTCGGTGGTGACCGCGACATCCGGATCGTCGACGAGCTTCTGCAGCTCGCTCACCGTCTTGCGCGGAATGATGATGCCCGGCATGCCTTCGGAACCCGCTGGCGCATCGATCTCGGCGCGCGCCAGGCGGTGGCCGTCGGTCGCCACCGAGCGCAGCTTCAGCTTGCCGCCGACCTCATGCGTGTGCAGGTAGATGCCGTTCAGGTAATAGCGCGTCTCCTCGGTGGAGATGGCGAATTGGGTCTTCTCGATCAGGCCTTTCAGGGCAACCGAGTCGAGACGGAAGATATGCGAGAAGGATCCGGCCGAGAGCTCCGGGAAGTCGGATTGCGGCAGACACTGAAGGCGGAAGCTCGAGCGGCCAGACGTCACCGTCATGGCGTTGCCGTCCTCGTCCGTCTTCAGCATCACCTCGGCGCCATCGGCAAGCTTGCGCACGATGTCGTAGAGCAGATGTGCCGGGACTGTCGTCGCCCCGCCGCGCTCCACCTTGGCGGGCGTCGCTTCGGTCACCTCGAGGTCGAGATCGGTCGCCTTCATTTCAAGGCTGGCGCCTTCGGCGCTGAGCAGCACGTTGGACAGGATCGGTATGGTGTTTCGCCGCTCGACCACACGATGGACGTGGTTGAGCGACTTCAGGAGATTTGACCGTTCCAGGATAACACGCATGACGAAACAGGCTCGCTTGAATGAATGACGGGTCACCAGTGGGCGGCGTCCCGCGAAAGGTCTGAACAGGCTCAGAATCTGCGTAAACTGACAGGAAAAAACCAGCAAACGCAAGCCCGCGCCACCGGTTCAGGCCGGCTAGGCGGGCTTTCTGGGGATAACGCGCCCGAAGTCCGCTAGCCAGTGTCGTAAAACCGAAATCCAGATCGCTCCCAGGCGGCGCCACGAGCCCGATCCAGGCCCAGCGCCGCACTGCTTGAATTCCGGTATTGTTCCGGCTCTGCCATCCCCGGAGGATCAGGCCTGGTCGTTGATCAACCGCCTCAGAAGCTCAAGTTCCTGCGCCAGCGTGTTGTCGTTGCCGGAAAGGTCCTCGATCTTGCGCACGGCATGCAGCACCGTGGTGTGATCGCGGCCGCCGAAACGCCGTCCGATCTCAGGCAGCGAGCGCGGCGTCATCACCTTCGACAGGTACATGGCGACCTGCCGCGGCTTGACGATGGTGCGCGTGCGCCGGTTGGACAGCAATTCGGTCTTCGACACATTGTAGTGACGCGCCACGATGCGCTGGATGTCCTCAATACGGACACGCTTCGGCTCGCCGGTGCGATAGATGTGGCCGAGGATTTCGTCGATCCGGTCGATGGTGATCTGCGGCTCGAAGGATTGACGGAACAAAAGCTGATTGAAGGCGCCTTCCAGCTCGCGTCCGCTGCCGGTCACGGTGCGGGCGACGTGATTGAGGATCTCCTCCGAAATGTCGAGCGACGCGTCGTCGCTCCTGGCCGTGGCAAGGCGCAATTTGAGCATGCCGAGGCGCATGGCGAAATCGGGCGCCGACATTTCAAGCGCGACACCGCCATTGAGGCGCGAACGGACCCGCGGTTCGAGCGATTCCAGTTCCGATGGCGGCCGGTCGGCGGCGACGACGACCTGCTTGGCGCTGTCGAGCAGCATGTTGATGAGGTGGCAGAATTCGTGCTGGATCGACTTGCCCTGCAGAAACTGCATGTCGTCGATGATGAGCAGGTCGATGTCGCGCAGCTGTTCCTTGAGCGTCAGCGCGTTGTTGTCGCGGATCGCGGTGGCAAAGCGCCACATGAAATACTCGGCCGTGAGATAGACGACGCGCGACTTGGGGTTCTGCTTCAGCGATTCCGCGGCGATGGCCTGCAGCAAATGTGTCTTGCCGAGCCCGACGGTTGCGTGAAGGAAAAGCGGATTGAAGCGCACCGCGCTCGATTGCGATTCCGCCACTGCCTTGGCGGCGGCGAAGGCCACCCGGTTCGACGGTCCCTCGATGAAGGAGCCGAACGTGTAGCGCGGATCGAGCGGTGATCCCAAAACGTTGTGGCGGAATTCGCTCTCGATCGGTGTGCCCGGACGCGGAGCCGGTGCGCGCTCCACCCGGCTGGGGCTGACTGTGCCGGCGGCAAGCGCCGTCTGCGTCTGCCGTGTCACCTTGCTGCGTGCTGGCGTTACCTCTGGCTCGGCCTGGCTGCGTCCCTGACGGGTTGCCGTGCGCACGACGATGTCGATCTTGAGGAGATCGGGATCCTCCTGCTTCCACAACTCGGAGATGAGGTCGAGATAGTGGCCGTTGATCCATGAGCGCAGGAAGGCAGTAGGCACCGAGATGCGGACGATGCCCTTGGAAGCCTCGGCGACCTTCATGCGGCCAAACCAGCTCGAATAGACTTCGGTTCCCAGGCGCGCCTTCAACTGGGCTTTGACCCGGTCGAATTTCTGTTCCGCGTCGCTGGACACCGCCATGTCGTTTGCTCCGATCAAAGTTCCAGGAAATGGGAGGTCGCCCGTAAGCTCCCTTTCGATGCCGCTCTGCATGATCTTTTCCTTGTTCTTCCGTACCTGTTTCCACCGGGGATGCGCCTCCTGCATCCGGTTCCGGCGACCTAAGTCTTTGCTACGATGTCCGCTGCCGCCGCCGGCAGATGAACGTCGCCCATTATCTGCGGGAACCGGTGCCGGCCCATGGAAGCCAGTCCGCGTTGGGTATGTCAGGGCAATACAACACCGTCCGGCGAAAGGAGCGCCGGCGCGCCGTCTACCTGCCATGTCTAGTTACGCCAGTCCCCTACCGTATCGAAAAAGACAAACCAAACCCGTCCGCGGACTTGATCCGCGTTGCAAATCCCGCCAATTTAAGCTGGCCGATTCAGGCTTGGGTTAAGAGCCAGAGCCCGTCCCTTTCGATAGATCGACACTACCGAAATCGCTGTGGATAGGGCAAGGCCACGTCTAACGGATTTTTAAGGAATCTGGTTACTGGAGGCGGGTTCGAGTGGCGTGCCGTGACGGCACATTTTAACAAAGCCATTGTGATTCAAACCCTTTTCCGGCGAATATGAAAAACCGGACGCTGAGAGAAATATTCTGAAATAATTCGCTTGACAGCGACTTGTCCCCGATCGGGTCGGCCCGGTGTGGACAAGCTGTGGATCACCATCAGTAAGTGTCTGAAAATTATAAGCTATTTCTGACAGTTAAGAATCATTAAGCTGGCCCTTTTCAAGCATGCCGATCAACAGCAGGCATGCATATGCCGGCAAACTATTCCCAATTGTGAAATCCGCCTAAGACGCCGTTTCCGGACATTCTTTTTAAGTGCTTGCCGGCAAACGAAAAAACCCGGCACAAACGGCCGGGTTCGAAGAACGTCAGTCTAGGCAAGTAATGTCAGGCCGACAGTACCTTGACCCGCTGAGCCAGTCGCGACACCTTGCGGGACGCCGTGTTCTTGTGAATCACGCCCTTGGTCGCGGCGCGCATCAATTCCGGCTCCGCGATCTTGAAGGCAGCCTGTGCGGCAGCCTTGTCGCCGGAGGCAAGCGCCTCTTCGACCTGGCGGATATAGGTGCGGACGCGCGAGCGGCGGTTCTTGTTGATCGCTGCGCGGCGGACGATCTTGCGCGTTGCCTTTTTGGCCGAGGATGTATTGGCCATGATGCCTCTCTTCTGATCTGGTCGGCGCATGCGGAATGCCGCAGGGCGCAAAAAACAAACGGGCAGCCACGGGGCCGCCTCGGTTGGTGCGGCTTATAGTTCAGCTTTTCCGGCGCGTCAACGCTGCCCGGTCTTCTTTTTGGCGGCCAACAGCCATCTTCTTCGCGGCCAAGGGATTGGCGTCAGCGGTTGGTGAAATTCGGCTTCCGCTTCTCGGCAAAGGCCGCCATGCCTTCCTTCTGATCGTCCAGTGCAAACAGCGAGTGAAACAGCCGGCGCTCGAACCGCAATCCCTCGGCAAGCGTCGTCTCGAAGGCGCGGTTGACAGCCTCCTTCGCCATCATCACCGATGGTAGTGAGAAAGCGGCGATCTTGGCTGCGGCCTTCAGCGCCTCCTCGACAAGCTCGCCGGCAGGCACGACCCGCGACACCAGACCAGAACGCTCGGCCTCGGCGGCATCCATCATCCGCCCGGTCAGGCACATGTCCATCGCTTTCGACTTGCCGACGAAGCGGGTCAGCCTTTGTGACCCGCCCATGCCTGGAATGACGCCGAGGGTGATCTCGGGCTGGCCAAATTTGGCCGTGTCGGCGGCGATAATGAAATCGCACATCATCGCCAGCTCGCAGCCGCCGCCGAGTGCATAGCCCGCCACCGCCGCGATAATAGGCTTTCGCGCCCGCGTCAGTTCCTCCCAGCCGACGAAGAAGTCTTGAGCGTAGGCGTCCGCGTAGGAGATGGACTGCATCTCCTTGATATCGGCGCCGGCGGCGAAAGCCTTTTCGGAACCCGTGATGACCATGGCGCCGATATCTGGATCGGCGCTGAACCCGTTCACGGCTGCCACCACTTCGGTCAGAATCTGCGAATTCAGCGCGTTGAGCGCCTGCGGCCTGTTCAGCGTGATCAGCCCAACCTTGCCGTGCGTCTCGGTGATGATCGTCTCATAGGCCATGGCTGCTTCTCCTTGCTCACGCTCGTCTAGAGCGGTTCATCGTTTCACGGAAACGCAGAACCGCTCCCATCTCCTTGTCTCGACGCAATTCTCGACGGAAAACCGTTTCACACTTTTCCTGGAATTGCTCAAACTCACCGCTGACATGTCCGGCAATAAAAGGTCGATCGGCCGCTCTGCACGATCCGTTCGATGTGGCCGCCGCAGCCGGGCTTGGAGCAGGCCTCGCCTTCGCGGTCGTAGACGGCGAAGGCGTGCTGGAAATAGCCCAGCGACCCATCGGTCTGCATATAGTCCCGCAGTGAGGAGCCGCCGGCTGCGATCGCATCCGATATCACCGAACGAATGGCTTGCGCGAGGTGTTCGCTTTGGGCTTGGGCTTTCTTTCCGGGCCTGGCGATCGTGCCCGCCTCGCGCAGCGGCGACAGGCCGGCACGCCACAACGCCTCCGACACATAGATGTTGCCGAGCCCGGCGATCAGCCTCTGGTCGAGAAGCGCTGCCTTCAGTGGTGATCGCCGCCCCTTCATCAATGAGGCGAGCAGCGCACCGTCCAATGTGTTGCCCGTAGGCTCGACGCCAAGTCCAGCCAGCATCGGGTGAACGTCCGGCAGTCCCTCCGCAAACAACATGAAGCCGAAGCGGCGCGGATCATTGAAGATCACGCGGGACCGGGCACCGGTTGGAGACTCGACATGGAAGACGACGTGGTCGTGATTGGAGCTTTTCGAGCGGTCGTGCCGGAAGATGCCGGGCATGTCGCTGCCATCGGCCGTCTCGACGCGGAATGAGCCCGACATGCCGAGATGGCAGATCAGCACGGGCCCGCCTTCCAGGTCCATCGTCAGATACTTGGCCCGGCGGCCGAGTGCCGTGATCGTCTTGCCGGTCAGCCGCTGCGCGAATTTCTCGGGAAATGGAAAGCGCAGATCCGGTCGGCGCGCCTCGACGCGGGCGATGGTGGCGCCTTCCAGAACCGGCTGAAGTCCGCGCCGGACGGTTTCGACTTCCGGCAATTCAGGCATGACCGCCGATCGCCGTATAGAAAGAAGTGCCGTAGCGTCCGGGCGCCAGCCCGAGATGCTCGGCCAGGGTCTCGCCAATGTCGGCGAATGTCGTTCTCAGTCCGATGTCGCCGCCCTTGAGACCCGGTCCAGTGCCGATCACCGGAATGCGCTCGCGCGTGTGATCGGTCCCGCCCCAGGTCGGGTCGTTGCCGTGGTCGGCCGTCAGGATGAGAAGATCGCCCTGCCGCAGCCTCGCAAATGCTTCCGGCAGCCGCAGGTCGAAGGCCTCGAGCGCGGCAGCATAGCCTGCGACATCGCGGCGGTGACCGAATTCGGTGTCGAAGTCGACGAAATTGGCGAAGACGAGGTCACCGTCGCCGGCATCATCGATCGCACCCAGCGCCTCGTCGAACATCGCCATGTTGCCTGCCGCCTTGCGCACTTGCGAAATTCCGCGATGGGCGAAGATGTCGCCGATCTTGCCGACGGCGATGACACGGCTGCCACGCGCCGTCAGCCGGTCGAGCAGGGTCGGTTCCGGCGGAGGCACGGCGTAGTCATGACGGTTGTATGTCCGCTCGAAAGTGGCGGTGGTTTCGCCGACGAACGGCCGCGCGATCACCCGTCCAATCCTC
This sequence comes from Mesorhizobium sp. M0491, assembly GCF_040321265.1. Classification (NCBI taxonomy): domain Bacteria; kingdom Pseudomonadati; phylum Pseudomonadota; class Alphaproteobacteria; order Hyphomicrobiales; family Phyllobacteriaceae; genus Mesorhizobium; species Mesorhizobium sp. M0491. Next base: position 367,731 of record NZ_JAMYRE010000001.1, read on the forward strand.
AGCGGGTCAACCAGCCTGCGCACCACCTGGCAGAATTCATAAAGCCGGTCGAGGCCGAAATGGACTTCATGCGCGGCGATTTGCAGGACCGAGTCGACCGACGTGTAGCAGATCGGCTTGCCGGTCCGGATGTGCTCCTCACCGAAGCGCTCGATGATCTCGGTGCCCGGCGCATGGCAATTGCCGAGAATGCCCGGCACCTTGCCTTCACGGATGATCGCCTCGGTCAGTTCGGCCGGAAAGGCCGGAACCGTATCCGGGAAATAGCCCCAGTCGAGGCGCACCGGCAGGCCGGCGATTTCCCAATGGCCGGATGGCGTATCCTTGCCGCTCGAAACCTCCTGTGCGGCGCCGTGAAAGGCAGTTGGGAGCATATCCGCCCCGCTGTTGGCAAATCCCAGTCCCGTCGCGGTTTCGGCAGCCTTGCCAAGCCCGAGTGAGGCCATATGAGGGACAAACAGCGGTCCACTACGAGACCCTTCGCGATCCGCACGGCCCTCCGCACAGGCCTCTGCGATGTGCGCGAATGTGTTGGCGCCGGCGTCACCGTAGCGGTCGGCGTCGGCCGCGCCGCCGATGCCGAAGGAATCCAGGACGAAGAGGAAAGCGCGCGCCATCAAGTTGTTGCCAGTTTGACCGACCAGACATAGGGTTCCGCGACTTCATTGGCAATTCGGAAACCAAACGGCAACGGGCAGGCGTGACAATCAGTGCATATCGCCCAAAAGTGCGCAGCGGTTTTGGGGGCAACGACTTGCCCAAAGCAAGCAGTGCGTCGCCCAAAAGTGCGCAGCGGTTTGGGAATGACGATCTGAGCATCGATCCGGGAAAACAGACGGCGGTTCTGTCATGAGGGTTGCGTTAAAGACATATGCCGCTCTGTTGCTGGGGCCGGGCGCGCTCGTCGGGCTCTGGTCCAACCCGGCGCATGCCGACTGGCGCGATGATATCGGCACGTTTCGCATAGGCATCGTTGCCGAGCCAGGTGCCGGCAACGCCGTTCCGGGGCTGGCTGTGTTGACCGACGCCTACACCAAAGCATTGGGCATGAAGGTCGAGTTTGTCGTTGCCCGCAATTATGCCGCGCTGATCGAGGCGCAGGCCGATTCCCGCATCGAATATGCGATCTATTCGGCCACCGCCTATGCAACGGCCTCGCAGCGCTGCTTATGTATCGAACCGCTTGTCGCTCCGGTCGATTCAGACGGCGCGATCGGCATCCGCTCCGTTCTGCTGACGCGGGACGGCAAGCTGCCCGACCTTGCGGCGATGGACCGCCATCGTATCGCCATGGCGCCTTCGGACAGCGTCGGCGGTTCTCTCCTGCCATTGGCGGCGTTGGCCGCGGAAGGCCGCAAGATCGCGGAAGATGCACCGTTTCTGGCCCGTGCCGATTCGGCCGCGGCGGCCGAGACGATGCTGGTCGACGGCAAGGCTGATGGCCTGTTTGGCTGGGTGACGGCCGCTGCCGACGGCCCGCGAGAACCGTCGGGCACGCAGGCCAGGTTGGAGGCGGCAGGGCTCTCGGTGACGGCGCTTCGTGTCGTGTGGACGTCGGGTCTGCTGAGATACGGCCCGCACGCGGTCCGCAGCGATCTCGACCCGGAAGCCAAGCGTCGACTTGCCGTGTTCCTCACCAACCTCAAGTCGACGACGCCCGATATCTACGCCCTCCTGGAATCGGGACATTCCGGCGGCTTCGCTCGCGTGGCGCCAAAAGACTACGAGATGGCCGCTGCTATCGTGCGCTTCGTTTCGGACCGTGAGCCGCAGCAGTAGCGGCCCTGCGCAGGGCCTAGCTGGTTCTGTTCAACAGTCGCTGCAAGGGATCGTCACGCTTCTGCGGGGGCGCAGATAATAGGTTTCGCCCATGGTTATGTTGCTGAAAGCCGAGGTCAGTCCAAGCTTCTGTTGACTGCTCGCGCTCCACGCGATGGCTGGCGTATAGCCGAGGTTGCTTTCGACGCGAATGAGAAACGTGTTGGCGACTCTGAGCGACGTCGGGATCGTTGTCTCGGTGGTGGCGCCGGCGCCACGGCTGGCGACGCCGGCGACCAATTTGCGTGACCAAACCACCAGTGCCCTCGTCGCATCGGGCGTAACCTGTATCGCCGTGATGGTGATGCTAGGGGGCGAGCGGTTGTAGGGCTGAAGGGTGACGCTGCCGATCTGCATGATGGCGTCGACATCCGCCTTGAGGACGCTTGTCTGCTGGGTGACGAGATCGGCCACCATGCTGCCGATACGGCTGACCTTCTTGCTGGTCTCGATGGCTTGCGACGCTTCCATTGTGAGGAAATACATGATCAGCAGAATTGGCATGATCAACGCGAATTCAACCGCCGCGATGCCACGGCGATCGGACCAGAATCGACTTGCTTTCCGCCAAACTCCCGTAATCATAAGATGTGCCCCCGCACGCATCATGCCCTTGCCCTTTTCTTATACTGCTCGTGCATTCCGCTCAGTTGTCGAACGGCTCGTTCTGCCAGGTCACCGATGCGAAATGCAGGGTCTTGTTGCCGCCCATCGACTGCGCCAGCAGATCGGTCATAACAGGCCACTTGTAGAAGACCCGAAGCATGTTCCTCGACTCCGCCGCACCCGCTGTCACTGAGAACGATTGGGTTGCGGTGCCTTTCGTCAGTACGACATCGCCGTTCTGGATCTTGAAGCCAGCCGTGGCCGCATCGGCGAACGACGTATATTGGCGAAGATCCACCAGCAGTTGATTGGGACAATCCTGGGAAACGATGATCTGCAGTTTCGTGCAGATCATGTCCCTCAAATTGGTTCCGGCAACGTCAGCCGCCCTCAACTGGCCGGTGCGCAGCTTGCGCGCCACATCGTCGGTGACGTTGGCCATCACCTCCTGGCCGGCAAACGAGATGCAGCTTTCCAGAATGGCAAAGACAAGCAGCGCGAAGGGGACTGAAAGGATCGCGAATTCGATTGCCGTGGCGCCGTGCCGGTCACGAAGGAAGCGGGCGAAAAACCTTCGGCGTCCCGCTCTGTGGTCGCCTGCGCAGCCGAATTCCGTGCTCATGTCCAATCCTGCCGATCTCTATGCGGTCTCGGAAGGAGCATTAGCGCAAACCGATTGAGGTCCGGTTTGGATGATCGTTAAAGTCGGCGCAGGCCTCTTAACCAGCCAATAACCGGAACGGCAGTCGGCAACGCCACCTATCGGCTGACGCTCATCTCCGCTTCCGAAGACTTCTCCGCTTCGCTCTTGTACGAGCTTTCGCAATAGGGTGTGCACGACATCGTCTGGATTTCGGCGCGCCGATAGATGCGCACGGACGAGGCGGCTTGCCGCACCACGGTAACCTGCTCGTCGACGATGGGGCTGCCGTCCGTATCGAGCACAACCAGATTGGTGACCCCAAAGCCTTTGCCGGTGAGCACGATCGTTGAAGCGTCCTGCACCGAAGCGTCGGCGATTGCCGGGTTGCCGACCACGATGGTGTCGGCGGGACGCGACAGTTTGACGATCTTGGCCTGGTTCATCGTGACCTCGATGCCGGCGCCGGCCATGGCGGGCGCGACGAAGCTCGAGACGGCAAGAAGCGCGGCAATCAGGATTGACGATCTCGGCTGGGCCATTGAGGCGCTCCACGCAGGCGGACTGATCAACGGAACATGAACGAGATTGGTGAACCAACGGTTAAGCATGCGGTGTCGCCAATGATGCGATGGCAGACAAGGACGCCCGCCGGGCGCTGTCCGGAAGTCCACAAACCCGGGGCGAGAAGGCTCAGTGGTATATTAGCCCCAGGTTAACCACGCAATATGTTCGAACCGGGAAAGGAATCGGTAAGGCTGTTTCTTAAGCCGATCGAAAGAGCTTCTCCCTAGATTGGCAGCATCCGATCAACCATCACAGAAGTTGACGGAAGTGCTGTAACACGTGGAGTAGGAGCTCTCGAATGTCTAATCTCATCGCACGTTTTGTGAAGGACGAATCCGGCGCGACCGCTATCGAATATGGTCTGATCGCCGCTCTCATCGCGCTCGCCATCATCACTGGCGCCGGCACGCTCGGCAATGCGCTCAATGCTAAGTTCACCAACATCGGAACCACCTTGAACGGCACGCCGAGCGGCAGCTGATCGGCCTTATCGCCGAGCATTTGGATTGCGTTCTGGAAAAGGGCCGCCACGTGGTGGCCCTTTTTCTATGCCGCCGCCAGTATAGGTCGTCTTTTCGTTCCTGGCCTCATCAATCGTTAATCGAACATACTTAGATTGAGCCCCGTGAAATCGGACAATAGGCATAGCGCCGATGCTTGAAGCCCTGATCTTCGTCGTCTTTCCGTTCTGCATGCTGTTTGCCGCGATCTCCGACATGCTGTCGATGACGATCGCCAATCGCGTGCCGGTGCTGCTCGTCGTCGTTTTCGCGCTGGTCGCGCCGCTGACGGGTATGGACTGGGCGGTCTATGGCGGACATTTCGCCGCCGGCGCCCTGGTCCTGGCTGTGACGTTCGGCCTGTTTGCAATGGGCGGCATGGGCGGCGGCGACGCCAAGCTTCTGGCCGCCAGCGCGATGTGGATGGGCCTCAATATCAATCTCGTCGAATATTTTGTCGCCTCGACAATCATCGGCGGCCTGCTGACGCTCGCCATCATCCTCTACCGGAAGTCGCTGCTTGCGGCCGTTACCGGCCAAAATCCGTTTCTGCGCCATTTCGCCGACGAGGCAAAAGGTGTCCCCTATGGCGTCGCGCTCGGCCTTGGCGGGTTGCTGACCTATCCGGATTCGCCTTTGATGGTATGGGCGCTTGCCAGGCTGGCGGCTTGAGCACGATCTTATTTTTATTGTCTGTCAGCATTGCCGAAACCCCGTTCTCAACAGGGCCGGCCCGGCCATTTTGGCCGTCCAGACCACATTCCGGCTAATTTATGTAAACCTTAAATTAATCACGATCGTAAGCATTACATTAACCTTGTTTTGACGATTGCCGCTGCAAAGTCCGGCTTGGCTACGTGGTTTGCCAGGGCAAGGGTTCGGACAAATGCCAGCATCGCGATTGATAATTCTGAGCGTGGCGGTGGCCGCGGCGGGTGGCGCTGGCTATGTCGCGAAGAACATGGTGGCACCGCCGCCCCAGGTCGTCGTCGATTCCGGTCCCCAGGCCCCGGCAGTGGCACTCCAGGATGTGCTTGTGCTTTCAGGCGACGTTCCGATGGGCAGCCCGATCCAAAACAACATCGCCTGGCAATCCTGGCCCGCCGACGGCGTCAACGCGAATTTCATCACCCGCACCGCCGAGCCCGAGGCACTGGACAAGCTGAAGAGTTCCGTTGCCCGTGTGGCGATGTATGCCGGAGAACCGCTGCGGCGGTCCAAGCTGATCGGCGAGGGGCAGAGCTTCATGTCGTCGATCCTGCCTTCCGGCATGCGGGCGGTCGCCACGGCCATCTCGGCCGATACGTCGGCCGGCGGCTTCATTCTTCCCAACGATTTCGTCGACGTCATCATGACCCGCAGGGCCGATGCCGCCAGCGGCGCCGCCGGCTTCAACACCGAGACCATCCTCAAGAACATCCGCGTCCTGGCCATCGACCAGACCATTCAGGAGGACGAGGAAGGCAAGAAGACCAGGGTAGGTCAGACTGCAACGCTGGAACTGACGCCCAAGCAGGCGGAGATCATCACCGTCGCCCAACAGATGGCGGATCGCCTGACCCTGGCGCTGCGGGCAGTCGCGGACACGCAGGAAAAGAATCTGGGTGAGGCCGACTATCTCGTTTCCGGCAATGGCCGCAGGGGAACGGTGAGGCTGATCAAGTCGGGCGAAGTTTCCGAAGTGGGAGCAAGGAAATGAGGCTAAGCGGTAAACTGCCGGCAATTGTAGCCGCGGCGTTCGGCCTGCTGCTCGTCGGATCGAATTTGCAAGGCAGCGTCGTCGAGGCAAAGAACGCGCAGGTCACGGCATCGACGGCCACCCAGCGCGTCAAGCTCGGCCTCAACAAGTCTGTGGTCATCGACCTGCCGAGCGATGCCTACGACATTCTCGTTGCCAACCCGGCAGTTGCCGATGCGGTGACCCGCACCGCGCGGCGCATCTATCTGTTCGGCAAGGCGGTCGGCGAGACGAACATTTTTGTCTTCGGCCCGAATGGCGAGCAGATCGTCAGCCTGGACCTGGCTGTCGAACGCGATGTTGCCGGCCTTGAGGATTATATCAGGCGCTTCCTGCCGACGTCCACCATCAAGGTGGAACTGCTCAACGACAACGTCGTCCTGACCGGAACGGTCGACACGCCGCTGGACGCAAAACGCGCGGTCGACCTGGCGACGATCTTCGTTTCGGGTGGTGAAGCGACGACGGGACAATATTCGCAGACGGCGGCCGGCGGTTCGGCCCAGAGCGGTGTCGACATCAACAACCCGGACCAGGAGCGCCGCACCAGCAAGATCGTCAACCTGCTGCAGATCATTGGCGACGACCAGGTCACGCTGAAGGTCACGGTCGCCGAAGTCAGCCGTTCGGTGATGAAGCAACTTGGCGTCAACATGGTCGGCAGCGGTGGCAGCAACGGCATCAGCTACGGCTCGATCAGCGACAACTTCACCGGCCTTGGCAAGCAGCTGTCGAATTCGGGCTTCCAGATCGGCGCGTCGGGGCTGCAGGCCTATATCAACGCCATGGAGCAGTCCGGGGTCATGAAGACCTTGGCCGAGCCGACCCTGACCGCCGTATCAGGCGAGAAGGCGACCTTCAAGGTCGGCGGTGAATACAATATGGTGAGCAGCGTCTCCCAGAACGTATCCTCCGACAACCAGACTGGCCTGAAAACCTACACCCTCGACAAGATCGAGTACGGCATCGGCCTGGAATTCCAGCCGGTGGTGTTGTCTCCCGGCCGCATAAGCCTGAAGGTCAGGACGTCGGTTTCCGAGCCGACAACCGAGGGATCCGTATCGCTCTCCTCGGGCGTGACCAGTCCCGGAATGAATGCCCTGTCGCTGCGCAAGCGTCTTGCCGATACGACGGTGGAACTGCCCTCAGGCGGCTCCATGATGATCGCCGGCCTGGTTCGCGACGATGTCAGGCAAGCCGTCAATGGGTTGCCCGGACTGACAAAGATACCGGTGCTCGGCGCGCTCTTCCGCAGCAGGGACTTCGTGCGCAACGAGACCGAGCTCGTGATCATCATCACGCCCTATCTGGTGAAGCCGGTAGCACGCAACGACCTTGCCAAGCCGGACGACAATTTCAACGCCGCCAGCGATGGCGCCGGCATGTTCCTTGGCCGCGTCAATCGCGTCTACGGCACCATGCAGACAGACAAGCCCAACGGCCGCTACCACGGCGTTGTCGGCTTCATCTACAAGTGAGCGGGGAAGCGGACATGTCTCAGTCAGCATTGAAGGCAAGCACCATCGCGGCAGCGATGCGCTTTGGCCGCTCGCGGGTCTGCCGGGGAGCCGTTCCTGTCCTGGCGGTTGCGGTGGCGGCTCTGCTGGCCGGCTGCGCCCAGCGCGACAGCATCACGGTCGGCGCCATTCCGGACGATTACCGCACCAACCATCCGATCGTGATCGCCGAGAAGAATCAAAAGATCGACCTCCCGGTTGGTGCCGGTGACCGCGGCATGACCGGCTCTCAGCGCGATACACTTCTTGGCTTCCTCGATGGCTATGACAGAAGTGCCGCCCCGACGCTGACGATCCAGGTCCCGAGCGGATCGGCCAACGAGGTCGCCGCGACCGCGGCGGCCCGTGATTTCGCCCGGCTCGCGATCGCCAGCGGCGTCAAGCGCAACCGGCTTGTCGTCACCTCTTACCAGGCCGCCTCGAGCGAGATATCCTCGCCGGTCCGCGTCGCTTATGTTGCGGTGAGGGCGCAGACCGACAAATGCGGACGCTGGCCAGCCGACCTCGTCGATACGTCGGAGAATAAGCACTATGCCGACTTCGGCTGCTCCTATCAGAACAATCTTGCCGCCCAGATGGCCAACCCGGCCGATCTGCTCGGCCCGCGCAAGCCGTCCACAATCGATGCTGAAAATCGCGGCGCGGTGATCGATGTCTACCGTGCAAGAGGCCTTTCGGATGAGTTCCTGGGCAATTCGGAAGTAGACTACTAAGCCGCCAGTCTCGGATAGAACAGGCCACGGGAAAGAGCATGACGATGAGCAACCTTGCCTACGACGCCCCGGTGGATGGCAGCGATACCTCGCAGCAGGACATCGCCGCGATGCAGGCGTTGCGGCCGATCCCGCGCATCTCGATCCAGGCATTCTGCGAGACCGAGGGTGTCGCCAACCCGGTCGAGCGCGCCGGCGAGGACCGCCGCATGACGAAGGCGCATCTCAAGGTCCATATGGGCGGCGTCCCCACCGCCATCGAATTCTACCAATCGGCGCCGACGCCCAACCTGATCCTGCTGGAATCGCGCAGCGAGCCCAAGCAATTGCTGGAACAACTCGCCCAGCTTTCGGAATATTGCGATCCGACGTCGAAGGTGGTGGTGATCGGCCACTACAATGATGTCGGCCTTTACCGCGAGCTCATCCGCAACGGCATTTCCGAATATGTGATCGCGCCGGTCTCGATGGCCGACATCGTCAGCGTGGTGTCGTCGATTTTTATCGATCCGGAAGCCGAGCCGCTCGGCCGCTCGATCGCCTTCGTCGGCGCCAAGGGCGGTGTCGGCTCCTCGACGATCGCCCACAATGTGGCTTGGGCGATGTCCTCCCTGTTCAAATCCGAAGTGGTCGTCGCCGATCTCGATCTGGCTTTCGGCACCGCCAACATGAATTTCGACCAGGATCCGGCGCAAGGCATCGCCGAGGCGGTGTTTTCACCGGAACGCATCGATGAAGTCTATCTCGACCGGCTGCTGACCCAGTGCGCCGAGCATCTGTCGCTGCTGGCAGCACCTTCGACGCTCGAACGGGTCTATGATTTCGATCCCGAGGCCTTCGTTCAGCTCATCGACACCGCCCAGCGCAGCGTGCCGCTTCTGGTGCTAGACGTCCCCCATGCCTGGACGGGCTGGACCAAGAACACCCTGGTCAAGGCCGACGAGATCGTCATCACCGCGACACCGGAACTTGCCAATCTGCGCAACACCAAGAACCTCGTCGATATGCTCAAGCGGCTTCGTCCCAATGATCCGCCGCCCAAGCTGATCATCAACCAGGCCGGCGTGCCGAAGCGCCCGGAGATTTCGCCGTCCGACTTCGCCGAGCCGCTCGGCTTGTCGCCAATGTCGGTCATTGCTTTTGATCCGTTGCTGTTCGGCAATGCCGCCAACAACGGACGCATGCTTGGCGAAATGGATGCCAAGAACCCGGTCGTCGCGATGATCAACGAAATGGCGCATGTGCTGACCGGGCGCAGCGAAATCAAGATCAAGAAGAAGGCCGGGCTCGGCAGCCTGCTCGGCAAGCTCTCGCGCAACAAGAAGTGACGCTTCAGCAGTGGAATCGGTAGTCGATCATGTTTGGTAAAAGAGGCAGCGACGACGGCAACCGGTTCACGCCGGAATTTCGCCAGCCAGCACCGGCGCCCGTTGCGCCGCCGGCTGCAGGTTCCATGGACACGGCGGTTCTGATCCGGCCCGCGGCGGCGCCAAGCGCGCCTGTCGCACCGCCGGCGCGCCGTGCGGTCGAGGCACCGCCATTGGCGCCTGAGCCGAAGCGGGCACAGCGCGAAAAGAGCGAAACTTATTACGATACCAAGAGCCAGGTCTTCTCCGCGCTCATCGACACCATCGATCTGTCGCAGCTTTCCAAGCTTGATCCTGAAAGCGCGCGCGAGGAAATCCGCGATATCGTCAACGACATCATCGCGATCAAGAACTTCGCAATGACGATCGCCGAGCAGGAAGAGCTGCTCGAGGACATCTGCAACGACGTGCTCGGTTATGGGCCGCTCGAGCCGCTGCTCGCCCGCGACGACATCGCAGACATCATGGTCAACGGCTCCAGGAACGTCTACATCGAAGTCAACGGCAAGGTCGAACAGACCGGCATCCGCTTTCGTGACAACCAGCAGCTCCTCAACATCTGCCAGCGCATCGTCAGCCAGGTTGGCCGCCGCGTCGACGAATCCAGCCCGATCTGCGACGCGCGCCTTCCCGACGGCTCCCGCGTCAACGTCATCGCGCCGCCACTCTCCATCGATGGCGCCACGCTCACCATCCGCAAATTCAAGAAGGACAAGCTGACGCTCGATCAATTGGTCAAGTTCGGCGCCATCTCGCCGCAGGGCGCCGAAGTCCTCAAGATCATCAGCCGTGTTCGCTGCAACATCGTGATCTCGGGCGGCACCGGTTCGGGCAAGACGACGCTGCTCAATTGCTTGACCAACTATATCGACCGCGAGGAGCGCGTCATCACCTGCGAAGACTCGGCCGAGCTGCAATTGCAGCAGCCGCATGTGGTACGCCTCGAAACCCGCCCGCCCAATCTGGAGGGCGAGGGTGAGGTGACGATGCGTGACCTGGTCAAGAACTGTCTGCGCATGCGGCCCGAGCGCATCATCGTCGGCGAAGTGCGTGGACCCGAAGTGTTCGATCTGCTGCAGGCGATGAACACCGGCCATGACGGCTCGATGGGCACGATCCACTCGAACAGCCCGCGCGAATGCCTGAACCGTATCGAATCCATGATTGCCATGGGCGGTTATTCGCTGCCGCAAAAGACAGTGCGCGAAATCGTCGTCGGCTCCATCGACGTGATCATCCAGGCGGCGCGCTTGCGCGACGGATCGCGCCGCATCACCCACATCACCGAGGTGATCGGGATGGAAGGCGACGTCATCATCACGCAGGACATCGTCCTCTACAACATCAAGGGCGAGGACGCCAACGGCCGGCTGCTGGGTGAGCACGTATCGACCGGCATCGGCCGTCCGCATTTCTGGGAGCGTGCACGCTATTACGGCGAGGAGCAGCGTCTCGCCATTGCGCTCGAGGCGATGGAGAAACGCGCTGACTGACGTATGCTGGGGTGTAAGGGTTCGGGCCAATGTTTGGAATTGACGGCACAGTACTGGCGTTTGTCGTGCTCGCCGGCTTCAGCGCCGGCGCCGTCGCCTATGCATTTCTGTTCACCCGGATCAGCAACGAGAAACAGGCCGGCAAGCGGCTCGAAACGATCAGGACCGCCGAGACGGATCGCTCCGTCGTCAAGGCCTCGCGCGACCGCGTGGCGGAAGCCACCAAGCGGCGCAAATCGGTTCAGGATTCTCTCAACGAACTCGACGCCAAGCAGAAAACCAAGGACAGCCGCGTCAAGAAACCGCCGCTGAAAGCCCAGCTTCGTCAGGCCGGCCTCAAGACCACCATCGAGCGTTTCTATATATATTCCGCAATATGCGGCATCGTTTTGACGATGGTCGCCTTTGTGGCCGGAGCCCCGCTGATCGCCTTGCCGGGCGTGCTGTTGGCCGGGGGGCTGGGCCTGCCGCGCTGGTTCGTCACGTTTCGTCGCGCCCGCCGGGTCAAGGCATTCCTCAACGAATTTCCAAACGCGCTCGACATCATCGTGCGCGCGGTCAAATCCGGCCTGCCGCTGAACGACGCCGTGCGCTTGATCGCCAACGAATCGCCCGAACCCGTGAAGACCGAGTTTCGCCGCATCGTCGATTCACAGCAGATGGGCCTCTCTATCCCCGACGCGACCTTGCGCATGCCCGAAACCATGCCTTGCACCGAGGCAAGCTTCTTCGGCATCGTTATCCAGATTCAATCGCAGGCCGGCGGCAATCTCTCCGAGGCGCTGGGCAATCTTTCGCGCGTGCTTCGCGATCGCAAGAAGATGAAAGCCAAGGTCGCGGCGCTGTCGATGGAAGCGAAGGCGTCCGCCGCGATCATCGGTGCGCTGCCCTTCATCGTCGCCTTTCTCGTCTACCTGTCGAGCCCGGCCTACCTGATGCCGCTCTTCAACACCAGCGTCGGAAACCTGATCCTTGGTTGCTCTGCGGTCTGGATGTCGATCGGCATCCTGGTGATGCGCAAGATGATGAACTTCGAAGTCTAGGATGCTGGCATGACCGAGCAAGTCATCAAGACCCTGACGGATCCGAGCTTCCTGATCGCGATGCTGGTCGCGATAGCGGTGTTTGCGACCGTCCTCACCTTGCTGCCGGCGTTTGGCGGAAACCAGCTCAAGTCACGCATGAAATCCGTTGCGCTGGAACGCGACGAACTGCGTGCGCAACAGCGCGCCCGGCTTGCGGTCGAGGCCGACCGCCGTCGCAAGGGCTTGCGCGAGGAACAGTCGATCGGCATGCGCAACATTGTCGACCGGCTGGATCTGAGACGCGCGCTCGCCGATGAGAGCACATTGCAGAAACTCAAGGTGGCCGGTTTTCGTGGACAGAATCCGCTGACGCGGTTCCTTTTCTTCCGTCTCGTGCTTCCTTTTGTCGGTTTCGCGCTGGCCGCAATCTACATCTTCGTGCTCGGAGGGCTGCCCGACAAGCCACTGGTCATCAGGCTGTTCGTCTGCGTCCTCGTTGCTTACGGCGGCTTCTACGCACCGGTCATCTACGTCAACAACCGCGCCACCAAGCGCAAGCAGTCGATCCAGATGGCATGGCCGGATGGGCTCGATCTGATGCTGATCTGCGTCGAATCGGGCATGTCGGTGGAAGCGGCACTGCGCAAGGTCGCCGACGAGATCGGTGCGCAATCGGTGGCGCTGGCGGAAGAATTCATCCTCACCAACGCCGAGCTTTCCTATCTGCCGGAGCGCAAGCAGGCCTACGAGAACCTGGCAAGCCGCACCGGCCTGGATTCGGTCAAGTCGGTGTCGCAGGCGCTCGTCCAGGCCGAGCGTTACGGCACGCCGGTGGCGCATGCACTGCGCGTGCTTGCCGCCGAAAGCCGCGACATGCGCATGAATGCGGCCGAGAAGAAGGCGGCCGCCCTGCCGCCAAAACTTACCGTGCCGATGATCCTGTTTTTCCTGCCGGTGCTCTTCGCCATCATTTTGGGTCCCGCCGGCATTCAGGTCAGCCAACGCGGTATCTTCGGCGATCATGCGGCGCCGGCAACAAACGCCCAGTAGCGGCGAGGTAAATTCCTGCATTCCCTCAAACGAAGAAGCCGCGCATGCAGCGCGGCTTCTTCGTTGGGCATCGGGATTGTGGTCTCAGTTGGTCGCGGATTTCGGCTTGTCCTGGTCCTTGAGCTGGCTCCAGGCATTCTGCTGGGCCAACATCTGCCTGAGATAGGCGACGTTTGCCTGCGCCTGTTCGGGCGAGAGCTCCTGCGAGGCGATCTTCTCGGCCTCGTCGAACCGGCCTTGCAGGCCGACGACCAGTGCCAGGTTCTGGCGGACGCGGCTGTCCGCGTTCGGCTGTTGCGCGGCCGAGCGCATGTAGGTTTCGGCGGTGCGCAGGTCACCTTCCAGCACATACGACATGCCAAGATTGGAGAGCACGGAAGGCTCGTTCGGCTTGAGGTCGAGCGCCTTGCGGTAAAGCCTGCGCGCATCGTCCTTCTGACCGGTCTGGTCGAGAATGGCCGCTTCGGCCGACACCAGCTTCCAGTCGGGATATTCCGGTGTCTGAGCGCGGCGCACGGCGTCGAGCGCCGCCTCGAACTGGCCATTGGCGGCCAGCGCCTTGCCATAGGAGGCAAGCACGTCACGATCCTTGGGCAAAGCGATGGCGAGCTTGCGCATCACGGCCAGCGACTGATCGGCGTCGCCATCCATCTGCAATGCCGCCGCATAGTTCGTCGCTATCCGCTTGTCGTTGGGGTTCTTCGCGTAGGATTGGCCAAGTGCGCCGGTGGCATTGTGCAGTTCGCCGGCCGACATGCTTTCCAGCGGTTTGCCGCTGGTGCGTGCGATAGAGCCGGTGGAGAGCTTGTCGGTTCCGCAACCGGCGACGCCCGCCGTCAGCGCCAGCACAAGAGCCGTGGTGATGAGCCGTTTTCCCCTGGCATTCATCCTGCGGTTGGTCGGCATGGCACCCTAAGCCTCCATTCATGCGCGGCCATTGCGTGGCCGTCTTCCCTCCCGCAGAAATATTCTGTTAACCCTAACGGACGGTTAAGAACGGCGACTCACACGGAGAACATCGCATGCCTGTCGAACTCGTCGGGAAGACATTGCCGGGCGCGCTGCCGGTCCATCTGGTCGCCAGGGACGGTCTGGACGCGGCCGGCCTTGCGCCGGCCGCTGTCGCCTGGGCTAGGGCCAACGGCTTTTCCGGCGAGGCAGGCAGGACGCTGGTCGTGCCCAGCGAAAACGGGGCGCTCGGCGGCGCCTTGTTCGGCGTCGGCGATGGCGAAGGCGCGCTCGCCCTCGGCGCACTGTCGAAGGCCTTGCCGGAAGGCGACTGGCATTTCGCCTCGGCGCCGGTCGAGCCCGAACTCGCGGCCACCGCACTGGTGCTCGGCGGCTATGTCTTCACCCGTTACGGCAAGAAGTCAGGCAGGGCGCTACGCTTCGGCCTGCCGGCAGGCGTCGATGCCGGGCGCGTTCGCCGCATTGCCGATGGCGTCTTCCTGACACGCGATCTGGTCAACACGCCGACCAGCGATATGGGCCCGGAAGATTTGGAGGAGGCGGTGCGGACCCTGGCTGCCAGGCACAAGGCCGAAGTCTCGGTGGTCAAGGGTGACGATCTCCTCGACCGGAATTTCCCGATGATCCATGCTGTCGGCCGTGCGTCGGCCGGCGCGCCGCGCCTTATCGATATGCAGTGGGGGCAGCAAGGGGCGCCGAAGGTAACGCTGGTCGGCAAGGGCGTCTGCTTCGACACGGGCGGTCTCGACATCAAGCCATCGTCCGGCATGCTGCTGATGAAAAAGGACATGGGCGGTGCCGCCAATGTCCTTGGCCTTGCCTCGATGATCATGGCTGCCGGGCTGAATGTGCGGCTGCGCGTGCTCATTCCCGCGGTCGAAAATTCGATTGCCGGCAACGCCTTCCGGCCTGGCGACGTGCTGGTGAGCCGCAAGGGCATCACTGTCGAGATCGGCAACACGGATGCCGAGGGACGGCTGGTGCTGGCCGATGCGCTGGCGCTGGCCGACGAGGAGGAGCCGCAGCTTCTGGTCGACATGGCGACGCTGACCGGGGCTGCCCGTGTCGCGCTCGGCCCCGATCTGCCGCCGTTCTACACCGGCGACGAAATGCTGGCATCCGATCTTGCGGCGGCTTCCGTCGCGGTCGAGGATCCGCTGTGGCGCATGCCGCTGTGGCAGCCCTACGATGCAAAACTGTCGTCGAAGATCGCCGACATCAACAATGTCACCCCGGATGGTTTCGCCGGCTCGATCACCGCGGCGCTGTTCCTCAAGCGCTTCGTCGAAAAAACCGCGGGCTGGGCGCATTTCGACATCTTCGCCTGGAACCCGGCTGACCGTCCGCATGGCCCCGCCGGCGGTGAGGCACAAGGCATCCGCGCGCTGGAGCGGATCATCGCGAAACGCTACGGCTGACGGTTGCAGGCGAGAGACGGCAATCGCTTTGACTGAAACGGAACCGAAACAATTTGCCGTCATGCTGGCGCGATGTCGATTGCGATGCGCCCGAGCCAGGCCTTGCGACTGTGGCAGCAGGTGATGCTGTCGCAGGTGCGCGACGACGCGCCCGATCTGACCATGCGCCAGACGGCAATCCTGTTCACCATCTATCTCGACCCGCCGCCGCACACCGTGCGCGGGCTCGCCGCGCGCCTCAATGTCACCAAGCCCGTGATCACCCGCGCGCTCGACACGATGGGCGCTTTGAAACTCGTCTCGCGCCATCGCGACGAACTCGACAAGCGCAATGTTCTGATCAGGCGCACGGTCGAGGGCGCGCTCTTTGTCGAGCGCTTCGGCGATGGTATCATCGCCAAGGCGCTCGAACTGCCGATGTGAGCGGATTACCTTTTCAGCATAGGTGCTCGATTTGACTGCCAGGGATGCCCGCCTTCACGCTTTTCGTTCCGACCTCGCCGATGCAAGGCTGAAGGGCGAGGTCGCCGCCGACCGCTTCGTCGCCGGCCGGCCGGCGCGGGTCATCGCGTCAGTGGCCGATATGCGCAAGGCGCCGCGGCCTGCTGCCGGCGTCAACACGCAAGCGCTGTTCGGCGACGATGTTCTGGTCTTCGATGTCGCTGAAGGCTGGGCCTGGGTCCAGGCCGAACGCGACGGCTATGTCGGCTATGTCGCCGACACGATGCTCGGGGGCCGGGATCACGCGGCCACTCACATCGTCTGCGTGCCGCGCACCTTCCTTTACCCCGGGCCGGATCTGCGCTTTCCGATCGCCGGACAATTGTCGATGGGATCGACGGTGACAGTGACGGAGGCCGCCGAGACGCGCGGTACGCACTATGCGGTCCTGCCTTCCGGCGAGGCGCTGATCGCAGGTCACCTGCGGCCGCTCAGTGAAGCTGCCTCCGACTATGTCGCGGTTGCCGAGGCGTTTCTAGGAACACCTTATCTCTGGGGCGGTACTTCCGGTTTCGGCATCGACTGTTCGGGGCTGGTGCAACTGGCGATGCGCATGGCCGGCAGAGACGTGCTGCGCGATTCCGATATGCAGGCGGCGACACTTGGCGAGCCGCTGGAACCGGCACCTGATTTGTCCGGGTTGCGACGTGGCGATCTGGTGTTCTGGAAGGGCCATGTCGCCGTCATGACCGATGCCGACACGATGATCCACGCCAACGGCCACACCATGCTGGTGTCGCACGAGAGACTGAAAGACGCCGTCGCGCGCATCGGCTATCTCTATGGCAGCCCGACAGGGTTTCGGCGGCCTTAGGGAAGAACGATCCCCTTTTGTTCCGATTCTTCTTGGCGATTGACTGCCGTCGCGCTACCTCTGGCAGGTGACAGAGCAGCCGCGCCTTGCCGAACAGAATGCCGCCGTGGCCCTGCCCGAACCATTCATCAGATGGTTTGGCGAGAAAGGCTGGTCGCCGCGCGCCCATCAGATCGAACTTCTGGCGAAAGCCCAGGCCGGGCAATCAGTCCTGCTGATTGCGCCGACCGGTGCCGGCAAGACGCTGGCCGGGTTCCTGCCTTCGCTGACCGAACTGGCCAACCGGCCCAAGAGAAAGCCGGGCCAGGCGCGTCGCGGTATCCACACGCTCTACATCTCACCGCTGAAGGCGCTTGCCGTCGATATTGAGCGCAATCTCGGCAAGCCGGTGGAAGAGATCGGCCTGCCCGTCACCATCGAAACGCGCACCGGCGACACGCCGGCGCACAAGCGCCAGCGCCAGAAGCTGGTGCCGCCCGACATCCTGCTGACCACGCCCGAGCAACTGGCGCTGCTGATAGCGGCAGGCGATGCAAAACGTTTCTTCGAAGATCTGCGCTACGTCGTGCTCGACGAACTGCACTCGCTGGTGACGTCGAAACGCGGACATCTGCTGGCGCTCGGTCTGGCGCGGTTGCGCAGCTTTGTCCCTGGTCTGCAAACCATCGGGCTGTCGGCGACGGTGGCCGAGCCGGACGAGTTGCGGCGCTGGCTGGTCAGCCAGAATCCGCCCAAGGGTTCGACAGGCCATGACATGGCGGAACTGATCGTCGTCACCGGGGGCGCGAAACCGGAGATTTCCATCCTCGATTCCGAAGAGCGGGTGCCATGGGCGGGACATTCGGCGCGCTACGCCACGCCGGAAATCTATCGCGAGATCAAGCGCCACAAGACGACCCTGTTGTTCGTCAACACGCGCAGCCAGGCGGAGCTGCTGTTCCAGGAATTGTGGCGGGTCAACGAGGATACGTTGCCGATCGCGCTGCATCACGGTTCGCTCGACGTCGCCCAGCGTCGGCGCGTCGAAAAGGCGATGGGGGAAAACGCACTGCGCGCCATCGTCGCCACCTCGACGCTCGACCTCGGCATCGACTGGGGCGATGTCGATCTGGTTGTGCATGTCGGTGCGCCGAAGGGGGCGAGCCGGCTGGCGCAACGCATCGGCCGCGCCAACCACCGCATGGACGAGCCGTCCAAGGCGATCCTCATCCCGGCCAACCGCTTTGAGGTGCTGGAATGCCGGGCCGCCCTCGACGCCAACTATCTCGGCGCGCAGGACACGCCTCCCTTGATCGATGGCGGTCTCGACGTGCTGGCGCAACATGTACTCGGCTGCGCCTGCGGCGCGCCGTTCCGTGCCGATGATCTGTTCGAGGAAGTGCGAACGGCAGCACCCTATGTCAGCCTCGACCGGCCGACTTTCGACCGCGTCATCGATTTTGTCGCCACCGGCGGCTATGCGCTCAAGAATTACGAGCGCTACGCCCGCATACGCCTGAACAAGGATGGATTCTGGCGGGTGTCCAATCCGCGCGTCGCCCAGCAATACAGGCTGAATGTCGGCACCATCATCGAGGTTCCGGCGCTGAATGTGCGCTATATCAAGGCCGGCGGCAAAGGTGCGGCTTCGCGCGGCGGCCGGGTTCTCGGCAAGATCGAGGAGGCCTTCCTCGAAACGTTGACGCATGGCGACACCTTCATGTTCGCCGGCAAGGTTCTGCGCTTCGAAGGCATCCGCGAGAATGAATGCTTCGTGTCGAACGCGCCCGGCAGCGATGCCAAGGTGCCTTACTATGGCGGCGGCAAGTTCCCGCTTTCGACCTATCTCGCCGAACAGGTCCGCATCATGCTGGACGACTCGCAGCGATGGAAGAAGCTGCCCGAGCAGGTCGCCGACTGGCTGCGATTCCAGGCCGACAAATCGGTGCTGCCCAAACGCGATGACCTGCTGATCGAGACTTTTCCACGAGGCAACCGCCATTATCTGGTGGCTTATCCGTTCGAGGGCAGGCTGGCGCACCAGACGCTCGGCATGCTCCTCACCCGCCGTCTCGACAGGGCAGGAGCCAGGCCGCTCGGCTTTGTCGCCACCGATTATGCGCTGGCGATATGGTCATTGGGCGACATGGGCGCGATGTTCAAAGCCAGGAAGCCTTCGCTTGGCGCGCTTTTCGACCAGGATATGCTGGGCGATGACCTCGAAGCCTGGCTGGCCGACAGCTGGCTTCTCAAGCGCACTTTCCGCAATTGTGCACTGATTTCGGGATTGATCGAGAAACGCCACCCCGGCCAGGAAAAGAGCGGCCGCCAGGTCACGGTCTCGACCGACCTGATCTACGATGTGCTGCGCAGCCATGAACCGGACCACATTCTGCTGCAGGCAACACGCGCCGACGCAGCGACCGGTCTGCTCGATGTCAGCAGACTTGCCGACATGCTCTCGCGCATCCAGGGTCGAATCGTGCATAAGGCACTCGAACAGATATCGCCGCTCGCCGTGCCGATCATGCTCGAGATCGGCAAGATGCCGGTCCATGGCGAAGCCGATGAAACGCTTTTGATGGATGCGGCGACATTGGTCGAGGAGGCCATGGGGCCGGGAATGAGTGTGGAATGAAATTTTCGCTGGCGCGCATATCGCTGATCGCCGAGGCCGATCTCGTCGGCATCGCCG
This sequence comes from Mesorhizobium sp. M0491, assembly GCF_040321265.1. NCBI lineage: Bacteria > Pseudomonadati > Pseudomonadota > Alphaproteobacteria > Hyphomicrobiales > Phyllobacteriaceae > Mesorhizobium > Mesorhizobium sp. M0491. The sequence goes on from NZ_JAMYRE010000001.1 coordinate 387,141, forward strand.
GCGAGCGCGCTGTCTGCGACCCGCGCGGCGTGCTCTATTTTCCGGATCTGCGGCTTCTGGCCGTGTCCGATCTGCATCTGGAAAAGGGTTCGTCGCTGGCACGGCGCGGCACGTTGATCCCGCCCTACGACACCGGTGCGACCTTGCTGCGGCTTCAGGCGGTGATATCAGACTACCAGCCTTCGATCGTCATCAGCCTGGGCGACAGCTTTCACGATGGCGGCGGCGCCCAACGTATGCACGCAAGTTTCCGCGAGCGGCTGGAAGCGCTGATATCAGGCCGGCAATGGTTCTGGGTCACCGGCAATCACGACCCGGAAGCGCCAGCCGATCTGCCCGGCGAAACGGTGCGTGAACTTGCTATAGGCTCGCTGCTGTTCCGGCATGAGCCGTCGAAGCAGCGTGTCGAAGGCGAAATAGCGGGCCATCTGCATCCCTGCGCCCGCATAGTCCAGCAGGGCCGCTCGGTGCGGCGCCGCTGCTTTGCCGGCGATGGCGGCCGCATGATCATGCCCGCCTTCGGCGCCTATACCGGCTCGCTCAACGTGCTCGACCGCGCCTATGCCGGGCTGTTCCGGCTGGACACGCTGATGGCTTATATGCTGGGCGCCCAACGCATCTTTGCCATTTCCGGCTCGATGCTGCGGCCGGGCTAAACAAACCTTACCTGCCATAGTAGAGCGTAACCGTGTGCTTCGCTTCGGCGAAGAACAGCCAACGTTCGACCAGCATGCCGGCGAACTGGATTGCAGCAGCAAGTACCGACAGCAACGCTGCCAGCGGCCATGGCAGGGCGAACACAATGGCGAGCAGCCCCAAGGGCAACACGAAAGCCAGAACCTGCGTGATCTGGCGCAGCCGCGCGCTGTGCTTGCGCGCGATGCGAAAACCCATTTCCTTGAGCAGGTAGTTCTCCTCGGTATGCGGCCATTCAAGTGACCGCACCGTGCCGCCAGCCAGCCCGGTCGCGGTGTTGGCGTTGGTCGAGATTTCCAGCCGGTCGTTGTAGCGCCAGGTCGCGAGCTTCCAGCCCCAGCCGAGCAAGGTGAGCAGCGCGGAAGCCACCAGAAGAATTTTCGAGCCGAGAGCAAACCCCTGCAAAAGCGCGTTCAGCAGCACGCTGCCGGTCATCGCCGAAAAGATGAGGTAGCCGGGCAGGGTGAAGCGGCTATGCCATTGGGCGATCGGCTTCAGCGACGCATAGATCATGCCGGTGGTGCAGACGGTAATGATTGCGCCGATGGCGGCCAGAGATCCGGCGATGCCGGCCCAGCCATCTGTCTTGCCGAGAAACACCCAGCCGATGCCGAACAGCCCCGCCGGAATGAAGGTGATGACCGAGGCGACGCCCTCGCGCGACAGCCAGGAACTGCGCCACTGCGAGAACGCCCGCCAGGCGCGTTCGGGGCGGCCGAGATGACCCGTTGAGGACAACAGGCCGGCCACGATCAGGCCGAGTGCCAGCCCCATGCCGATGAAGCCCAGCCAGAAATCGGGCGGGATGATCTGGAAGCCTCCGAGCACGCCCAGCAGCGCGAGCAGGCCATAGCCCGCACCGGTGGCGGTGGTGAAGAAGACGACGGAGAAGGCTGGATGCATGGGTCAGTTCGAAAGCATGCGGTCGACCCAGCCGAGGAAACCGCCTTCGGCCCGCACCGGTTCGAGGGCGGGCGCGGCCACCGAGGCGGCGCGCGTGGTGTGGGCGCGCGGCGGCAAATATTTGTTGGTCGGGCGATAGCCGAGCTCAGGCATCAGGTCGACGCCGCCACGCTCCGCCACCAGTTGCGAAACCGCCGACAGGGGATCGCCGAGATCGCCGAAATGGCGGGCACTGGTCGGGCAAGCGGCGACGCAGGCCGGCACGCGGTCCTCTTCGGCCAGATTGTCATTGTAGATGCGGTCGACGCACAGCGTGCACTTCTTCATCACCCCGACATCAGTATCGAATTCGCGCGCGCCATACGGGCAGGCCCAACTGCACAATTTGCAGCCGATGCATTTGTCCTCGTCGATCAGCACGATGCCGTCCGAGGCCCGCTTGTAGGACGCGCCGGTCGGGCAGACGGTGACGCAGGCCGGCGTCTCGCAATGCAGGCAGGAGCGCGGAAAATTGACGGTGCGCCCGCCCATCTCGGTCGTGTGCTCGTAAGCGTGCACGCGGTTGAACCAGACGCCGTCGACATGGCCGCCATAAGGGTCGATGTCGGTCAGCGGTGCCATGTGGCCGCCGGTGTTCCATTCCTTGCAGGCGGTGACACAGGCCTGGCAGCCGACGCAGGTATCGAGGTCGATCACAAGGCCGAGTTTCTTGCCGCTTTGGCTTGGCAGACAGGTCATTCGGTCGCCTCTCTTGCCCGGCGGAATTCAGCGCCGAAAGTCAGTCTGTCGGGTGAGGGTTCGAAATGCGGTGGCTGCTGGAAACGCTCGAATTGCGGCTCGGTGAAGCCGGCTTCTTCGGCCGCGCATTTGACGATGCGCACGCGTAAATCGAACCATGCCGCCTGGCCGGTCACAGGATCGGAGTTCGAATAGCGTTTGCCCTGAGCGTCAGCCGAGGTCTGGTCGCCGATGATATGGTTGAGCAGGAAGCCGCGGTTGCTCTCGGCCGCGTCGTCCTTCAGCCCCCAGCTGCCGCGCCTTTTGCCGATGGCGTTCCAGGTCCAGACCGTGCTTTCGTTGACCCCGTCGATCAGCTTGATCTGCCCCTTCACCCTGCCGTTGATGCTTTCGATCCACACCCAGTCGTCATCGACAAGGCCAAGGCCGGCTGCCGTCCGGTGATGCACGAACAGCCGGTTCTGGCTGGTGATCTGCCGCAGCCACGCATTCTGCGAGCCCCAGGAATGGTACATGTGCATCGGCCGCTGCGTCAGGGCATGCAGCGGATATTTTTCGAGATCGACGGCCGCTTCCTCGAAGGGCATGTGCCAGAAGGGCAGCGGGTCCATGTAGGTCTCGATGCGCTGGCGATCGCCCTTTGGTGGCAAGACAGAGCCATGCCCACGCGCGGCGAGCCTGAAGCGCTGCAGCGGCTCGGAATAGAGCTGGAAAACGATCGGTTCGGCTTTCGGGATAAAACCCATCTGCACCGCGAAATCGAGATAGGAGCGGTTGGCCATCTTGTAGTAGCGCTGGTCATCCGCGAAATCGTGGTGCCAGAAGCCGCCATTGTCGATGTAGCGCTGCAACTGGTCGGGATTGGCCTCGCCCCTGCCGGTCGAGGTCCCGTCCTTGCCGCGCCAGCCGGCGAGCGGGCCGATGCCTGATGTGCGCTCATGGTTGACGATGTAGTCGGCGTAGTCGGCATACTTGGCCGAGCCGTCGCCGTTGATGAAACCGGGCAGGCCGAGCCGGGCGCCAAGTTCGATCAGCACCGACTGGAACGGCCGGACGTCGCGGTCAGGCTCGACGACGGGATGGCGGATGGCGTCGCCCGGTCCATCGGCATGGCTGATCGGCCGGTCGAGCAGGCTGATGCAGTCGTGGCGCTCGAGATAGGTGGTGTCGGGCAGCACGAGGTCGGCGAACGGCACGGTCTCGGAATAATAGGCATCGGAATAGATGATGAAGGGGATCTTGTAGTTGCCCGCTTCGTCGCTGTCGGTCAGCATGGCAATGGTCTCGACGGTGTTCATCGAGGAATTCCACGCCATGTTCGACATGTACATCATCAGCGTGTCGATCTTGTAGGGATCGCCGGCCCAGGCATTGCGGATAACCGTGTGCATCAGGCCGTGCGCGGCCAGCGGCGCGTCCCAGGAATAAGCCTTGTCGATACGAAGCGGTGTGCCGGCCTCATCAACCAGCAAATCGTCCGGCCCACAGACGAAACCGAGTGGCATGCCGTCAAGCGGCGTCATCGGCTTGACGGTCTTGCCGGCTGGCTTGGGACCGGGCGGAGCGGAGCGGGGGTAGGGCGGCTTGAAACGGAAACCGCCGGGAACATCCACCGTGCCCAGCAACACCTGGAGGAGATGGATGGCGCGGCAGGTGTGAAAGCCGTTCGAATGGGCCGAGATGCCGCGCATGGCGTGCATCGAGACAGGCCGCCCCTTGATCGTCTCGTGCCGGCGCCCGGCCCAATCGGTCCAGGCGATCGGCAGTTCGATCGTCTGTTCGAAGGCGACATGCGCAAGTTCGGCGGCGATCCTGCGGATCGTATCGGCGGCAATGCCGCAGCGCTCGGCGACCGCGTCCGGCGCATAGCTCTCATCGAGGTAGCGGTCGGCGATGAGCTGGAACACCGGGACGCAGTGGCGCCCGCCGATCGTGAAGCTGCCCGTCAGTGCCGGCTTCGCACTGGCATCGGTGGCGCCGACAGGCGTCTTCGCAACCCTGTCCCACGCCAGGGGATTTCCGTCGGCGTCGCGCACGAACAGCCCGTCATCGGCGGCACCCGGCTCCTGCATGACGAGAACATGGGCATTGGTGTAGCGCAGCAGATAATCGAGATCGACGCGGCCCGCCTTGAGCAATTCGTGGATGAGGGCGAACACGAACAGCCCATCGGTGCCGGGCCGAACGCCGATCCAGTCGTCTGCAATGGCATTGTAGCCGGTGCGGCACGGATTGATCGAGACGACCTTGGCGCCGCGCGCCTTGAGTTTGCCGAGGCCGATCTTGATCGGGTTGGAATCATGGTCTTCGGCGACCCCGAACAGCATGAAATACCGGGTGTTGTCCCAGTCGGGCTCGCCGAACTCCCAGAACGAACCGCCGATCGTGTAGAGGCCGCCCGCCGCCATGTTGACCGAGCAGAAGCCGCCATGGGCGGCAAAGTTCGGCGTGCCGAACTGGCTCGCCCACCAGCCGGTCAAGGATTGGGATTGATCGCGGCCGGTGAAGAAGGCGAGTTTCCTGGGGTCGGTCCGGCGGATGGCCGAGAGCCGTTCAGTGGCGATCGAAAACGCCTCCTCCCACTCGATCTCGCGGAACTCCCCCGAGCCGCGCGGCCCGCTGCGCAGCAAGGGCTTCTTGAGCCTAGCCGGGCTGTAGTGCTGCATGATGCCGGAGCTGCCCTTGCCGCAGATCACGCCGCGATTGACCGGGTGGTCCTTGTTGCCGTTGATGTAGCGGACCTTGCCATCCTTGATGTGCACATCGATGCCGCAGCGGCAGGCGCACATGTAGCAGGTCGTCTTGGCGATGCTGTCGGAAACATCAGGCGAGGTGTCGACGCCGTCGCCTTCATCGGGCGCGCGCGTGTCGGCAAGCGGGCGTTGCGATGGTGCCGAATTCGCGCCGCGCGGCGGTCCCTGCATCATGATCCGGTGGCGCCTGTACGACCCATGGACTTGGCCCGCGTCTTCGGTCCGGGGCCGCGCATGTAATGCTCTTCCGGGTGGTAGCGATCGCCGGCCAGCCGCCGTCTTATGCCGCGGGTCCAATGCGCAAGCAGGGATCTGAACCGCCCGACCATTCTGCTCTCTGCGATCTCTCGGCGAATTTTTTCTAACTTCGTTCGAAAACTTAGAATAAAGCTATCGATCTGTCTAATCAGTTGTTCTTGTAAATTCGATCGATATTGGTTCTTAATGCAGACATGACCCTGGACCAGTTGCGGATTTTCGTCGCCGTCGCCGAGCGCGGCCATATGACCAAGGCGGCGGAACTGCTGGGCATTTCGCAGTCGGCCGCATCGGCCGCCATCCGGGCGCTTGAAGAACAGCACGGCGTCCATCTGTTCAACCGCGTCGGCCGCAACATCGAGCTTGCCCAGACCGGCCACCGGTTCCTGCCGGAGGCCAAGGCCGTGCTCGAGCGGGCCGCCGCCGCGCGCAATGTGCTGGAGCATGTCTCACAGACCGTCACCGGCAGCCTCTCGATCGCCGCCAGCCAGACCATCGCCAGCTACTGGCTGCCGCGCCGGCTGGCTTCCTTCCACGAAGCCTATCCGGCCGTCAGGCTGAGCGTCTCCATCGGCAACACCAGGCAGGTCGAGGCCAATGTCCTCGATGGCGCGGCCGATCTCGGCCTGGTCGAAGGCCGGACCGAGTCCGACATACTGCGCCGCACCAAGGTCGACGTCGACAGGCTGATGCTGGTGGTTGCCAGCGCGCATCCGGAGATCCCCGAAGTCGCGCCCGGCCGCCCTGACATCAAGGGCCTGCGCTGGATCATCCGCGAGGGTGGTTCGGGTACGCGCGAGGTGCTGGAGGATCTGGCGCGCCACGAAGGGATTTCGCTCGCCGACCTCCAGATATTCCTGGTGCTGCCGAGTAATGAGGCTATCCGCCAGGCGGTCGAGGCAGGAGCCGGCGCCACCATCATTTCGGAGCTTGTCGTGGCCCGCGCCGTGGCCGAAGGCAGTCTGAGATCGGTGCCGCTCGAACTGCCGAAACGCGACTTCGCCATGATCACTCATCGCGATCGCCAGGCAAGCCTGGCCCAGATGGCGCTCAAGGCGCATCTGGGTACGTCAGCAGACCATGGGTGAGGCAGGCCGGATCAGCCGAACTTCCGCTGGGCGTCCAGCGCCAGGCCAAGTCCGACTGAGCCGAACATGTCGCCCTCGATGACGGACGCCTGCGGCACCAGCGACAGGATTTCTCGCCTTGCCAGCGGGATCGCGGTCGATCCGCCGGTCAGGAACACCGCGGTGATATCGGATGGCTTCACCTCAGCGTCCCGGATGGTCTGCGCCACCGTCGCCGTGATCCGCTCGATGTCCCGGGCAATCGTGGCATCCAGCCCGTTGCGCGTGATTTCGGCGGCGAACTCCGCACCCGGCAGCTTCACCGCGACATCTGCGGACGATCTGTCGGTCAGCTGTATCTTGGCCTTCTCGACAAGAGCCGCCAGCGCATGTCCGTAGCGGTGCTCGACGATGTGGATGAAGCGGTCGACCAGGTCGGCGCGCTCGGCCTCGTAACGGATCTGGCGCAGATGCGTCATCGCCCTGGCGGTGTAGACCAGGTTGATGCGCTGCCATGTCGCGAGGTCGATGAAATAGCTTGCCGGCAGATTGCGCTTGCCGTCCTTGGTTGGCGTCAAATAGCCGAGCTGCGGCATCACATGGGCGATGCTCAGCTGCCGATCGAAATCCGTGCCGCCGATATGGACGCCGCGGCTGGCCAGGATGTCGTCCTTGCGGTCGAGCGACCGGGAGCGCTGCGGCGAGACGCGCACGATCGAGAAGTCCGACGTGCCGCCGCCCATATCGATGATCAGCGCCAGTTCCTCGCGCGTCACCTTCTGCTCGTAGTCGAGCGCCGCCGCGATCGGCTCGAACTGGAAAGCGATGTGCTTGAAGCCCTGGGCACGCGCGGCGTTCTCGAGTTCGCTTTGCGCCTTCGCGTCGGCCTCGGCATCGTCATCGACGAATTGCACCGGCCGGCCAAGCACGACGGTCTCGACCGTATCGCCGGCATCTGCTTCCAGCCTCTTCTTGAGATGGCCGAGGAACATGCCGACGATCTCCATGAAGCCGATCGACCGCGATTTGATGCGGGTCTTTTCATGGGCCAGCGAACTGCCGAGCACGCTCTTCAGAGAGCGCATCAGCCGGCCTTCGATGCTGTCGGTGTAGTTGGCGATGGCGTGGCGGCCGAAGCAGGTGCGGTTGTCCTCGAAGTTGAAGAACACGGCACTGGGCAGCGTGACCTGGCCGTCCTCAAGCACGACGAGGCGCGGCTGCCCGTTGCGGACCACGCCAACGGTGGAGTTCGAAGTCCCGAAGTCGATGCCGCCGAAGGCTGGTCGCATGACAAGTTCCTGTATTTGTCGTCGGCGAGCCAAGAGGCGCCATGAGAAATCGCGCGCTGTCCGGGGACGGGCTGCTCTGCCGAACCGAATTGTTTGTGTCTGCCATTTGGCTGGGGAGCGCGGTCTACCGCATGCCTCGGCAAAGGGAAACCACTTTTCGGGAAAAGTTCTGAAGTGCGTCGCGTTTGAGCGGATTCACGCGACGCACTTCAGGTCTTTGGTTCGATGCATGTCGTCTCCCAAAACCGGGGCCACTTTTGGGCGACATGCATTAATCCCGCCGGAAGATCAGCCTTCCGAGCCAGCCGGTCAGCATGGCCAGCGATATCGCGAAGACGCCATAGAGGAAGGAGTAATTGTGCGCGACACGGAAGATCGACTGCTCGAAACCGGATTTGCGGATTTCGAGCTGGGCCGAGCTTTCCTTGATGAACAGGCCGCTCTTGAACAGGAACGCGCGGGCTTTATGGGTTCCAACTGGCACATTCGGTGCCAGCCTGACGGTGGCGCGGAAAAGGTTCTGCGACAAAAATTGCACGCCGCCGACATTCTCGCTGTAGAGGCCGGTCGCCGACTTGCGCTCCCGCAGTGCCGCCGTGAACTCCTCGATCGTCGCCGGGCTGTCGCCGGCATCGGCGGGCTGCATGTAGAGATTGGAGGCGCCGAGCGACAGCTGCTTGTAGCTGTTGGGTTCGGTGATGTCCTGCAGCGGCCGCGTCGTCGCCACCGAATAGGAGACCGGCACGTTCTCGAAGGTCTCGGAGTCCAGATTGACCCAGACGCCGAGCACCCTGTCCTTGCGGCGCACCACCACCGGTTTGGGCGGACCTTCGAGCACGACGATGACGTCGTAGCGGCCCTGGCGCGCGACGAGTGGATCCGGGTTTTCCAGCGAACCGAAGATGGTCAGGTCAGCCCCGGAAAAGCCGGCGGTGATCGAGACGTTGTCGGTGGAGAGACCGATCTGGATGCCTTCGGTCAGCGGGACCTGTGCCTTCGCCGGCACGGCGGCCGCAAGCAGCGTCAGGAGAATGGCGGTTGCGAATGTGTTGCGAGCCTTCATCAGTTGAGGCCTGCGGCAGACAGCGAATAGAGGTTGGGCGGGGTGACGAAAAGATCGATCGCCAATCGTATCGCCACCGCCAGCACCAGCAGCGCCAGCAAGGCCCTGAGCTGCTCGCCGCGCAGCCTCTGGCCTGCCTTGGCGCCGTACTGCGCACCGGCAACGCCGCCCGCCATCAGCAGGAAGGCCAGCACGACATCGACCGTCTGGTTGGTGGTGGCGTGGACCAGCGTCGTATAGGCGGAGGTGAAGATGATCTGGAACAGCGAGGTGCCGATGACGACGTTGGTCGGCACTTTCAGCAGATAGATCAGTGCCGGCACCATGATGAAGCCGCCGCCGACGCCCATGATCGACGACAGGAAGCCGATGCCGGCGCCAAGGCCAAGTACGGGGATGACGCTGACGAACAGTTTTGACGCCCTGAACCGCATCTTCAGCGGCAAGCGGTGGATCCAGTTGTGCTGGCCGGATTTCTTCAGCACCGGCGCCGCACCGCTGCGCGTGGCGCGCAGCGCATTGACGCTTTCGACCAGCATCAGCCCGCCGACGGTGCCGAGCAGCACGACGTAGAGCAGCGAGATGAACAGGTCGAGCTGGCCGAGGCGGCGCAGGAAGGCGAAGACGTAGATGCCGCCGGTGGAGCCGACAATGCCGCCGGCCAGCAACACCCCGCCGAGCTTGAAATCGAGCGTACCCCGCTTCATGTGCGAAAGGACGCCGGAGACGGAGGAGGCGATGACCTGGTTGGCGCCGGTGGCGACAGCGATCGCCGGGGGTATGTTGTAGAAGATCAACAGCGGCGTGATGAGGAAGCCGCCGCCGACGCCGAACATGCCCGACAGGAAACCCACCGCCGCGCCCATGGCCAGCAGGACGAAGATATTGACGGAAATTTCCGCGATCGGGAGATAGATGCCCACCCGTCAGTCTCGATCAGTTCTGCCTGTCGGCGAATGCAACCGTTGCGGGCATCTTGGACCGACAAGCCAATTCGTTCTTGCGCCGGAGGTGCTGCGAAGTCAAACCACGCTACGCCGCCGAAACAAAAAACATCTCAATCAGTTAACAGGCGAATGTGTGGCAGAGGCGTCGTGGAAACGACGCCTCTGCCGTTATTTGCGCGCCAGCAGCGCCTTGACCAGTTTTTCATCGACTTCGCCGGTCGCCGGCATCTTGTTGTCGGTCTGGAAAGCCATGATCGCGGTCTTCGTCTTCTGGCCCATCTTGCCGTCGGCGCCGCCGGCGTCGTAGCCGTTCTTGTTGAGAATGCGCTGGATGTTCTGGACGGCTTTCTTCATGTCGATGCTGGCTGTCGTCTGCGGTGTGCCGTCCTGCCAGGATTCGGGAATGTCGGCCGAATTGGCCGCCGCATCCAGCGGCTTGGCCTTCCACAGTTCGGTCGCGGCGCGGGCGCGTTCGAGTTGCTCGGGCCGCAGCGCATTGGCGATCTCGTCACGCTTGGCCGCCGCATCCTTGTCGCCGGTCTTGGCGACGAGCGCGAACCATTTGTAGGATTCCTCGAGGTTCTGCTTCATGCCGACGCCCTTGGCGGCGAGGATGCCGAGGTTGAACTGGCTGTCCTTGACGCCGACGTCGGCCGCCGCCTGGAACCAGTGCGCGGCCGATTCATTGTCGGTCACGCCGTCTGCCGCCATGGCGAACAGGACGGCCAGATTGTGCATGCCGCTGGCGTTACCCTGTGCTGCGGCAAGCTGGTACCAGGTCTTCGCTTTCTTGATGTCGCGCGCGACGCCGATGCCCTTTTCGTAGAAATTTCCGATGCGGTATTCGGCCGGCGCGAAGCCGAGTTCCGCCGATTTCTCGTACCATTTGGCCGCTGCCGCCATGTCTTCCTTGACGCCGCGCGACTCGGCATAGCGCGAGCCGATTTCGAACAGCGCCTTGGCGTCGCCGCCGGCGGCGGCATCACGCAAGGCGGGCGGGCCGGCGTCAGCGGGAATGTCGAACTTTGCCGTCGTCGCCGGCGAAGCGTCCACCGGCGGAACCGCGCCCGTGGTGTCCTTGGCGATGGTCGGCTCTGCCGCCATAGGCTGGATGCCGGTGTCGGTATCGGCAGCTTCCGGGGCGACCGGAACGGTCGAGGGCGGCGCAGCCGGGGCTGTTGTCTCGGACACCGCTGGGTTCGCATCGGCCGATGTGGCCAAGGCGACGGGCGCCGGAACCGGCTCGGCGGTCGGCGCGGCACCCATCGACGGCTCGGCGCCTGACGGCGTGGCAATCATGCTTTGCGCGGCCATGTCGTCCTTGGTTGCCGGTGCGGACGGCTCGGCCTGTCTGACGGCATGGTCCGGCGCGCTTTCCACTGCCGCGGGCTGCGCGTCCGTCTTTGGCTGGCTCGCGGCATCGAGCGAGGCGGTCTGCACCGGCTGCGAGGCGACGATCGGCGCGACATCGTTGCTCGCCACCTGGGCCGGATCAGCGAAGAAGGCCTTGCCCAGTTGCAGAGCGCCCAGCGCCAGCAGGATCGCGGTTGTCCCCATCAGGATTGGCTTGCGCCGTGCCTTGAGCAGGTCGCCGATCCGCAGCGCCTTCACCGGTCCGGTCACCGTCGACTGGCGCTTCCGCGCACCGGCCGCGCCGGCCGCGGCCTGCGCCGCGCGCCGGGCCGCGGCGATGAAATCCGATTTGGCGGCATCGGTGTCGCTGGGCTTGGCCGGCTGGCCGCGCTCGTCACGCACGCGCTTCATGATGGCATTGAGGTCAGGTGCGCCGGAGCCGGGCTCCAGCGGCCGGTTGGCCATTTTCGGATCGAGCGGCTCGTCGAGATCGACGCTCGGGATCGGGGCACTCGGCGCCGAGCCGGCCAGTGGCGGCATGTCCGCCTCCTTCTTGCCCTTGAAGGCGCGAGCCAGGCCACCGAACAACGACTTGCGGCCGCCTGCCTGTTCGCCTTTCTCGGCGATCGTGTCCGAACCGAGCGCGGCCATGGCAGCCGCCGCCGCAGCCTCGGCCGGCGTGCGCGTGCCGATACCAATACCCAGGTCGCCACGCGTACCCAGGTCGCCACGCGCACTCGGCTCGTTGCGCAGGATGGCGGCGGCACGGCCATCGAGATCGGCCATGTCCCCGGTCAATGGCAGGGGCTGATCGATATCCATCGACGGCGCGTCGACAGCCATCTTGGGCCGCCGGGCGCCGCGCCAGTTGCTCGGCTCGGCCGGTGCCGCATCCAGCAATTCGCTCATCGCCTCGACCGGCTCGCCGGGTTCGAGCGAACCTAGCCGGTCGACGATCTTGAGCAACGTGTCGTGGATGGCCTCGAACGTTCTCGAATTGCGCTCGTCGGAGCGCCGCGTCAGCGTTTCAAGTGTCTTCAAATCCTGGGCGAGGCCGGAAACCGCGGTCGTATTGGCGCTCGAACCGGCCAGCGATTGCACTGCGTTCTCGGCCGCTTCGCGCGCCGCGCCAAGGATGGAATCGCGGGTTCCTGCGAGCGACTTTTCAATTTCGTTGAGACGCGGGCTGATGTCCTCGAATTCCGGCAGCGGGGTGCTGGGCTTGGAAAGATGAGCGGACAGGCCGGCAACCTGTGCTTCCAGGCTGCGGATCAGCGCCGGATCGATGCCGGCGACCTGTGCGGCCGACGCGTCCAGCCGGCTTGAAATGTCTTCGAGCCGGCTCTCCAGGCCGCGGATCGCGGCTTCGCCCGCGGGATCGGGCACACGCGTTTCCATACGCTTGGCGAGCGCCGTAAAGCGGGCATCGATGGCTTCCATGATGCCGGCGCTGTCGACCTGCGGCATGCGCTGGTCGAGCCTGTCGGCAACCTCGTCCAGTCTGCGCTCGAGATCGCGGAACAGCATGTTGCCCTGTTCGATGGCGTCACCCTGGCGGCGTTCCATCATGCTCGACAGCACGTCGAAGCGCTGCTCCAGCCCATGGAAGATGTAGTCGGCGTCAGGCATGGCGGGCGCCTGGTCGATCTTGTCGGCGATGAGTGCGATCTGCTTGGCCAGGCGCTCCATCGCCTGCTCGGGCAGATTGGCGCGACCGCCGAGCTCGTCGACCCGACCGGACAGCGTGCTCAGCCGGTCCATGACCGCGTTGCCTGGACGATCCTGCGCCACTTCCTCGATCTGGCTGGCAAGCGAGTCGATCCGCCTCTCGATGCGCTCGAAAGCCTCGTGGTCGAATGAATTGGCTTGCGCCGCGACCGTGGATGCGACGATGGCGCGGGAGATCTCGTCCAGCCGCTCGTCGATCATGCCAAGTGTGTCGCTGCCGCGATTGTCCTGCTGGCTGGCGAAATGGTCGACAGCGCCGGCAAGCGTGCGCACCTTCTCCTCCAGCGAGCGCAGCGACAACGATTCCGGCAAATTGTTGACGGCATTGCTGATCTGCTCCAGCCGGGCGGTCAGAGCGGACAGGCCCGGGTCGTCCGAGCGCTTGCGCTGGTCGGCGTCGACGCGGTCTTCGAACGCCGTCCAGCGGCGATCGAAATCGTCCCAGCGGCGGTCGACCTTCTGCACACTCTCTTCGCGTGCCAGCGTTTCGAGTGCGGCTTTGACCTGTTCAAGCTCGAGCCGCAGCATGTTGACGCTTCTGTCGTCGCTCTTCTCGGCCAGGGTCTGGATGGCGCCCGAAAGCCGCTCGAACTCAAGGCCGAGTTCAGCACTGCCCTTGGCCGAAGCACCGGGCCTTGCGCCTGACTGGAATGCCCGCTCGATGTCCTTGCGCAGCGCTTCGAATTCCCGCTGCAGACCTGCGGTCATCTGGTGGCGCAGTTCCTCGCGCATGCCGCGCAATTCGCCGGCGATCTTGCCGACCATGGCAACGCCATCCTCCTGGCCGCGCACGCGATCGATATCGCGGGCAATGGCCTGGTAATTCTGCTCGAAAGCGGCGGCTCCCTGCAGCGGGCTCTTCGGACGCGGCGCGGGCTGCGGGTCCTCATACCAGCGCTGCTGGCCAGAGGGCCGGGCGGCGGGATAGCGCGCGTCGGCACCATATTGGCGGGGATCGGGTTGGCGCAGATCTGGTTGGCGGGGATCGGGACGTGCCATCGGATCCTCGCGCGTCCGCTCCAGCCGCTGCTCCAGCGTCTCCAGCGACTGGTTCAACTGCTCGAGCGTGGTCTGCGGCCTGCGCTGCCTGCCGGCATTGAGTGTATCGAGATAGGACCGCTTGCTGTTCATCGGTGCGTCCGTCTTTCAGAATGGCTGGCTCGCGGCCAGTTCCCCCAGGTCCCTATCGGAACGAAGGCGACCGGCGGCGATGCCGCGGCGGAAGACGAGCTTCCCGGGCTCTCGCCCGCGCTCCGAAAAACCGTGAAAAATTCGATACAGGATAAACACGGGTAGCCGACGCGCCCACATTTCCCCCAACGTGGTAAACAACGCGTTAACCAAACTTAAGAAATTGAAAGGATGTCGGCTGCTGGCCTGACGGTGCGGCATAAAGGGCGGCGCGCAGAACGCCCTTGCGTCATCATGCGGCAATCGGTATAGAATTGACGTAAACGTAAAAGGCGCATTGAGCGCATGTTTGCGATTTGTTTGTTGAAACCACGACTGGAAGCAGGCCCCCGCTTCCAGTCAGGCGACGCACGGTCCGGGACCGCGACGCCACCAGACGGGGAAGCCAGTGACCATGAAGCTTATCTCGGCCGGCGAGACCGCGGCCAATACCAATATGTCTGCCGAAGCCGGCGAGGACCTCGTCCGCATCGGCGAGATGGCGAAGAAATATGGAGTGACGCTGCGCACGCTGCGTTTCTACGAAGACAAAGGCCTGCTCAACCCGCAGCGTGACGGGTCGACCCGTCTCTACACGCGCCGCGACAAGGCCCGCCTCAAGCTGATCCTGCTTGGCCGCAAGGTCGGGTTCTCGCTGCGTGACGTCAAGCAGATGATGGATCTCTACGATCCGACCGGTTCAAACACCAAGCAGCTCAAGCTCGCGCTGGACAAGTCGGAAAAGCAGCTTGCCCGCCTGCAGAAGCAAAGGGCGCTGATCGACGACGCCATCAACGAGCTGAGCGGCTCGATGTCGGCGGTGCGCCAGATGCTGAGCGAGCGTTCGGCGCCGCAGGCGAGCGCCGCCAGCTAAAGCAATTCCGTCAGGAGTTGCGCCAGACACCAAGTCGTCCGCTGATTGTCCGAGTTCTGTCGAGCCGCGTGGCCTGCCACGCGGCTTTCGTTGTCCTGGCCCACTCTTATGGCCTTTCGGCGCTGGCTTGCGCAACGTCGCGCCGCTACGCTCATTGCTCCAGTGGGCGGGGAATCTTGTCGCATCGAAAAAATTGACGTTTACGCAAACGTCAATTTTTGCTATCCCACTCCCAATATGGGTCCGCATGCCGCCCTGGCTTGTCTTCGGGGTATTCGGACCGGGTTTGCAGGGTGGAGAAAAAGCATGCCGACATACAGGGCTCCGGTACAGGATACGCTGTTCGTGCTCAACGAGGTTCTGGGTTACCAGCGTTATTCGACCCTTCCCGGATTTGCCGATGCCACGCCCGATGTACTCGAGGCGATCCTCGCCGAAGGCGCCAAGCTCGCCGAAAACGTCATGCATCCGCTGAACCGTGTCGGCGACATGGAAGGCTGTGTGCGTCACGACGATGGCTCGGTGACCACGCCGAAAGGCTTCAAGGAGGCCTTCGACCAGTATCGTGAGGGCGGCTGGATGGGATTGGCCGCACCCGTCGAGTTCGGCGGCCAGGGCCTGCCCTATGCCGTGCACACCGCTGTCGCCGAATATATGGTCTCGGCCAATATGTCCTTGATGATGTATCCGGGCCTGACGCAGGGTGCGATCGCCGCGATCATCACCCACGGCACCGACGAGCAGAAGGCGACATGGTTGCCGAGGATGATCGAGGGTGCCTGGACCGGCACCATGAACCTGACCGAGCCGCATTGCGGCACGGATCTCGGCCTGTTGCGCACCAAGGCGGTGCCGAACGGCGATGGCACCTATAAAATTTCAGGCCAGAAGATCTTCATCTCGGCCGGCGAACACGACATGTCGGACAACATCGTCCATCTGGTTCTGGCCCGCATCGAGGGCGCGCCGGAAGGCGTCAAGGGCATCTCGCTGTTCATCGTGCCGAAGCTCAAGCTCGACCCGTCGGGCAATCCGGGCACCAGGAACACCGTCTCCTGCGGCTCGATCGAGGAGAAGATGGGCATCCATGGCAATTCGACCTGCGTCATGAACTATGACGAGGCTGAGGGCACGCTGCTCGGCGAGGCCAATGGCGGCCTGAAGGCGATGTTCACGATGATGAACGAGGCGCGCCTTGGTGTGGGCCTGCAAGGGCTTTCGCTGTCGGAGATCGCCTACCAGAACGCTGTCGGCTACGCCAAGGACCGTTTGCAGGGCCGCTCATTGTCGGGGCCGAAGGCGCCGGACAAGAAGGCCGACCCGATCATCGTCCATCCCGACATCCGCCGCAGCCTGATGACCATGAAAGCCTTCAACGAGGCCGGCCGCGCGCTGGCGCTGTGGACGGCGATCAAGTCCGATATTGCCCACCGCTCCGGCGACGATAAGGACCGCCAGGCCGCCGACGATTACACCGGCCTGATGACACCGGTGGTCAAGGGCGTGCTCACGGACAAAGGGTTCGACCACGCCGTCATGGCGCAGCAGGTGTTCGGCGGTCACGGCTACATAGAAGAGCATGGCATGAGCCAGTTCGTGCGCGATGCCCGCATCGCCATGATCTATGAAGGCGCCAACGGCATCCAGGCGCTCGACCTCGTCGGCCGCAAGCTCGGCCTGAATGGCGGCCGCGCCGTGCAGGCCTTCTTCAAGGAGGTCGGTGAGTTCTGCGAGGAGAACCGCTCCGACGAGAAGATGGCGCCATTCACCAAGGCGCTGAAGAAAGGTCTCAACGATTTGCAGGCGGCGACCATGTGGCTGGTGCAGAACGGCATGGCCAAGCCCGACAATGCCGGTGCGGCCTCGACCGACTACATGCATCTCTTCGGCCTGGTTGCTCTGGGCTATATGTGGGCGCAGATGGCCAAGGTGGCACTTGGCAAGACTGACGCCAATGGCGCGCAATCCTCTTATGAAAACAACGTGGCTTTCTACGACAACAAGGTCGTGACGGGGCGCTTCTTCATGGAGCGGATCATGCCGGAGACGTCGGCGCATCTCGCCCGCATTTCGAGCGGCGCCGACACATTGATGGCACTGCCGGCGGAAGCGTTCTAAAGATGACCTGCGTCCCCCTCCCTCTCGAGGGGAGGGTGGCCCGAAGGGCCGGGAGGGGTCGTTGCGGCAGTGCGCCGGCTTCAGTTTCGATGATGCATCTCGGGAGGAGTATCATACCAGCATGACCAACCCAGCTGAAATCCTTGGCCTTCCGAAGCCCGCCTGGGCGGCGGACGAGGTCGGCATGCTCTACGACATGGCGCATCGCTTCATGTCGGAGGAGATCGCGCCGCGCTACGACGAGTTCGAGAAGAACGAGATGGTCGATCGCGAAAGCTGGCTGAAGGCAGGTTCCGCCGGCCTGCTCTGCGCCTCGATGCCGGAGGAATATGGCGGTTCCGGCGGCACATTCGCGCATGAGAGCGCTATCATCGAGGCCATCGGCCATGTCGGTGTCGACGGGTTCGGCATCGGCCTGCACAATTCGATCGTCGCCCCTTATATCCTCCACTACGGCTCCGAGGAGCAGAAAAAGAAATGGCTGCCGAAACTGGCGACCGGCGAGCTGATCGGCGCCATCGCCATGACCGAGCCCGGCGCCGGCTCCGACCTGCAGGGCGTCAAGACGCGGGCGCAGAAGGATGGCAACCAGTACAAGATCAACGGTTCCAAGACCTTCATCACCAATGGGCAGCTTGCGAACTTCATCATCGTCGTCACCAAGACCGATCCGGAGAAGGGCGCCAAGGGCACCTCGCTGATCGTCGTCGAGACCGACGAGGTCGAAGGTTTTCAGCGCGGCCGTAACCTCGACAAGATCGGGCTCAAGGCCAACGACACGTCGGAGCTGTTCTTCAACGACATGCGCGTGCCGACCTCCAACCTGCTCGGCCACGAGGAAGGGCAGGGCTTCGTCCAGCTGATGCAGCAACTGCCGCAGGAGCGACTGCAGATCGGCACCGGCGCCATTGCGATGATCGAGCGGGCGCTGGCGCTGACTATTCGTTACGTCAAGGAGCGCAAGGCGTTCGGCAAGGCGATCATCGATTTCCAGAACACCCAGTTCAAGCTGGCCGAACTCAAGACCGAGGCCACCATCGGCCGCGTCTTCTACAATGATTGCGTCACCCGCCACATCGCCGGCGGCCTCGATCCTGTGACCGCGTCGATGGCCAAGTACTGGCTCAGCGACCTGCAGGGAAAAGTAGTCGACGAATGCCTTCAACTGCATGGCGGCTATGGCTACATGAATGAATATCCGATCGCCCGCATGTTCCGCGACGCTCGCGTCCAGCGCATCTACGGCGGCACCAATGAGATCATGAAATTGCTGATCGGCCGCTCTCTCTGAGGGCAACGACCGGCAAACCCAAGGAGCAAGCAAATGGCTGAAGCTTATGTCTATGACGCTGTGCGCACACCGCGCGGCAAGGGCAAGAAGGACGGATCGCTGCACGAGGTGCCGGCGGTGCGGCTTGCCGCCAAGACGCTCGAGGCGCTGCGCGACCGCAATGGGCTCGACACCGGCAATGTCGATGACATCATCTTCGGCTGCGTCGATCCGGTCGGCGAAGCCGGCTCGGTCATTCCGCGCGCCGCCGCCTTCGAGGCCGGCTACGACACCAAGGCGCCCGGCATGCAGATCTCACGCTTCTGCGCTTCCGGGCTCGACGCCATCAATTTCGGCGCCGCCAAGATCGCGCAGGGCGCCGATGAGATCGTCATTGCCGGCGGCGTCGAATCGATGTCGCGTGTCGGCATGGGCGCCTCGGGCGGCGCCTGGTTCATGGATCCTTCGGTCGGCCTGCCCGGCTGGTTCGTGCCGCAAGGCATCTCGGCCGACCTGATCGCCACCAAATACGGCTTCAGCAGAGACGACGTCGACGCCTATGCGGTCGAGAGCCAGAAGCGCGCCGCCAAATCCTGGGCCGATGGCCGC
Organism: Mesorhizobium sp. M0491; assembly: GCF_040321265.1. Lineage (NCBI taxonomy): Bacteria > Pseudomonadati > Pseudomonadota > Alphaproteobacteria > Hyphomicrobiales > Phyllobacteriaceae > Mesorhizobium > Mesorhizobium sp. M0491. The sequence goes on from NZ_JAMYRE010000001.1 coordinate 405,977, forward strand.
TTCAAGAATTCCGTCGTCCCGATCAAGGACCAGAACGGCCTGACCATCCTCGACCATGACGAACATATGCGCCCGTCCACCGACATGCAGTCGCTGGCCTCGCTCAACCCGTCCTTCGTCATGCCAGGCGAAATGGGCGGCTTCGATGCCGTCGCCGTGCAGAAGCATCCCGAGGTGGAAGAGGTCAATCACGTCCATCATGCCGGCAATTCCTCCGGCATCGTCGATGGCGCCGCCGCCGTGCTGCTCGGTTCGAAGAAGGCGGGCAAGGCGATGGGGCTGAAGCCGCGCGCCCGCATCCGCACCTTCGCCAACATCGGCTCCGAGCCGGTGCTGATGCTGACCGGCCCGGTCGACGTCACCGAGAAGCTGTTGAAGCGCGCCAAGATGAAGCTCTCGGACATCGACCTGTTCGAGCTCAACGAAGCCTTCGCTTCGGTGGTGCTGCGCTACATGCAGGCGTTCGACATCGATCACGACAAGATCAACGTCAATGGCGGTGCTATCGCTATGGGTCATCCGCTCGGCGCCACCGGCGCGATGATCTTCGGCACGGTGCTGGACGAACTCGAGCGCCGCGATCTCAACACCGCTCTGGTGACGCTGTGCATCGGCGCCGGCATGGGAACCGCAACCATCATCGAACGCGTCTGACGGGGAGAGAAACGATGAGCTACACCAATTTCACCCTCGACATCGACGCCGACGGCATTGCGCTGGTCACCTGGGACATGCCTGGCCGCTCGATGAACGTTTTCACCGAAGAGGCGATGCGGGAATTGAACGCCATTGTCGACAAGGTGGCTGGTGATGCCGCCATCAAGGGCGCCGTGATCACTTCCGGCAAGGACACCTTCTCCGGCGGTGCCGACATCACCCTGCTGCAGAAGATGCTGACGACCTTCGCCGCGGAAAAGGGCAAGGACGCCGAAAAGGCGACCAAGGCGCTGTTCGACAATGCCGGCATGATGACCGGCCTGTTTCGCAAGCTGGAAACTTGCGGAAAGCCGTGGGTGTCGGCGATCAACGGCACCTGCATGGGCGGCGCCTTCGAATTGTCGCTCGCCTGCCACGGCCGTGTCGCCGCCGACAGCGACAAGGTGAAGATGGCGCTTCCGGAGGTGAAGATCGGCATCTTCCCGGGCGCCGGCGGCACCCAGCGCGTGCCGCGGCTGACCGATCAGCAGCAGGCGCTGCAGATGCTGACCTCCGGCCAGACACTGTCGCCGCAGAAGGCCAAGTCTATGGGCCTGATCCATGAGATCGCCGAGCCGGTCAGATTGGTCGAGACCGCCAAGGCGATGATCAGGAACGGCCTGAAGCCGGTCGCTCCTTGGGACGAGAAGGGTTTCAAGCTGCCCGGCGGCCCGATCTACTCGGTGGCGGGCGCCAATCTGTGGCCACCGGCCATCGCCATCCTGCGTCGCGAGACCTACGGCAACTATCCCGCCGCCGCCGCGATCCTCAAATGCGTCTATGAAGGCCTGCTGGTGCCGTTCGACACCGCCTTGCGCATCGAGCAGCGCTATTTCACCGAGATCATGCAGACCAGGGAAGCGGCGGCGATGATCCGCTCGTTGTTTGTGTCGCTGCAGGAACTGAACAAGGGCGCCCGCCGCCCGGCCGGCGTGCCCGAAACCAAGTTCAAGAAGGTCGGCATTCTCGGGGCCGGCTTCATGGGCGCGGGCATCGCCTATGTCACCGCCAAGGCCGGCGTCCCGGTGGTGCTGCTCGACCGTGATCTGGAGTCGGCTACCAAGGGCAAGGCGCATTCCGACGGCCTGATCTCGGATCAGGTTAAGAAGGGCCGCGCCAAGCCGGAGGACAAGGACAAACTGCTGTCGCTGATCACGCCGACGGCGGACTATGCCGACCTTGCCGGCTGCGATCTGGTGGTCGAGGCCGTTTTCGAGGATTCGAGCGTGAAGAAGAGCGCCACCGAACAGGCGGAAGCCGTGCTGAAGCCATCGGCGATCTTCGCGTCGAACACCTCCACCATCCCGATCTCGTCGCTGGCCAAGAATTCGGCGCGGCCGAAGAATTTCATCGGCATCCATTTCTTCTCGCCGGTCGACAAGATGATGCTGGTCGAGATTATTTTGGGCAAGAAGACCGGCGACAAGGCGCTGGCCACCGCGATCGACTTCGTTCGCGCCATCAAGAAGACGCCGATCGTCGTCAACGACACGCGCGGCTTCTACGTCAATCGCTGCGTGCTGCGCTACATGTCGGAAGCCTACAAGATGCTGATCGAGGGCGTTCCCGCGCCGATGATCGAGAACGCGGCGAAGGCAGCCGGCATGCCGGTCGGCCCCCTGGCGCTGACCGACGAGACCGCCATCGACCTTGCCCAGAAGATCATGAAGCAGACCATCAGGGATTTGGGCGACAAGGCGGTCGATCCCAAGCAGATGGCGCTGATCAACACCATGGTCGACGATCACGGCCGCTTCGGCCGCAAGAACGGCAAGGGTTTTTACGATTACCCGGCAAAGCCCGCCAAGAAGAAGCTGTGGCCGGGCCTTAGGGATCTCTATCCGCAGCTTGCACCCGAGAAGGTCGATTATGGGGAACTGCAGCAGCGGCTGCTGGTCACCATCGCGCTGGAAGCGGCGCGGGTGATGGAAGAAGGCATCGTCACCGACCCGCGCGAGGCCGATGTCGGCTCGATCCTCGCTTTCGGCTTCGCTCCCTACACCGGCGGTGCGCTGTCCTACATCGACGGCATCGGCGCCAAGGCGTTCGTCAAGATCGCCAAGAACCTGCAGAAGAAATACGGCGCCGAGTTCAAGGCGCCCAAGCTGCTGCTCGACATGGCCGAGAAGGGCGAGAGCTTCTACCAGCGCTTCGATCCCTATGCGAAAGGCGACGTGAAGCAGGCAGCCTGACGCATGAGCAAAATCAAGCGTCTTGCAGCGTCCTTTGCGCGTCCAAGAGGACGCGCGGCGCTGTAATGTATGTCTGGGCGCGCATGGTGCGCATGATGGCCACGGCACGCAGCCGTGGCCCCTATGTGATGGGCGGCGAAGGCCGGCTGGCTTTCCGCTGCCTGCCGACCGACATCGATTTCAACATCCATCTCAACAATGCGCGCTACATGATGCTGGCCGATCTCGGCCGCATCGACCTGTTTGTTCGTGCAGGCCTCATCACGCTGGCAAGGAAGAATGGCTGGGCGCCGATGATGGGCGGACTGCAGGCGGTCTATGCACGCGAGATCAGGCTGTGGCGCCGCTTCGAAGTGGTGTCCTCGATCGAGACCTGGGAAGGCACCCAGGTTGTCGGCAAGCACCGCTTCGTCCTCGACAATGGCGAGACGGCCGCGTTGATCCTGACGACGGCCGGCGTCTACGATCGCAAGGCTCGCAACTTCCTTGAGATTGACGAGGTCGTTGCGGCACTTGGTCGTGCCGTGAACCCGCGGCCACCGACGCAAACGGAGCGGATTTTCATGACATCGCACCAGGGTCTGCGCAGCTTGGCCAAGGGCGTCGATCGATCCCGGTAATCGGACTTTCCGCGATCGACGGGAACGTTTGCAACCACTCCACGACCGGTGGACAAAACGACATTCCAAGACTAGAAGGGAAAGGTATTTTTTCCTGCACCGAAGGAGAGCGAGCATGCTCTCGCACGACCGAGTCTGGGCTGCCATCGATGCTCTTGCCAAGCGCTATTCGCTTTCGGCCTCGGGTTTGGCCAAGCGTGCGGGGCTCGATTCCACTGCCTTCAACAAGTCGAAGCGTTTGTCGTCGGATGGCCGGCCGCGCTGGCCCTCGACCGAATCACTGGCCAAGATCATCGAGGCAACGGGCGCCTCACTCGACGAATTCACCGGTCTGATCGAAGGCCGGCCCGGGATAAGCAATGGTGCTTCGACCAGCCATGCCGCTTCGGTCGCCCGCAGAAGCTCCGTGCCGTTGCTCGGCTTTGCCCAAGCCGGCGCCGGCGGCTTCTTCGACGATGCCGGCTTTCCAGTCGGGCAGGGTTGGGATCTGGTCGAACTGCCGGCGCAATCGACCGAGAGCTCCTACGCGCTGCAGGTGCAGGGCGATTCCATGCTGCCGCTCTACCGCAATGGCGACGTCCTCATCGTCGAACCGGGCGCCGTCACCCGCAAGGGCGATCGCGTCGTTGTCAAGACCACATCAGGCGAGGTGATGGCCAAGGTGCTCGAGCGCCAGAGCCTCAAGTCGATTGCGCTGGTCTCGCTCAATCCCGATCATCCCGACCGCGACATTCCCATGCGCGATGTCGAGTGGGTGGCGCGGATTGTCTGGGCAAGCCAATAGGTCAAGCTGGTGCGGCTTCTCCATCATGCGCTGGCGGTTCTGATGGTCCCTGTGATGGCGGCCATGGTCGTCACCGGCGGTCGCACGTTGAAAGGAAGTGAAAGCGTCATTGCCGTGGACCAGCTTGATCCGGGCGCCGATACGATGGCGCAGCAGGCTGCCGGGACGGTGCCGCAGGAGCCGGCCACCTCAGCCATCGCAGCTCCACAGCCGCCGAAGCCGCATTCAAGGGCAATCGATCCCGAAATCGTCGCGCCGCCGGAACTGCCCGCCGACGGGCTTGAACGGGTCGAGCCGCGCGAGCCGTTGAGCAAGCTCGCGCTGGCTGTGCCACCCAAGCCGAAAATGCCTGACGATTGGAACGGCACAAAGCTGTTCCAGCCGGTTGCGCCGGCCGCCGGCCTGATCGAGGCAAAGGGTTACTCGGTCGCGGTTTCCGGCATCGATATCGTCAGGCAGGACGAGACCTGCAGCGAGGACGGCAAGCCCTGGCCGTGCGGCGTCCGGGCGCGGACGGCGTTCCGCGCCTTCCTGCGCGGCCGCGCGGTGGTCTGCACGGTGCCGCCGCAGGGTGGCCGCGACCTGATCGCAGCCGAGTGCCGGATCGGCAAGCAGGATGTCGGTCAGTGGCTGGTCGAAAATGGCTGGGCGCGCGCCGCCAAGGGTGGGCCCTATGTCGAGGCCGGCGACAAGGCACGCACGGCGAAGAAGGGCATTTTTGGGTCGGCGCCGAACCTTTCCGGCCTGCCGGCGATGCCGGCCGCACCGAGCCCGGCGCCTCAGGCGCCGAGTTCGATCCTGGAAGAGGCCGACGGCGTGCTCAAGCCAGCTGACCAGCCAGCGCCCGCTCAATGAGCGCACGTGTCTCGGCAACGCCATAGAGTGCTGCGAACGAGCCGAAGCGCGGGCCGCGCTCCTGGCCGATCAGCACCTGGTAGATCATCTGGAAGAAGGCGCCCGATACGCCGGGGCCGCCTTCCGGGCTCTGCTTGGAATGATCCTGATAGCGCTCGATCCTGCGTGCGACATTGAGCGAGGCGTTCTGGATCGCTTCGCCGCTGGCGTCCGCCGGCAGCGCGCCAAGCGCTTCGTCGAGGGCTGCCAGCGCCTCGCGCTCGACCTCGTCGGCGGGCCGGAAGGTTTTCGTCGGCTTCACGAAATCGTCGAAATAGCGGATCGCATGGCCGACCAGCCGGTCGAGCTCGGGATGCGTCTTTGGCGTCACGCCTTGCGTATGACGTGAAATGAACCCCCACAGCACATCCTTGTTCTGCGCGTTGGAGGCGCTGACCAGATTGAGCAGCAGCGAGAACGGCACCGGCATGTCGATCGCGGGCGGGTTGCCGTCATGCATGTGCCAGACCGGATTGCCCAGCCGTTCCTTCCAGTCCTGCCGGGGATAGGCGGCGAGGAACGTATAGTATTCGTCCACGGCCCGCGGGATGACGTCGAAATACAGCTTCTTGGCCTGCCGCGGCCGCTGGTACATGTAGAGCCCGAGGCTTTCGGTCGGCGCATAGGTCAGCCACTCGTCGATGGTCAGCCCGTTACCTTTCGACTTCGAGATCTTCTGGCCGTTCTCGTCGAGGAACAGTTCGTAGACGAAATGCTCCGGCGCCCGTCCGCCCAGAATGTTGCAGATGCGGTCGTAGACCACCGCATTGGTCTGGTGGTCCTTGCCGAACATTTCGAAATCGACGCCAAGCGCTGCCCAGCGCATGCCGAAATCCGGCTTCCACTGCAGCTTCACGCGGCCGCCGGTGATCGAAAGCGTGGTCTCGGTGCCCTCGTCGTCGAAGGTGATGGTGCCGGCCTTGGCGTCGACATGCTTCATCGGCACGTAAAGCACCCGGCCGCTCTTCGGCGAGATCGGCAGGAACGGGCTGTAGGTCGCCTGCCGCTCGGGCCCGAGCGTCGGCAGCATCACCGCCATGATCTGCTCATAGCGTTCGGCGGCGCGCAGCAGCATCGCATCGAAACGGCCGGCTTTGTAGTATTGCGTCGCGCTGGCGAACTCGTAGTCGAAGCCGAACGTGTCGAGGAAGCGGCAAAGCATCGCGTTGTTGTGGTCGGCGAAGCTCGCATAGTCGCCGCCGAAGGGGTTGGGGACCGACGACAGCGGCTTGTGCAGATGCGGCTCGAGCGCGGCGCGGTCCGGCACACTGTCGGGTATCTTGCGCATGCCGTCCATATCGTCGGAAAAGCACAGCAGCTTGGTCGCGACCTTGTCCTGCGTCAGGACGCGGAAGGCATGGCGCACCATCGAGGTGCGCGCCACCTCGCCGAACGTGCCGATATGCGGCAGGCCGGACGGCCCGTAGCCGGTCTCGAACAGGACTGTTTGCGGGAAGTCGGCGCCTTTGTAGCGCTCGATGATCTTTTTGGCCTCCTCGAACGGCCACGCCTTGCTTTCGGTCGCGGCCGCCAGTAGCTCGGGGTTGAGATCGATGATGTTTGATCCCGCCATGTCACAGTTTTCCAAATCATTTGCCGGCCCGAAGGCGGGCCGCAGCAAGGGTTTTTCAACCGGTCTCTAGGCGTGCAGCGCCGGAGCGTCAACGCGTGCGGCGCTTTTTCCTTGCGGTGCAGAATGGGCGTTCCTAACTTCGAGGTCCGGTTCGAGGAGAAAAAATTGCCGACACCTCATGAAGCCCTGATCTATCTGATGGTCATCACCTCGGCCTCCGACCGCGACATGACCGATGTCGAACTGGCGCGGATCGGCGAGGTCGTCCGCTCCTGGCCGGTGTTCGAGGACTTCAACCACGACAGGCTGGTCGGCGTCGCCCAGGACTGCCAGAAGCGCCTGCACGAAAAGCATGGGCTGGAGGGCGTGCTGGCTGAAGTCGCCGAGGTCTTGCCTGAGCGGCTGCGCGATACCGCCTATGCCGCCGCCTTCGAGGTTGCCGCCGTCGACCTCGAAATGCGCATGGAAGAAGTGCGGGTGCTGCAGCTGATCCGTCGTCAGCTCGATCTCGACACGCTGACGGTTGCTGCCATCGGCCGCGCGGCCAAGGCGCGGCTGCGCACGCTGACCTGAAAGTCCTTGGCCGGGCGCTGTTGAGATGCAGCTCAGGCCGGCAAAGCTGACGGAACCGGATCAGAAAAAACTGACCGGAAAGTAGCGCAGATAAAATTCCGCGAACGTGCCTTTCATCGAAATTTCCTGCAGCGCGTAATCGATCGCGGCGGCCAGCGCCGGATTGTCCGCTTTGGTGGCGATGGCCATGCCAGTGCCCAGATATTCGGGCGCCAGATAGGGCCCGCCGGCAAAGCGGCAGCAGCCCGCCGCGTCCGAGCCGCCCAGCCAGAAAGCCAGGCGCATGCCGTCGCCGAAGGCGGCGTCGACCTTGCCGGCCTTGAGATCGGCATAGAGGTCTTCCGGCCTGTCGAAAGGGATGACCTGAACCGTGCTGAAATAGTCGCGCAGCATGCGCTCATGCGCCGAGCCTGATATCACGCCGACACGCTTGCCGTGCAATTTGTCAAAGATGGGCTCGGTCAGTGCCTTGCTCTTCGGCATGATGAAGCGCGCTGGAAACTGTAGATAGGAGCGCGAGAAGGCGTAGGTCGTGCGCGATTCCGGTGTTGCGGCGATGCCGGCGATGATCGCCTCGCCTTCGTCTTTCCGCAGTGCGCCTTCCAGCTCGGCCCAAGGCAGGGCCTGGATCTGGCATTTTTCGACGATGCCAAGCTCGGCGCAGATGGCGCGTGCCAGATCGATATGGAAGCCGGACAGCTTTCCCGCACCGTCGAGGAAGTTGAAGGGCGGGAAGTCCGTGGTGGTCAGGAATCTCAGCCGGGGCAGCGTCGAAAGGTCTGGTTTGGGCAGCCGCTCCTTGGCATCCCACAGCATCGGAACCTGAGGCGCCGCGGCGCGCGCGCCGTCGGCGAACGACAGCAATCCGATCAGCATCGCAAAGGCGAAGGATCTCCACCGGAACGCCAAGATAAAACTCCGCCACAGTCGTGCTCGCACCGGTTTTGGTACGAAAATGGTACAGGCACAATGGTTTTTGATTTCAACCCGCCGATTTCAGGATATGATTCAACCGGTTTGCAAATCAGCTCCGGCCGCCTCGGTGAGGGAAGCCACAAAATAAGTATGCGATTTGCAATCCGTGGTCGGTGGCGAAGTGTAAATCAGGCACGCATCATTGGCCGCAATGCACGAGGCAACATGGGGTTGATGTTGCGATGGGTCAGTTCGATCGCACGCTGGAATACATAGACCAACTGCAGCACGCCGCAACGGCGGCGGCGGTCTGTGAAAGGCTGCTGGGCATAACATCGGATTTCGGTCTCACCGCACTGATGGCTGGAACCGTACCGCAGCCAGGCACGCCGGCCGGCCAGCAAAAGCAGCATGTGCTTCTCTGCGATTGGCCGGGAGAGTGGCTGGAGCGCTATGTCGCGCGCAACTATGTCGATCATGACCCCGTCGTCAGCCATATGAAACAGTTGCAGGCGCCCTTCCAGTGGCACGAGGCGTCGCAGGGCATCCGCATCGACAAGAGCAGCGGCGAAGTGATGGGCGATGCCGGCGCCTTCAAACTGCGTGATGGATTGGCCTTTCCGTTGATCACGCTCGACGGCCAGATCGTCATGGTGTCGCTCGGCGGCGAGGCCGTGGAATTGTCCGTCGCCGAATTCGGCCAGGTGTCGCTGGTCTCGACCTACGCGGTTGGCCGCGCCATGCAACTCCACACCATGGCGAACAGCACCATCGATCATATCGTGCTGACGCCGCGGGAGCGCGAATGCCTGCAATGGGCCGCCGTCGGCAAGTCCGAATGGGAGATTTCGCAAATCCTCGGCATTTCCGAACACACCTCGGAGAAACATCTTCTTAACGCCAAAAGCAAACTAGGTGCCGTCAACAGGGTGCAGGCCGTCGCGGAAGCGATACGGCGCGGCTACATTAGTTAGGTCGGCCGTGCCGACCTGGAATTTTTGCCTACGCGATCACGCAATTTTCTCATCAAAGCACGGCCGTATCTTCCTCTGAACGCAGGAGACGGCGGAATGCTTTTTTCCCTTACAACCCAGGAATTGATGGAACGTCCCGACCTTTGGGAGGCCGTCCATCGGTTGCGCTACAAGATATTCGTCGAAGAGATGGGGTGGGATGACCTCAGGCGGCCTGACGGGCTCGAACTCGACCAGTTCGATCACGACGAGGCGGTCCATCAGATCGTCATCAGGGGCGGTGAAGTGGCAGGTTATCAGAGGATGTTGCCGACGACGCGGCCACATCTGCTGACCGAGGTCTTGACCGATCTTTCCGAAGGAACGCCGCCATCGGGTCCAAACATCTGGGAATTGACCCGCTACGCGGTGGCTCCCGGTTTTCGTGACGGCCGTCGCGGCGTTTCGACCGTCGGCACCGAACTGATTGCCGGTTTCGTCGAGTGGGGGCTGAAGCGCGGCGTCGACAAGGTGATCATCGAGTTCGAGCCGATGTGGGTGCTGCGCGCCTTGCAACTGCATTTCCTGGCGACCCCGCTGGGCTATCAGCGCACCTATGGCAACCAGCAGGTCGTCGCCACTTTGCTGACCTTCAACGAACACACCCTCGATGTGGTGCGGTCGCGCCGCAATCATTTTGCTCCCGTGCTGGCCAGGGGATATCCCGACATGCTCGGGCAAAGGCGTGCGTCATGAGATCGGAGACAGTCATGAGCACACATCCGCAACCTGAACTTCGCAACCACACGCTGGTGGTCACCGTGTCGTCGAGTGACGGCCGGCCGGTGCTGGACAGGAGGGCCTATGAAAGCCTGGCAAGGACCTTCCATGAAGCCGCCGACAATGAGGAGGTTCGCGTCGTCGTGCTGCGCGGCCTGGCAGGCTGTTTCTGCCTGGGCGGCGACTTCTCCGAATTCCTCGACGCCACCAAGCACCAGAAACTGATCGCCGCCGTCACCGACCTGTTCCGCACGCTGGCGACGTTTCCCAAGCCCATCCTTGCCTGCGTCGATGGCGATGCCGTCGGTGTCGGCTGCACCATCCTGTTCCATTGCGATATGGTGATCGCGTCCGATGAGAGCACGTTCAGGGTGCCGTTCGTCGATTTCGGCCTGGTGCCGGACGCGGCGACCAGCATCCTGGCACCGCAGAAGCTCGGCTATGCCGGTGCCTTCCGCTTCTTCTGCCTCGGCGACACGCTTCGCGCCGAAGATGCCAGGGCGCTCGGCCTGGTCGCGGAGATCGTGCCGGGGGGCACCGTCGAGGAGGCAGCCCTTGGCCGGGCAAGACAACTCGTCAAGAAGCCGGTCGCCGCCTTGCTGCAGACGCGCGGCTTGCTGAAGGGGAACACCGAGGCCCTCTGCGACCGCATCGATCAGGAGATTTCGCTTTTCCAGCAGGCGCTGCAGGACGACACCACGCTGCGGCGATTGCAGCGCATCGCCCGGCTCGCGGCCTGAGCGAAAGCATCAAGGAACGCGGCCCCCCGGCCCCCCGCCGCCGCGCGGGGACGGGCAGACCGGCTTGCGGCGGCAAAAGGCCCGATGCCCCCTGAGCTTTATTGGGTCGT